>NZ_JANLOH010000022.1:0-24550 GCF_025466155.1 Pseudomonas sp. 13B_2.1_Bac1 | reverse complement strand
GGCCTGATCTCAGGCCAGTGCAGATCCAATGTGGGAGCGGGCTTGCCCGCGAAAGCGGTGTGGCAGTCAAAGATGCAGTGACTGATGAAGCGCATTCGCGAGCAAGCCCGCTCCCACATTTCGATGGGGTTTTGTCAGTTCGTTGGGCTGTAAAGGCGGGAGCGATTCGTCGAACATACCCCAAGCCAAGTTCGCGCTAATAGGCCCGGCCTGATCTCAGGCCAATGCAGATCCAATGTGGGAGCGGGCTTGCCCGCGAAAGCGGTGTGACAGTCAAAGATGCAGTGACTGATGTAGCGCATTCGCGAGCAAGCCCGCTCCCACATTTCGATAGGATTGCGTCAGTTCGCCGGGCTATAACGCCGCACACCGGATTCGGCATGCGGAATCTGCGCGGCAGTGCTGCCCGAGGCCTGGAACAACACCAGGTGTTCTGCCGCGACACGGATACCCACATCCGCGCCAACCTGGTGATCCGCATGGCTGGGGAAGATCGACTCCAGCTGCGCGCCCGTTGGCAATTGCAGGCGGTACAGGGTTGAGGCGCCCAGGAAGGTCTTGCCGACGATCCGCGCTTTGAGTGCGCTGTCCGGCGCATAGACGATGTCGTCCGGACGCAGCAGCACGTCCACTGCGCCACCGGTAGGCCAGGTATAGGCACGATTGCCTCGCAGGTCGCCCAGTTCGGTGCTGACCGATTCCGGCGAACTGAGCTGGCCACGGATGAAATAGCCCTGGCCAATAAAGCTGGCGACATACGGCGTCTGCGGCTCGTGGTAGAGGTTGTAGGGCGTGTCCCACTGCTCCAGCCGACCCTCTTTAAACACGCCCACCTGATCACTCACCGCGAAGGCTTCTTCCTGGTCATGGGTGACCAGAATCGCACTGGTGCCGCGTGCCTTGAGGATGTCACGAACTTCGTGGCTCAGCTTACGCCGCAGTTCGCCATCGAGGTTGGAGAAGGGTTCATCGAGCAACAACAGCTGCGGTTCCGGCGCCAAGGCGCGGGCCAGGGCCACCCGTTGTTGCTGGCCGCCGGAAAGCTCGTGGGGAAAGCGTTTGCCGAGGTTCTTCAGGTTCACCAGTTCCAGCAGTTCGGCGACCACGCGGTCTTTTTGCGGGTGCTTGCGAATGCCGAAGGCGATGTTGTCCGCCACGCTGAGGTGCGGAAACAGCGCGTAGTCCTGAAACACCATGCCGATGCGACGTTTCTCCGGAGCCAAGGTGAAGCCGGCACTGGAAATCACTTCGCCGGCCAGGCTGATTTCACCTTCATGCACCGGCTCGAACCCGGCGATCGCCCGCAGGGTAGTGGTTTTGCCGCAGCCCGAGGAGCCGAGCAGGCACCCGATGTCGCCGGCATTGAGGTGCAGGTTGAGGTTCTGCACCACACGTTGATCTTGATAGCCGCATGCCAGATTGCGCAGGTTCAGCAGTAATGGCTGGCTCATGCGTGGTGGTACGCCGGCTCGACGAGGAACTCGAGCAGGGCCTTCTGTGCGTGCAGGCGGTTTTCTGCCTGGTCCCAGGCCACGGAGCGCGGGTCGTCGAGCAGGTCGAGGCTGATTTCCTCGCCACGGTGGGCCGGCAGGCAGTGCATGAACAGCACATCTGGCGCAGCCTGGTCGAGCAGGGCGCGGGTAACCTGGAAGGGCGCAAACAGCGCCAGGCGCTTGGCGGTTTCGTCCTCCTGGCCCATGGAGATCCAGACGTCGGTGCTCACCAGGTGGGCGCCGATCACCGCCTCGCGCGGATCACGCACCACGGTCACGCGGTCGCCGGCCTGTTCGAGGAAACGTGCGTCAGGCTCGTAGCCTTCCGGGCAGGCAATGCGCAGCTGGAAATCGAATTGGATCGCCGCTTCTATATAGCTGTTGCACATGTTATTGCCGTCGCCGATCCAGGCCACGGTCTTGCCCTGGATCGAGCCGCGGTGTTCGAGGAAGGTCTGCATGTCGGCCAGCAACTGGCACGGGTGCAGATCATCGGACAGGCCATTGATCACCGGCACGCGCGAGTTGGCAGCGAATTCGGTCAAGGTGCTGTGGGCAAAGGTACGGATCATCACCGCATCAAGCATGCGCGACATGACGATGGCGCAATCGCTGATCGGCTCGCCACGGCCCAGTTGGGTGTCGCGCGGCGACAGGAAGATGGCCTGGCCACCCAGCTGGATCATGCCGGCTTCGAAAGACAAGCGGGTGCGGGTCGACGACTTCTCGAAAATCATGCCGAGCACGCGGTTTTTCAAAGGCTCGAACAGTACGCCGCGGTTACGCAGGTCTTTAAGCTCAATGCCTCGACGGATCACGCTGACCAGCTCTTCGGGCGTGCAATCCATCAGGGAGAGAAAGTGCCTTGCGCTCATCATTAACTACCTTTTTGCAACAGACCGCAGATACTCAAAGCCTTGTTTATTGTGACAACGGGCGAGACCTGCGGCGAAAGCCGCACGGGGCGACGAAATAGGGGAAGGCGCGATCTTATAATTAAATGTCGCGTCTTACCAATAGGGCTACGGTTTTTAAGGGTGTTCAAGCAGGGCGCCGGAGCGCGTTTGAAGACGGTTTCCTGACAGCAGCGGGCCATTTGTACACTGGCGCCGCAGCCTTTTGCAATGCGCGGGGACGCGCCCAGGCCAAGCTGCGTCGGTTTTGGCGGCTATGTGGGAAGTTTCTGAAACATTTGCTCACGTATACCCATGCCCGGGCCTGATGCCGGCCGATTCACGGGACGAACGTTACTGGTCGCTGTGCCTGGCGCGGCCCATAGTGCAGCCATCCCCAATAAAGAGACTGGCCATGACCAAGACTCTCCATCACCGTGCCTGCCACCTGTGCGAAGCCATCTGCGGCCTGACCCTGGAAACCACCCAGGCCGACGACGGCAGCCTGGCGATCACTTCGATCAAGGGCGACGCGCTGGATACGTTCAGCCGTGGGCATATCTGCCCCAAGGCCGTTGCGCTGCAGGATATCCAGAATGATCCGGACCGCCTGCACCAGCCGATGCGGCGCGTGGGCAGCGAATGGCAGTCGATCTCGTGGGAAGAAGCCTTTGCGCTTGTAGCCGAACGGCTGGCGGGCATTCAGGCGCGTCACGGGCAAAACGCGGTGGCGGTGTATCAAGGCAACCCGAGCGTGCATAACTACGGGCTGATGACCCATAGCAACTACTTCCTTGGCCAACTGAAGACACGCAACCGGTTTTCCGCAACCTCGGTGGACCAGTTGCCCCACCACCTCACCAGCCACTTGATGTACGGACACGGGCTGTTGTTGCCGATCCCGGACATCGACCACACCGACTTCATGCTGATCCTGGGCGGCAACCCGCTGGCGTCGAATGGCAGCATCATGACCGTCCCCGATGTGGAGAAGCGCCTCAAGGCCATCCAGACGCGGGGCGGCAAAGTGGTGGTGGTCGATCCTCGGCGCAGCGAGACAGCGGCAATGGCTGACCAGCACCTGTTCGTGCGCCCGGGAGGGGATGCCGCGTTGTTGTTCGGGGTGCTCAACACGCTGTTTACCGAAAACCTGACCCGCGCCAGCCATCTGCCGGTTGAAGGCCTGGAGGAGGTGCGCCAGGCCATCGCCGGCTTTACCGCTGAGGCCATGAGCGGTCAATGTGCGGTGCCGGCTGAGCAGATTCGCCAGCTGGCGCGGGACTTTGCAGGCGCCGACAAGGCGGTGTGCTACGGGCGCATGGGCGTCTCGACCCAGGCGTTTGGCACGCTGTGCCATTGGCTGGTGCAGTTGATCAACCTGGTGACCGGCAACCTGGACCGCGTCGGCGGCGCCTTGTGCACCACGCCGGCGGTGGACTTGGTCGCGTCCACCGGCGGCGGGCATTTCAATCGCTGGCAGAGCCGGGTCTCCGGACGACCGGAGTACGGTGGCGAGTTGCCGGTGTCGGCCCTCGCCGAGGAAATGCTCACTGAAGGTGAAGGACAAATCCGCGCGCTGGTGACCGTGGCCGGCAACCCCGTGTTGTCGACGCCCAATGGTCGTCAGCTTGAACAGGCCCTGGATGGCCTGGAGTTCATGGTCAGTATCGACCTGTATATCAACGAGACCACGCGCTATGCCGACCTGATCCTGCCGTCCACCTCAGCGCTGGAAAACGATCATTACGACACCACCTTCAACATGTTTGCGGTGCGTAACGTCACCCGCTTCAATCGCGCAATCCTGCCCAAGCCTGCGGGCGCGCTGCATGACTGGGAGATTTTTGTCGGGCTGGCTCAAGCGTTTGCGGCGCACACCGGCGCTGCGCTCAAGCCCACCATGCCGCCAGCGCAGATGATCGATTTCGGGCTGCGGGCCGGGGCCTATGGTGATGCGTCCGGGTACAAGTTGTCGGTAGCGATGCTCGCCGAGCATCCCCATGGCGTGGATCTGGGCCCGCTCAAGCCCAACCTCGCCGCGCGTCTGAAAACCGCTGATGGCAAGGTGCGCGCGGCGCCGGCGGTGATCCTCGCGGACCTGGCGCGTTTTGCCGCGCAGCCGGTGCCGGTGGCTGACGAATTGTTGCTGATCGGTCGGCGCCATGTGCGCAGCAACAATTCCTGGATGCACAACTATCACCGGCTGGTGAAGGGCAAGCCTCGGCACCAGTTGCTGATGCATCCGGACGACCTGAGCCGTCGGCAGTTGAGTGCTGGCCAGCGGGTGCGTGTGAGTTCGCGCATCGGCATGATCGAGGTCGAGGTGGTGGCCAGCCTGGACATGATGCCCGGCGTGGTCAGCCTGCCTCACGGCTGGGGCCATGGCCGCCCCGGCGTGCAGATGACCATCGCCAGCAGCCAGCCGGGCGCGAGCGCGAACGACTTGACTGACGAACGGCAATTGGACGAATTGTCCGGCAACGCCGCGTTGAACGGGGTGCCGGTGCAGGTTGCAGCCGCTTAAGGAGCCTGAGCACCACGCTGGGATTTTGCGTTACAATGCGCCACCGTGCCGACCTGTGAGTCGCAAAGTTCCAGCCGAGGTGTTCCATGGATATCATCGAAACGATCAAAGAGCAGATTGCCAACAACACCATTCTGCTTTACATGAAGGGCGCTCCGAACGCTCCCCAGTGCGGTTTCTCCGCGAAGGCGTCCCAGGCCATCATGGCGTGCGGCGAGAAGTTCGCTTACGTGGATATCCTGCAAAACCCTGAAATCCGCGCCAACCTGCCGAAGTACGCCAACTGGCCTACTTTCCCACAACTGTGGGTTGCCGGTGAGCTGGTCGGCGGTAGCGACATCATCGTCGAAATGGCCGCTGATGGTTCGCTGCAGGCGCTGATCAAAAAAGCCGCGGAAAACGCTGCAGCCAAGACCGACGCTTGATTCTCGAAATCATCGGTTAATAAAAAGCCCCGCTTCTCATAAGAGAGCGGGGCTTTTTTGTACCTGTCGCCTAGGGCTTATTCACCCATCTGCGATTGCAGGTAGTTCTCCAGGCTGACTTTGTCGATCAGGCCCAGTTGGGTCTCCAGCCAGTCGATATGTTCTTCCTGGTCTTCCAGGATATCTTCCAGCAGTTCTCGGCTGCCGAAGTCACCCTTGGTCTCACAGTGCGCAATGGCGGCCTTGAGGTCGCTGTGGCTCTTGCGTTCAAAGCCCAGGTCGCTGCTGATCATTTCCTGGGTGTGCTCACCGATGTTGAGCTTACCCAGGTCCTGCACGTTCGGCAGGCCTTCGAGGAACAGGATGCGCTTGATCAGCGCGTCGGCATCCTTCATGGCTTTGATGGATTCTTTGTATTCACGCTTGCCGAGCTTTTCCAGGCCCCAATCGTCATACATGCGCGCATGCAGAAAGTACTGATTGATCGCGACCAGTTCATTGGCAAGGATTTTGTTGAGTTGCTGGATGACTGAGATGTCGCCTTTCATGACTGGGGTCCTGCCCTGTAATAGCTGTGTATAAGGCGGAGTTTGAGCGGCGAAATCCCTAGTGTCAAACCTAAGTTATTGAATAATAAATGAAAATTAATCGGAATAAGAATGTTTGTGTTCCGCGTCTTGACGCTAACTAATTGAATTGCAGGCATAAAAAAACCGGACACTAAGTCCGGTTCTTTAAAACACGCGTATTTAGGCGTGTGTAAATTCTGCTGTGTAGGGGAGCGCGGCCTGGGCTGTCTGCAGCTGCGTCAGGGTTTCCCGTACCACTTGCTTGGCGAGGCAAGCACATTTTCCGCACTGGCTGGCAACGCCGGTGGTTTCACGTACTTCCTTGTAGCTGCAGCAACCTTCGTAGATTGCTTCGCGGATTTGTCCGTCGGTGACGCCAGTACACAGGCACACATACATAAGGGAGAACCGTCGCGGGTTTAAGGCTTAAGTGCGATGGATCTTAATGTTAACGAGAATGATTGTCAAAGTAGATTCGTAGGGTATTCGCAGGCATTGCGCACGCACTGACGAACGGTTTTTTCAGTGTATGATGCTCGGTCTTCACGAAGCGTGACTGCGTCACGGGCCTGTCGCTTGAATGCGGCAGACTTGAGGCCGGTCCTTTTACTTCAATCGTCACCCTACTATCAGGAGATAACCAATGAGCGTACTCGTCGGCAAACAAGCCCCGGATTTCGACGTACCTGCCGTCCTCGGCAATGGCGAAATCGTTGACAGCTTCAAACTGTCTGAAGCCATCAAAGGCAAATACGGCCTGGTATTCTTCTACCCGCTGGACTTTACCTTCGTCTGCCCTTCGGAGCTGATCGCTCTGGACCACCGCATGGACGATTTCAAGGCGCGCAACGTAGAAGTGGTTGCCGTTTCCATCGACTCCCATTTCACCCACAACGCATGGCGCAACACTGCCATCAATGATGGCGGCATCGGCAAAGTCAAATACACCATGGCTGCCGACATGAAGCACGACATTGCCAAGGCCTACGACGTTGAGTCCGAAGGCGGCGTGGCTTTCCGTGGCGCGTTCCTGATCGACGACAAGGGCGTTGTACGTTCCCAGATCATCAACGACCTGCCGCTGGGTCGTAACATGGAAGAGCTGATCCGCCTGGTCGACGCTCTGCAATTCCACGAAGAGCACGGCGAAGTCTGCCCTGCCAACTGGAAAAAAGGCGACAAAGGCATGAACGCTTCGCCAGAAGGCGTTGCGGCTTACCTGACCGAGAACGCTGGCAAGCTGTAAGCCAGTTTCACGGTAAAAAAACCGGCCTGAGAAGGCCGGTTTTTTTATGCGCGGGATTCAGCCGTGTGACTGGCTTTGAGTCGCGAGTGCGCTGCTCGTGGTCAGGAGGCCTCTTGTGGCAAGCCTGCTCACCACAACAGCGCAACCAAATGACCACAGCAGGGCAAGCAGGCTGTGGTGAGTAGGCTTCCTGTTGTGCACAAGCCTCTCGTGGTGAGGAGGCTTCTTGTGGCGAGCAGGCTTGTCCTGCGTTGGGCTGCGCAGCGGCCCCAAAACCAGACACCGCGGTTTACCTGATAAATCCTGTAGATGCCTATGGGGCTGCTACGCAGCCCAACGCAGGGCAAGCCTGCTCACCACAACAGCGCAGCCAAATTACCGCATCAAGGCAAGCAGGCTGTGGTGAGTAGGCTCCACGTGGGGAACAAGCTTCTTGTATTGAATAGGTTTCTTGTGGGGAACAAGCCTCTCGTGGTGAGCAGGCTTCTTGTGGCGAGCAGGCTTGCCCTGCGTTGGGCTGCGCAGCGGCCCCAAAACCAGACACTGCGGTTTACCTGATAAACCCTGTGGATGCGTATGGGGCTGCTACGCAGCCCAACGCAGGGCAAGCCTGCTCACCACAACAGCGCAGCCAAATGGCCGCATCAAGGCAAGCAGGCTTTGGTGAGTAGGCTCCACGTGGGGAACAAGCTTCTTGTATTGAATAGGCTTCGTGTGGGAAACAAGCCTCTCATGGTGAGCAGGCTTCTTGTGGCGAGCAGGCTTGTCCTGCGTTGGGCTGCGCAGCGGCCCCAAAACCAGACACCGCGGTTTACCTGATAAACCCTGTTGGTGCCAATGGGGCTGCTACGCAGCCCAACGCAGGGCAAGCCTGCTCACCACAACAGAGCAGCCAGATTGCCGCATCAAGGCAAGCAGGCTGTGGTGAGTAGGCTCCACGTGGGGAACAAGCTTCTTGTATTGAATAGGCTTCTTGTGGGGAACAAGCCTCTCGTGGTGAGGAGACTTTTTGTGGCGAGCAGGCTTGTCCTGCGTTGGGCTGCGCAGCAGCCCCAAAACCAGACACCGCGGTTTACCTGATAAATCCTGTGGGTGCCTATGGGGCTGCTACGCAGCCCAACGCAGGGCAAGCCTGCTCACCACAACAGCGCAGCCACATTACTACCTCAGGGCAAACCGGCTTGCCACATCAGGGCAAGCAGGTCACCACAACCGCTCCGTCAGTCGTTGAAGTCTTCCCAGCCGCCCATCTGCTTCCAACGGTTGACGATGCCGCAGAACAGCTCGGCCGTCTTCTCGGTGTCGTAGCGCGCCGAGTGGGCTTCGCGTCCGTCAAAGTCGATACCGGCTGCCTGGCAGGCTTTCGCCAGTACGGTCTGGCCATACGCCAGGCCTGCGAGGGTGGCGGTGTCGAAGCTGGAGAAGGGGTGGAACGGGTTACGCTTCATATCGAGGCGCGCCACGGCAGCATTCAGGAAACCCAGGTCAAAGCTGCTGTTGTGGCCTACCAGGATTGCGCGTTTGCAGCCATTAGCCTTCAACGCCTTGCGCACGCCACGGAAAATATCGGTCAGCGCCGCTTCTTCACTCACCGCCATGCGCAGTGGGTGATCGAGCTTGATCCCGGTGAATTCCAGGGCTGCTGCTTCGATATTGGCGCCTTCGAACGGCTCGACGCGAAAGAAGTGGGTGTGCTCCGGGAACACAAAACCCTGTTCATCCATGCCGATGGTGGTGGCGGCGATTTCCAGCAAGGCGTCGGTGGCGCAATTGAAACCACCAGTCTCTACGTCGATAACGACCGGCAGATAACCGCGAAACCGCTCGGCCATCGGGTGACGGGAGCCGCCACCACTGTGCTCGTGTTCGTCATCGTAATGGTCTTCACTCACTTGCTTTCCTCCAGCAGGCGCCAGCGCAGTGTTTCACCGGCGCGCAGCGGGATAACAGTCAGCTCGCCAAACGGCAGGCTGGCAGGGGCGGTCCAGTCTTCACGGACCAGGGTAATGCGGTCGGTGTTCGCCGGCAGGCCGTAGAAACGCGGGCCGTTGAGGCTGGCGAAACCTTCGAGCTTGTCCAGGGCGTTGCGTTGTTCAAACGCTTCGGCATACAACTCGATGGCGGCATACGCGGTGTAGCAGCCGGCACA
Source organism: Pseudomonas sp. 13B_2.1_Bac1 (assembly GCF_025466155.1). Taxonomy (NCBI): domain Bacteria; kingdom Pseudomonadati; phylum Pseudomonadota; class Gammaproteobacteria; order Pseudomonadales; family Pseudomonadaceae; genus Pseudomonas; species Pseudomonas sp. 13B_2.1_Bac1. The sequence goes on along the minus strand of NZ_JANLOH010000022.1, from coordinate 15,251 downwards.
GCCACACGCGGCTTCCTTGGCGTGTTGGGCATGGGGCGCGGAGTCGGTGCCGAGGAAGAACTTCGGATTACCGCTGGTCGCTGCATCCAGCAGGGCGACCTGATGGGTGTTGCGCTTGAGAATCGGCAGGCAATAGAAATGCGGCCGAATCCCGCCCACCAGCATGTGGTTGCGGTTGTAGAGCAGGTGATGCGCAGTGATGGTCGCGCCCACATTGGCCGAAGCCTCAGTGACGAACTGCACCGCATCGGCCGTGGTGATGTGTTCGAACACCACCTTCAGGGTCGGGAACAGCTCGACCACGCGGCGCATGTGCTCGTCGATGAAGATCTTCTCGCGATCGAACACGTCGACATCACCACGGGTCACTTCGCCGTGGATCAGCAGCGGCATGCCGACTTCCGCCATGGCTTCGATGGCCGGCAGGATCTTGTCGATACTGGTCACGCCGGAATCGGAGTTGGTGGTCGCGCCCGCCGGGTACAGCTTGGCGGCGTGCACGAAACCGCTGGCCTTGGCCTGGCGAATCTCTTCAGGCTGGGTGCGGTCGGTGAGATAGAGCACCATCAACGGTTCAAAGCGGCTGCCGGCCGGCCGCGCAGCGAGGATACGCTGGCGATAGGCGTCGGCTTCAGCGGCGTTGCGCACCGGAGGTACCAGGTTGGGCATGATGATGGCGCGGCCAAACGTGCGCGCTACATCGGCCACGGTTTGAGGCAACGCAGCACCATCGCGAAGATGAATATGCCAGTCGTCGGGACGCAGCAGGGTCAGGCGGTCGGACATTGGGGATTCCAGGCGGGTCAATCTGGTGGGAATGCTACCGGAAAAGACTCTTGCAGGCACTCGCTATCAAGTTTTGCCGGATGCAACCGATAGCCCTAGGTATGCCTTAACGATGTATGACGCTTTGAAGTGTTGTAGAAACCAGTGGAGCCTTCCGTGCGCCAGCATTACCTAGCCCTGCTCAGTGTGTTCGCCAGCCTGCCTGCGATGGCCCTCACGTTCCAGACACGTCTGGAGAACATTGAGTGGAAGGTGGAAGGCGATCAGTTCGAGTGCCGCCTGACCCAGCCAATCACTGATTTCGGCTCGGGTGAGTTCGTGCGCCGGGCTGGCGAGCAGGCAACATTTCGTCTGAAAGCCTACAGCGGCGCGCTGGGCGCGGGCTCTGCCACGTTGCTGGCGGCGGCTGCCCCTTGGCAACCGGGCCGGGGCGATATCAACCTCGGGGCGGTGCGGGCAGGCAGTGGCGATGTACTCTTCAACAGCTCTCAGGCCCAGGCCGGGCGCTTGTTCACCGGTTTGCTGGAAGGACGTAGCCCGACCGTGCGGCATTACGGGCGCGAAGGCGGCTATTCGGAAATTCGCCTGTTGCCGGTGAAATTCAACAAGGCCTACAACGACTATCAGTTGTGTACCACCAAGTTGCTGCCGATGAATTACGATCAGGTCAAGCAGACCGAAGTCGGTTTCCCCGGTGGCGGCATCGAGCTGGATGCGGCTGCGAAGAAAAAACTGTCGGTGATTCTTGCGTTCATGAAGGCCGACCCCACCGTCAACCATATCGAGTTGAACGGGCATTCGGACAACAGTGGCAATCGCCTCACCAACCGCGATGTCTCGCGCCGCCGCGCGTTGGCGGTGATGGATTACTTCAAGGCCAATGGTATCCAGGAGTCGCAGATCACCATGCGTTTCCACGGCGAAAGCTATCCCTTGGCACCCAACACCAATGCGGCCAACCGGGCGCGCAACCGCCGCGTGAATATTCAGCTGGAGCGCGGGGCCGCTCCCGAGAAGCCGGCGCCCCAGGCTACTGCGCCGAGCAACCCGGCACACACATCATAAGCCCGTCCCTGTGATGCGACCATCGGTCGCTCACTCGACATAATCTGTCGCTTTATCTTCATTTGCTGTCGCGCCTCTGTAAATTCACGGTTTTGGTCGGTAGAATCGACGGCTTTCCGTACAACCCCGTGGAGTGATGGCATGGCCGACGTAAACAAGGTCGTTCTCGCGTATTCCGGCGGCCTGGACACTTCGGTGATCCTCAAGTGGCTGCAGGATACTTATAACTGTGAAGTGGTGACCTTCACCGCTGACCTGGGTCAGGGCGAAGAGGTCGAACCTGCACGTGCCAAGGCGCAAGCCATGGGCGTGAAAGAGATCTACATTGACGACCTGCGCGAAGAATTCGTCCGCGATTTCGTCTTCCCGATGTTTCGCGCCAACACCGTCTACGAAGGCGAGTACCTGCTGGGTACTTCCATCGCACGTCCGCTGATCGCCAAGCGCCTGATTGAAATCGCCAACGAAACCGGCGCCGACGCCATTTCCCATGGCGCTACCGGCAAGGGCAACGACCAGGTGCGCTTCGAATTGGGCGCCTACGCCCTCAAGCCAGGCGTCAAAGTGATTGCCCCTTGGCGTGAGTGGGACCTGCTGTCGCGTGAAAAGCTGATGGATTACGCTGAAAAGCATGCGATCCCGATCGAGCGTCACGGCAAGAAGAAGTCCCCGTACTCGATGGATGCCAACCTGCTGCACATCTCCTATGAAGGCGGCGTGCTGGAAGACACCTGGACCGAGCACGAAGAAGACATGTGGCGTTGGACCGTCTCCCCGGAGAACGCACCCGACAAGCCGCAATACCTGGAACTGACCTACCGCAACGGCGACATCGTCGCACTGGACGGCGTCGAAATGACCCCGGCCACCGTGCTGGCGACCTTGAACCGTATCGGTGGTGAACACGGTATCGGCCGTCTCGACATCGTCGAGAACCGCTACGTGGGCATGAAGTCCCGTGGCTGCTACGAAACCCCAGGCGGCACCATCATGCTGCGCGCCCACCGCGCCATCGAGTCGATCACCCTGGACCGCGAAGTCGCTCACCTCAAAGACGAGCTGATGCCCAAGTACGCCAGCCTGATCTACACCGGCTACTGGTGGAGCCCAGAGCGTCTGATGCTGCAGCAGATGATCGACGCTTCCCAGGCCCACGTGAATGGTGTGGTGCGCCTGAAGCTGTACAAGGGCAACGTGATCGTCACCGGGCGCAAGTCCGATGAGTCGCTGTTCGATGCCAATATCGCCACCTTCGAAGAAGATGGCGGCGCCTACAACCAGGCGGACGCTGCGGGCTTCATCAAGTTGAACGCACTGCGCATGCGCATTGCGGCCAACAAGGGTCGCAAGTTGTTCTGAGTGTCAGACGCGTTGTGAGAATGGCCCCTTTATCAAGGGGCCATTTTTTTTGCCTGTCGATTAAGCAATACAGTCTCATGTTTATAAATGTTTAAAGTTGCCGAGCTGTTAAGGGATAAAATTTTCATTCTGAATATTTATTGTCGATTTTCTTGGGGGGGCGAATTATTTACATCTGACTAGGAACTATGTCCTACAGAAAATTCACACATGTAAGTGTGTTCTGACTAAGTGCTTATGAAAGTTCTGTAGGAGATTTTGAGTGTAAATGGATATGTCAAATGGAACTGAGCGCAGCGGCCGCTTTTCGCCGGCCTGCGTATGCCTGCGCCGCAAGCAAGGGATATTTCCTGAAGGTTGCGTGCGCCGCGTTTACCCCAACCCCCTTATTGGTTGGATATTTCATTCAAAATATGTGCGACACAGGAAAGGTCTGAAAGGCCACATAAATCTCGACACATCCGAGTTAGCGTTTTTTTGTAGGTTAATTCCGAAGTGGTTGTGGGTTGGGTCTCTGGTTGCTCTAACTTGGGGGTGAATGCTATGCCAACTAGGAAACGACTAGGCTATTGTGTTTGCTCTGAATAATTCGAACAGCGAAATTGGACTTTCTCATGAATAAAGTGCTGATCGTGGATGATCATCCCGTCATTCGTCTTGCTGTGCGTATGCTAATGGAGCGTCATGGTTATGAGGTCGTTGCCGAGACCGATAACGGTGTCGATGCGTTGCAACTTGCGCGCGAGCATATGCCGGACATTGTCATACTGGATATTGGAATTCCCAAGCTCGACGGCCTGGAAGTCATTTGCCGACTGTCGTCCACCAAGCAGGCCACGCCGTTCAAGGTGCTGGTGCTGACGTCGCAGGCCCCCGGCCATTTCTCGATGCGCTGCATGCAGGCGGGGGCTGCCGGCTATGTGTGCAAGCAGCAGGATCTGACCGAGTTGCTGAGTGCCATAAAAGCGGTGCTCTCGGGCTACAGCTATTTCCCCAACCAGGCGCTGAACTCGGTGCGCTCCACCATGGGCAACGCCAGCGAGGCTGACATGGTCGAGCGCCTTTCCGGTCGCGAGATGATGGTGTTGCAACAGTTGGCCCGAGGCAAAACCAACAAGGAGATCGCCGACGGCATGTTCCTCAGCAACAAGACCGTCAGCACCTACAAGACACGCTTGCTGCTCAAACTCAATGCACGGTCGCTGGTGGACCTGATCGAGTTGGCCCAACGCAACGGTCTGGTATAGGGCCGCTGTCAATCCAGGTGTGCCGGCACAAAAAAGCCTCCGTAAAGGAGGCTTCCGGCCGTTACAGGCTCTATCAGAGGTCGAAGTCGTAGTCGGCCAACTGTTTTTGCAAGCGTCGCTCTTCCAGAAGATTGTCGATGGTGCGGCGTTTGCTCAGATTGGTCTTGGCCACCTCTGCCACAGGTGCTTCTGCCCCATCGTCATCCGACTCAACGAGGTCGTCTTCCACTTCCAGTTGTTCTTTGCCAGTGCTCATAAGGTTAACTCCGGGCTAAGACTGCCGTTGGCGCTCCTTATAACGATATTCCATGAGCGGGTAAAAAAGATTTTTTCAATCGACTGATCGAGAAAATCAATGATTGCTCAATCGTCGGAGGTTTTTTCCTTGTATTCGCACAGGTCTTCGATCCGACAGCTGCCGCAGCGAGGCTTGCGCGCCTGGCAAACGTAGCGCCCATGCAGGATCAACCAGTGATGGGAGTCGAGCAAATAGGGCTTGGGGACAAATTTCATCAACTGCTTTTCGACTTCCACCACATTCTTGCCACGGGCAATCCCGGTGCGGTTGCTGACCCGAAATATATGCGTGTCCACGGCCATGGTCAGTTGTCGGAATGCGGTGTTGAGCACCACGTTGGCGGTTTTACGGCCCACTCCCGGCAGCGCTTCAAGGGCTTCGCGGGTTTGCGGCACTTCGCTGCCGTGCAGTTCGACCAGCAGGCGGCAGGTTTCGATCACGTTCTTGGCCTTGCTGTTGTACAGGCCAATCGTCTTGATGTATTCCGATAACCCTTCCACCCCAAGGGCGTAGATCGCCTCGGGTGTGTTCGCCACCGGATACAGCTTCGCCGTAGCCTTGTTGACGCCAACGTCCGTGGATTGGGCCGAGAGGATCACCGCAATCAGCAACTCGAACGGCGTGGTGTAGGCCAGCTCGGTCTTGGGTTCCGGATTGTCTTCGTGAAGCCTGCGAAAAATTTCCAGGCGTTTTGCGGCGTTCATGGGGCGGTGGGTTCCTTGCAAACGGTCGACATCAGTATGAAAAGTGAATCCAGGCTTGGGGCCCGCGGGCGATGACCCGAGCAGGATAAACCATCGCCACGGCGCGCGGCAGCGTCGCCTGCAGTGGGTCAAGCGCCGACGTGAGTGTCCACGCAGTGCTGCGCTTGCTCCAGCGCGTGTTGTGCGGCTTTGAGTTGATCGGCACTGACGCCTGGTTGGCGTTGTAACTTGGCGACATCGGCTCGAGCATAGGCCAGCGCCGTTTTCAGCTGCCGCAGTTGGGCGTCGATCGGACGTTTTTCCACGCGCTGTAAATCGGGCCGGGGCTGCTCACTGTCAGTCTCGGCGTCATGCAAGGCTTGCTCGGCGCTGGACAGCGCAGCGCTCAAGGTCGCCAGTTGCTGCTCGTCAGCGTTCAGGTCCTGAGCCTTTTTCAATTCGGCGCGGCGCATCGCCAATTGGATTTTTGCGCGTTTGAGCGCAGGGTCTTTTTGCGCGGGCGGCGCCGCTCGCTCGGTGACCTCCAGGGCCGCCAGCGCCTGCTCCGCCGCTTCGAACTGCTGCTGCAGGACGATCAATTGCGACTGCTGCTCAAAGGTCGGCGGGTGGCCGAATGCCTTCAAGGATTTGTGCAGTTGCGCGCGGCTCATGGCGAGCGTGATCTTGGCCTTCTTGATCGCGGCGTCTTGTGCTGCCTGAGCGGCATCGGGTGGCGTGGGGACCTCTGGTGCGGCGCGGTGGGCCCGTGCCAGGCGTTCAGCGAGCTTGAAGGCTTCTTCCCGTTGCAGGCGTGCGTTGCGTTGTTCAAAGCGCCGCCGCGCGCGATCGCGTTTCAGGCCGCGTTCATGACGCTGGGACTCATTGGTCGCCAAGCCGCCCACAATCGGCAACACGTTGGCCGTCGGGCGTATCTCAATGCAGTCGACAGGGCAGGGCGCGACACACAGGTCGCAACCGGTGCACTCATCGACGATAACGGTGTGCATCAACTTGGCGGCGCCGACAATCGCGTCCACCGGGCAGGCCTGGATGCATTTGGTGCAGCCGATGCATTCTGCCTCGCGGATGTAGGCAACCTGCGCCGGGGCTTCGCCACGGCTGGTGTCCAGTTCCAGCGCTGGCACACGCAGCAAGAGCGCCAGGCCGGCGATGGTTTCCTGCCCACCGGGCGGACATTTGTTGATCGCCTCACCACGCGCGATGCCCTCGGCGTAAGGCTTGCAACCCGGGTGCCCGCACTTGCCGCATTGGGTTTGCGGCAGCAGCGCGTCGATACGTTGAATCAGATTCATGGAGTAATCATTGGCATGCCGGTTGGACAAACGGAGCGTTTAGCTAAAAGCTGCAAGCTGCAAGCTGCAAGCTACAAGCTGGCTCGTGGCTCTTAGCTTGAAGCTTGAAGCTTGAAGCTTGTGGCTTAAAGCTTATGGAAGGCTGTTGTGGTGAGCGGGCTTGCCCCGCGTTGGGCTGCGAAGCAGCCCCATCAGGGCTGCTGCATTCCTACAGACAGAACCGGGTGCCTGGTTCAGGGCCGCTACGCGCCCCAACGCGGGGCAAGCCCGCTCGCCACAACAAGCCCAGCTCACTACATCAAGCCCAGCTGCCATAACAAGACCCGCTCACTACAACAAGCCTGGCCAACCGCACCAGGCTCGCTCACTAAAGGCCTAGACGCTTACTTGATACGCTGGCCTGGCTTGGCGCCGCTGTCGGGGCTCAGCAGGTAGATCTCTTCGCCGCCAGGGCCGGCTGCCATCACCATGCCTTCAGAGATGCCGAACTTCATTTTCCGTGGCTTGAGGTTGGCGATCATCATGGTCAGGCGACCATCGAGCTTCGACGGGTCTGGATAAGCGCTCTTGATCCCGGAGAACACGTTGCGTCGCTCGTCACCGATATCCAGGGTCAGGCGCAGCAGTTTGTCGGCCCCTTCCACGGCTTCGGCCTTGACGATCAGGGCAACACGCAGGTCAACAGCGGCAAAGGCGTCGAAATCGATCTCCGGGGAGAGCGGGTCCTTGGCCAGTTCGCCGTTGCCAGCCGGAGCCGATTCGCCGGTGTCGGTCTGGCTGGCGACCAGGTCTTCCTTGGACGCGTCGGTCATGGCCTGCACCTTGACCGGGTCGATACGGGTCATCAGCGGCTTGAACTCGTTCAACTGATGGTTGCTGAGCAAGGTGGCGTGGTCGTTCCAGGTCAGTGGTGCGACATTGAGGAACGCCTCGGCGTCGGCGGCCAGCAATGGCAGGACCGGCTTGAGGAAGATCACCAACTGGCGGAACAGGTTGACGCCTGTGGCGCAGATCGCCTGGACTTCAGCCTGCTTGCCTTCCTGCTTGTTCAGCGACCACGGCGCCTTGTCGGCAATCCAGGCGTTGGCGCGGTCGGCCAGGCCCATGATTTCGCGCATGGCGCGGGCAAAGTCGCGCGCCTCGTAGGCGTCGGCGATGCTGGGCGCAGCCGCCAGGAACGCTTCGGTCAGTTCCGGCGCGGCGTTCTCGGCCACCAGCAGACCGGCGTTGCCCTTGTGGATAAAGCCGGCGCAACGGCTGGCGATGTTGACGACTTTGCCCACGAGGTCCGAGTTGACCTTCTGTACGAAGTCTTCCAGGTTCAGGTCCAGGTCGTCGACGCCACGGCCCAGCTTGGAGGCATAGTAGTAACGCAGGTATTCCGGCGACAGGTGGTCCAGGTAGGTGCGCGCCTTGATAAAGGTGCCACGGGACTTGGACATCTTCTGGCCGTTGACGGTCAGGTAGCCGTGCACGGCGATGCCGGTTGGCTTGCGGTAGCCCGAACCTTCGAGCATCGCTGGCCAGAACAGCGCGTGGAAATTGACGATGTCCTTGCCGATGAAGTGGTACAGCTCGGCCTTGGAATCCTTGTTCCAGAACGCATCGAAGTCCAGCTCCGGCGTACGGTCGCAGAGGTTCTTGAAGCTGGCCATGTAGCCGATCGGCGCGTCCAGCCACACGTAGAAATACTTGCCCGGCTCACCGGGAATCTCGAAGCCGAAGTACGGCGCATCGCGGGAGATGTCCCACTGTTGCAGGCCGGCATCCAGCCATTCGGCGATCTTGTTCGCCACGGCGTCCTGCAGGGTGCCGCTGCGGGTCCAGGTTTGCAGCATCTGCTGGAAATCCGGCAGCTTGAAGAAGAAGTGCTGGGAGTCCTTGAGCACCGGGGTGGCGCCGGAGATGGCCGACTTCGGATCCTTCAAGTCGGTCGGTGCGTAGGTGGCACCGCATTTCTCGCAGTTGTCGCCGTACTGGTCTTCAGTGCCGCATTTCGGGCAGGTGCCCTTGATGAAGCGGTCGGCCAGGAACATTTTCTTTTCCGGGTCGAAATACTGCGTGATCGAGCGCGTGGCAATGTGCCCGGCATCTTTCAAGCGCAGGTAGATCTGGCTCGACAGCTCGCGGTTTTCTTCGGAGTGGGTCGAGTGAAAGTTGTCGAAATCAACCAGGAACTCGGCAAAGTCGGCGCTGTGTTCAGCCTGCACATTGGCGATCAGTTGTTCCGGGGTGATCCCTTCCTTTTCGGCGCGCAGCATGATGGCCGAACCGTGGGCGTCGTCCGCGCAGACATAAATGCATTGATTGCCGCGATGCTTCTGGAAGCGCACCCACATATCGGTCTGGATGTACTCAAGCATATGGCCAAGATGGATGGAACCATTGGCATAGGGCAGGGCGCTGGTGACGAGGATCTTGCGTGGCTCGGACATGGGGCTCGGCTACTTGATGAAACGGAGGTCGGCCACTATAAAGCGCCGGGAAATTTATTTCACCCCGTGCTGCTGTTTCAGAATCTTCCTTGCCCGCGAAAGCATGCCGCAACGACGCTGGAACGGTTAGGATAGCCGCCTGTTTCAGTCAGTCTTTTTTCGGGAGTTGCCCATGAGCGCCGTCAATCGCGCAGCGGTGGAAGCCGTTCTTCGCCAGTACACCGACCCCTATTTGAACCAGGACCCGGTCAGTGCCGGCTGTGTACGCGCCATCGAGGTCCAGGGGGGCCAGGTGTCCGTCCAGATGGAGCTGGGCTATGCCGCCGGGCTGTTCAAGAGCGGCTGGGCGCAGATGCTGCAAATGGCCATTGAAGGCCTCGACGGCGTGAGTTCGGCCAAGGTCGACATCCAATGCGTGATCGCCCCGCACAAGGCCCAGGCACAGATCCCGGGCCTGGCCAACGTCAAGAACGTGGTGGCGGTGGCATCCGGCAAGGGCGGCGTGGGCAAATCCACCACCGCCGCCAACCTGGCCCTGGCGCTGGCCCGTGAAGGCGCGCGCGTAGGCATCCTCGACGCGGATATCTACGGCCCGAGCCAGGGCGTGATGTTCGGCATTGCCGAAGGCACGCGGCCCAAGGTCAAGGATCAGAAGTGGTTTGTGCCGATCGAGTCGCTGGGCGTCGAAGTGATGTCCATGGCCTTTCTCACCGATGACAACACGCCGATGGTCTGGCGTGGGCCGATGGTCTCCGGCGCGCTGCTGCAGTTGGTCACGCAGACCGCCTGGGGCGACCTGGATTACCTGGTGATCGATATGCCACCAGGCACCGGTGATATCCAGCTGACCCTGGCGCAGAAAGTCCCGGTGGCCGGGTCGGTGATCGTCACCACGCCTCAGGACCTGGCGTTGCTCGACGCGAAAAAAGGCGTGGAGATGTTCCGCAAGGTCAACATCCCGGTGCTGGGCGTCGTGGAAAACATGGCGGTGCATATCTGTTCCAACTGCGGGCACGCCGAGCATTTGTTCGGCGAGGGCGGTGGCGAGAAACTGGCCACCCAGTACGGCGTCGAGCTGCTGGCCTCGTTGCCGCTGTCGATGGTCATTCGTGAGCAGGCCGACGGCGGCAAACCGACCGTGGCCGCCGAGCCGGACGGCCAAATCGCCATGATCTATCAGGAACTGGCCCGCCATGTAGGCGCGCGGATCGTCCTTCAGGAAGCGGCGGCGCCGGCAATGCCGACGATAACGGTCAGCGACGACTGAGCGGATTGAAAGGAAAAAGCCTCGACGGTGTCGGGGCTTTTTCTTGCCTGCAAATCACCCCAAGGTCTCCAATGACACTTTTTCGCAATTGCGCTTGTAAGCATTCACTTACTTTTTCGTAAGTGTTTGGGTTTTTTCCCTGGGGGTAGAGGTCTCGAGTGCTGGAAAGACTTTTCTATCTTGTTGAAATATAACAATTATCTGTGTGGGCATTGGCGTTGACATCTGTCAGTCGGCTCGTTGCATCCCGTTGAACTTCCCAGGGAACTCTCTAACATCAGCCCTGTGTCCACGGATTGACACAGCCATCAAGGAACGATGGTTTGAGGGAACGTCGCAGGATGCGATTCATCAGGACGATGAAAAGGAATACAGGGACTAGGGAAAAAATGTGGGCGGGTCATACCGCCCCTTTTTTTTGCCTGCAGGAAAGTGAATCCCTTCATCCAGAAACGCAAAAAGGCCCGCAAGGGGCCTTTTTAGAGGGCGGCGACGCTATCAGCGTTCGAGGTCTGCAATCTTACCTTTCTTGCCATCCCACTCTGCCGCATCCGGCATCGGGTCTTTACGTTCGGTGATGTTCGGCCAGATTTCCGCCAGCTCGACGTTCAACTGAATAAATTCCTGCATCTCTGCCGGGACTTCGTCCTCGGAGAAAATGGCGACGGCCGGGCATTCAGGTTCACACAGGGCGCAGTCAATGCACTCGTCCGGGTGGATGACCAGGAAGTTCGGGCCTTCGTAGAAGCAGTCCACCGGACACACTTCTACGCAGTCGGTGTACTTGCACTTGATGCAGTTGTCGGTGACGACGAAGGTCATTTCTAATTTTCTCCTCAGGCGGCGGCAGCGAAACCCTTTGTGGCAGGGCTCGCGAGGTTCGGGAGCGATAGTCTGCGGACCAGGCTAAAAGCCCGCAGCATCCCAAACCGCGCGAGAGTCTACCAGCTTGCAAGCGTCTGCGTTATATCCGAGTCTTAAGTGCATATAACATTTCGAGCGCTTTTCGCGGCGTCAAGTCATCCAGGTCAAGTTTAGCCAACTCGTCCAGCACGGGGTGGGGCAGGCTGGCAAACAGATCGCTCTGGTGTGGCGCGCTGGCTTTTTTGCTGGCTTTGGCCGGGCTTGCCACCGGAAGCTCGTGGGGCAGTGCAGTTTCTTCCAGGCGGCTCAGGTGCTCGCGGGCACGGGTGATCACCTCCGTGGGGACACCGGCCAGTTGCGCCACGGCCAGGCCGTAACTCTGGCTCGCCGGCCCAGGCAGCACGTGGTGCAGGAACACGATGCGCTCGTTGTGCTCGGTGGCATTGAGGTGCACGTTGGCCACCAGCGGCTCGTTTTCCGGCAGTACGGTCAGCTCGAAATAGTGCGTGGCAAACAGCGTATAGGCGCGCAGATGCGCCAAACGCTCGGCTGCAGCCCAGGCCAGGGACAGGCCGTCGAAGGTGCTGGTGCCGCGACCCACTTCGTCCATCAGCACCAGGCTGCGTTCGGTGGCGTTGTGCAGGATGTTGGCGGTCTCGCTCATTTCCACCATAAAGGTCGAACGGCCACCGGCCAGGTCATCGCTGGAGCCAATCCGCGTGAAGATGCGATCCACCAGCGACAATTCGCAACTGGCCGCCGGCACAAAGCTGCCGATGTGTGCGAGCAGCACGATCAAAGCGGTCTGACGCATGTAGGTGGATTTACCGCCCATGTTCGGACCCGTGATCACCAGCATGCGGGTATCGTCATCCAGCGACAGGTCGTTGGCGACGAATGGCGTGGTCAATACCTGCTCTACAACCGGGTGGCGACCTTGCACGATGCGCATGCAGGGCTCGCTGACAAAACGCGGGCAGTTCAGGTCGAGGTTCAGCGCGCGTTCGGCGAGGTTGCTCAGTACGTCCAGTTCCGCCAGGGCGGCTGCCGTGTCCTGCAGCGGCGCCAGTTGGCTGATGAGGTCTTCAAGCAGGTTTTCATAGAGCATCTTTTCCCGAGCCAGGGCGCGGCTCTTGGCCGAAAGTGCCTTGTCTTCGAATTCTTTCAGCTCAGGGGTGATAAAGCGCTCGGCACCTTTGAGGGTCTGGCGGCGCTGGTAGTCGATCGGCGCCGACTCGGCCTGCTTGCTTGGCAACTCGATAAAGTAGCCATGCACGCGGTTGTAGCCGACTTTAAGGTTGGCCAGGCCAGTGCGGGCCTTTTCGCGGGCTTCCAGGTCGATCAGGAATTGCCCGGCGTTTTCGCTCAGGGCCTGGAGTTCGTCCAGCTCGCTGTCGTAACCGGTCTTCAATACGCCGCCGTCACGGATGATTGCCGGCGGGTTGTCGATGATCGCCTTTTCCAGCAACGCCGCCAGTTCCGGGTAGGTACCGGCGGTGACGGCCAGTTGCTGCAGGTGCGGCGTGTCCAATTCGGTCATCGCCGCTTGCAACTGCGGCAGGGCGCCGAGTGCATCGCGCAGGCGCGCCAGGTCACGCGGCCGCGCGTTGCGCAGGCCGATCCGTGCCAGGATGCGTTCGATATCGCCAATTTCCTTCAGCTGTGGCTGCAGTTTTTCAAAGCGATAGCGGTCGAGCAGGCAGGTAATAGAGGTCTGGCGCGCTTGCAGCACGCTCAAATCGCGCAGCGGACGGTTCAGCCAACGGGTCAGCAAGCGGCTGCCCATGGCGGTCTGGCAACGGTCGACCACCGATTGCAGGGTGTTATCACGCCCGCCTGACAGGTTGGTGTCCAGTTCCAGGTTGCGACGGCTCGCGCCATCGAGCACCACGGTATCGTCCAGACGCTCATGACGCAGGCTGCGCAAGTGCGGCAGGGCGGTGCGCTGGGTTTCCTTGGCATAACTGAGCAGGCAACCGGCAGCGCCGATGGCCAGGGTCAGGGTTTCGCAACCGAAGCCCTTGAGGTCCTGCACCGAGAACTGCTGGCACAGACTTTTCAGCGCCGAGTCACGCTCGAAATCCCACGGCGCACGGCGTTTTGTCCCACGGCGTTTTTCCGCCGGCAGATCCTTCGGCCAATCATCCGGGATCAACAATTCCACCGGATTGATACGCTCCAACTCCGCCAGCAGGTTCTCCCAACCCTTGATCTCCAGCACGCTGAAGTTGCCGCTGGTGATGTCCAGTACCGACAGGCCGAACAGACGCTCGTCGCCCAATACCGCCGCGATCAGGTTGTCGCGACGCTCATCCAGCAGCGCCTCATCACTCACCGTCCCCGGCGTGATAATGCGCACCACCTGGCGTTCAACCGGGCCTTTACTCGTCGCGGGATCGCCGATCTGCTCACAGATCACCACCGACTCGCCCAGCTTCACCAGCTTGACCAGGTAGCCTTCCAACGAGTGGTAAGGAATCCCGCACATCGGAATCGACTGCCCCGCCGACTGCCCACGCGCGGTCAGGGTGATATCCAGCAGCTTGGCAGCCTTCTTCGCGTCTTCGTAGAAGATCTCGTAGAAGTCGCCCATGCGATAGAACATCAACTGATCAGGGTGCTGGTTTTTCAGGCGCCAGTACTGCTGCATCATCGGGGTGTGGGAGGACAGATCGGAAATTACTTTATTCATCAGTGGCTTGCGGTCTATTAGGCTCGTGGTGTGGGGCAGATTTGGGGCATTGCGCTATGACAAACCCTAGAGTTAGATGTGGTCATATATTCATCGAAGCGTACCACGCGATGTGCCTGCTTCAGTGCATGGTTTGTATTTTGTGATGGGACGGATGAGCGTTCGTCGGTTCATTTTGATATCACATTGATAGTGTTTCACCTGGCTGGTAACATCTCGCGCCGAAATCGATCAAGCGAGGGATAGCATTGGAGGCGAATATTGGAGTAGAACTGCCGAGCGTTGAGGATACTCGCGCGAAGCTGAAGCTTGAGCTTCAAGATCAAATTTCAGCTGAGACAGTCAATCCGATCATTGACGTTCTCAACAAGGCATCCGAGGGTGACTTGATTGAGATTCATCTGCGTCACAACGCTGGTGGAAATGTGGATCGAATGGTAGCGCTGATTGAAGCGCTGGACCAAACATCTGCTAAAGTTGAGATCACCTTCAGCCGATATGTGATGAGTGCAGCAGCTACCTTGTGGCTCTGGTTTTTTCTGCGTGAATCGCATAATGTCACGTCGCTCTACCCGAAAAAGAAGGGTGTAGTGATGTACCACAGACCACGTCGGCAGAGAGGCGGCTATCTTTGTTTCTGTAGTGAGATGGAAGATGCCCATCCTCTGAAAGCGCCAATGCAAGAAAAGTTGAAGATTTTTGACGACCTGTTCGAGGAATTATTTGTGCGTATGTGCTCTATTTACGCTCAGCAGGAGTCGCAAGAAACGTTGGCTTTCAACCTCATCGTTGAGGATGAAAAGCTTAGCTACCGCCATTCCATGGATCGAATGCGCGAAGCCTATTATGGGAACCAAGACTGCCTGATACCGGTCTAGAACTATCTGAAAGGAAATCGAAGGGTGGGGATGATGACTATCAAATCGCTACGTGACCTCAAGCCTATCTCTGATGAGCAACGCCACGCTAATGCCGCGAAGACTCGACAAAGCTTGGAGTCTTATAAGCGCGCAGCTAAGGATATACAGGAGATTTGTGCCACCAACGGGTGGGTGGAGCCTGTGATCGTAGCTCAGCAGTGATGCTGCATTGATTAAAAACCCTGCATTCGCAGGGTTTTTTATGCTCGTGAATTGACAAATTAATTGACAGTTCGATATTATAAAAAGATCCTGGTCTTGTCTTCCTATAGGCTCTCCTAGGTGGGCCGCCCCGCCAACCCCCGCGGGCCCCCCACGCGAG
>NZ_JANLOH010000077.1:0-24625 GCF_025466155.1 Pseudomonas sp. 13B_2.1_Bac1 | reverse complement strand
GCTCCCACATTGGCTTTGTGGTGTCTTTAACATCCAGCTTAGAGACCGCCTGTGGCGTTAAACCCAACCCCAAGCACCGTCAACACCGACAGTGGCAACAACAAGGTATCGAGCAGCGCACTGGCCGGCAGGTCGACGTGCGGATAGCTCGGCGCTTCGGCACCGAAGCGGTCCTTGGCGCAGCAGCCGCCGTTGATCGCATACAAATCCAGGCGCGTGCCGGCATACACCACCGGCGCGCCGGGCTGCGCAGCGTCCAGCGTGCGTGCGGTGGCGCAGCCCGCCAATTGCAACGCCACTATCACCAACAGTGCCTTATTCATCGCTGCTCAAATGGTGCTCGCCCCAGCGCGGCAGCATGTCCTGAGGGATGTTCAGCAGGTTGAGAATCCGCGCGACTACAAAGTCCACCAGGTCATCGATGGTCTGTGGCTGGTGATAAAAGCCCGGCGACGCCGGCAGGATGGTCACGCCCATGTTCGACAGCTTGAGCATGTGCTCCAGGTGAATGCTCGAATACGGCGCTTCACGCGGCACCAGGATCAATTGGCGACGCTCCTTCAGGGTCACGTCCGCCGCGCGCTCGATCAGGTTGTTGCAGGCGCCCGTGGCAATTGCCGACAAGGTCCCGGTGGAACACGGCACTACCACCATCGCCGCCGGCGCGCCGGAGCCCGAGGCCACCGGCGACATCCAGTCTTCCTTGCCGTAAACCTTGATCTGCCCCGCCGCCGCACCGGTGTACTCGGTGAGGAACGCCTGCATCATCTGCACCTTGGCGGGCAACGCGACATCAGTCTCGGTGGCCAACACCAATTGCGCGGCCTTGGAGATCAGGAAGTGCACCTCACGGTCCTCGCGCACCAGGCAGTCCAGCAGGCGCAGGCCATAGGGCGCGCCGGATGCACCGGTCATCGCCAGGGTGACGCGTTCCGGGCCACTCATTTCAGCGCCTCGGCAAGCTTGCCATGCAGGCCGCCGAAACCGCCGTTGCTCATGACCACCACGTGGGTGCCCGGCTTGGCCTGATGCTTGACGTGTTCGATGATGCCGTCGATGGAGTCACAGACGGTGGATGGCACTGTGCACAGCGCGGCAATCGCCGGCAGGTCCCAGCCGAGGTTGGCGGGGGCGTACCAGACCACCTCGTCGGCATCGTTGACGCTTTCCGGCAAGCCGTCACGGTGTGCGCCGAGCTTCATGGAGTTGGAACGCGGCTCCACAATCGCAATGATCGGGGCATCGCCGACGCGCTTGCGCAGGCCGTCCAGCGTGGTGGCAATGGCCGTTGGATGGTGGGCAAAGTCGTCGTAGATGGTAATCCCATTCACGTCGGCGACCTTCTCCATGCGGCGCTTCACGCTTTTGAAGGCGCTCAACGCGGCAATGCCCATGGACGGCACGACGCCGACATGCCGCGCAGCCGCCAGGGTCACCAGGGCGTTGGCGACGTTATGCTGGCCCGTCATGTCCCACTCAACAATGCCCTGGGCTTCGCCTTCAAACAGCACTTCAAAGCGCGAACCGTCTTCGCTGAGCAATTTGACTTGCCACTGCCCGCCCGCACCGGTGGTTTGCACCGGGGTCCAGCAGCCCATGTCGATCACACGTTGCAGCGCCGGCTCGGTGGTCGGGTGGATCACCAGGCCTTCGCTCGGAATGGTGCGCACCAAATGGTGGAACTGGCGCTCGATGGCCGGCAGGTCGGGGAAGATGTCCGCGTGATCGAACTCAAGGTTATTGAGGATCGCCGTACGCGGGCGGTAGTGGACGAACTTGGAGCGCTTGTCGAAGAAGGCGCTGTCGTATTCGTCAGCCTCGATCACGAAGAACGGGGTATCCCCCAGGCGCGCCGATACCGAGAAATTCTGCGGCACACCGCCGATCAGGAAGCCCGGGCTCATGCCTGCGTGCTCCAGGACCCAGGCGAGCATGCTGCTGGTGGTGGTCTTGCCGTGGGTGCCGGCGACAGCCAACACCCAGCGACCCTGCAGCACGTGATCAGCCAGCCACTGCGGGCCGGAGACGTAAGGCAGACCTTTGTTCAACACGTACTCGACCGCTGGGTTACCGCGCACCATGGCGTTGCCGATCACCACCAAATCCGGTACCGGGTCGAATTGCGCCGGGTCGTAGCCTTGGGTCAGCGCAATGCCCTGGGCCTCGAGTTGCGTGCTCATGGGCGGGTAGACATTGGCGTCGGAGCCCGTGACGTGATGGCCCAGCTCTTTGGCCAATACCGCCATTGACCCCATGAACGTACCGCAGATACCCAGAATATGAATGTGCATAGTCGACCTCGTAAAACATCGAGGCAGGTTAGCGCAGGGAGGGCGAAATCGCACCTTTTATACGGCCAAAGGCCGAGCGAAGAGCACCTGGGTACTACACTCGGCCCGGGCTGTGTTCAGGCGCTGGCTTCGGCTTTATTTTGACTGTCTTTCATCGCGGCCAGGAACCGCAACTTTTCATAAGCCTCGGTCATGCACGCAAACTTCTTTTCCATCAGGTCGAGGCGATCTTTCGGTTCAGTGGGGATGGGCGACCCGGGCTTATAGGGTTTGAACACCAGACCGTTCTGCCGCGAGGCTTTTTTCAGGTGTTGTTCCGATACACCGAGCAACTTCTCGAGATTACCCAGGCGCCCGACATTATCAGTCGGCCAAGTGTCATCCTTGGTAAATACACGGCTTGTATCCCCGAGCGTGAACATGACCGTCGTGGCCATGCCCAGCAATTTCATTTCAACCTCATCCAACTGTGCACTGATCGGATCTGCCGATGACGGGGTCGATTGCACGGGCGCAGAACCGCCTGTGGCCTTCGGTGGGCTGGCCGCCCCCGGCAAAAACGGTGGCGGTAGCACGCCGGGCGCATAGCTCGACTTGATGGACTCCCCCGAAGCGACAGAGCCTGCGTAGGCCGCGACGTTGATCGGCGCACTGACCAAGCCGGTGATCCCCGCACTGATGAACGCGTCACGGGCAACGCGGCTGGCATTGGGGCCTGTGGATATAACGCCGGCCTTGACCAGGCTATTGGCGTCGATCACTCGCTTGGCGGCCTCGGCAACACTGATCGGCGCCTGCTTGCGCAGCTGAGTCATGAGCAATTCGTCACTCACCTTGATTTTGTTGGCATGCACGATCGCCTGCCCGGCCTCCTTGAACTTGTCCACCGACAGCGGTTGGCCCGGTTTCACGGAGGGGCCGGGCTTGGGCAAAGGCTTGGGCGCGGGTGTCGGCGGCCGGGGGATGGGCGCAGGCGCAATGCTGCCAGGCGACGGCAGGGAGGGTGGCGCTGAAGGCCTTCGTCCGAACCAGGAAAAACCCTTTATCGCCCTCTTGCTGCGCATCAAGGGCTGATCGGCAGCGTCGGCGTGTTGCTCCAAGGTTCGCGCGGGCGGCTCTTCTATCGATACGGGCTGTGAAGGAATGAAAGAAACAGCAGGCGGTGCAATTTTCATTAGGGACACCCATTAAGTTTTTATTGTTTGAAAGTTCACTTGGCGCTACCCAAGTTGAGTAACCCCATGGCACTGAACAGTTCCTGTCAGAGCAACCCAATACAATTTGAACGGGTTATTCCAACTTAACAATAAAGGGACTTAATGACTGATAACTGCAGAACATCCTCCCTACAAGAACCGTCGAAAAACACCGAACTTATACCCCGGCCAACCGCGTAATCCGATGTTTGCGCAACTTGCGGTACAGAGTATTGCGGCTTACCCCCAAGTGCTCGGCAGTTTGGCTCATGTGCCAGTGCTGGCGCTCTAGCGCCGCCAGCAAGGTCTGGCGCTCGGCATCATCGAGTGGCAACTCGGTGACCTTGTGCGCAGGCGCCTGGCGCAGCAACGCGGGCAAGTCCACCAGCCCCACACGCCCGTCATCACAAAGGGCGACCAGCGTGCGCAATACCGTGCGCATTTGCCGAACGTTGCCGGGCCAGGCGAACGTCAGCAGTGCCTGGCGCGCGGCGGGTTCGAGGCTGACCGATTGGCCCGCTGATTCCTCAGCCAATAGGAAGTCGAGCAACTGAGGCCGGTCGCTGCGCTCGCGCAACGGCGGCAATGCGACTTCCAGGCCATTGAGCCGGTAGTACAAGTCTTCGCGGAAACTGCCGTCCTGCACGCGCCCGAGCAAGTCACGGTGAGTTGCGCTGATAATCCTGACGTTCACCGCCTGCGGCTCACCGCCGAGGGGCACCACCATGCGGTCCTCCAGCACGCGTAATAGACGGGTCTGCAATGCCAGCGGCATGTCACCGATTTCATCGAGGAACAGCGTACCGCCGTCAGCCTGTTGCAGCTTGCCCTGCATACCCTCCTTGCGCGCGCCGGTGAAGCTGCCGCCGCGATAGCCGAACAGCTCGCTTTCGATCAGGCTTTCCGGGATGGCAGCACAGTTGAGGGCCACAAAAGCCTCGTCGGCGCGCTGGCTGGCCTGATGCACCGCCTTGGCGAACGCCTCTTTGCCGGAACCGGTTTCGCCGTTGATCAGCAAGGGCACGTCGCGCTCGAATACCCGCAATGCCTTGCGAAAATCATTCTGCAGCGCCGGGTCGCCCAGGTAGATACCGGGCAGGCGCGGCCGCGCAGGTTCCGGCTTGAGCAACGGCGCGGGCTGGCTGCGCGCTTGCCCACGCAGGGCGGCGAACAGGTGCCGACCATCCCGCGTGCGCAAGGGCCAACTGGCGGTGGCATTGGCGCTGGCGCGACCGAGCAGTTGATCCAGGGAACACTCGAAAAACGCCTCCACCGGCTGCCCCAGCAGACCACCGCGCCCCTGCCCCAGCAGGTTCAGCGCACTCTGGTTGACCGCACAGATGCGCCCTTCGCCATCGAATGCCAGCAACCCTTCACTGAACAGGCCCACGGATTCGGCCTGCAGGTGAAAGCGCAGCAACCAATGGTGTTCAAAGTGACGCAGGAAGTAGCAACTCTCGATCATCTTCGCCGACAGGTTGACCAGCGCCATGGTGTGGAACTGGCTCTGGCGCGAGACGGCTTCGCGGGCCGAGGACACATCCAGCACGGCCAACAGCTCACCGTGGGGGTCGAACACCGGGCTCGCCGAACAGGTCAGCCCGGTATGCCGGCCTCGAAAATGCTCATCACGGTGAATCGTCAGGGATTGGCGCTCCACCAGGCAGGTGCCGATGCCATTGGTGCCTTCGCAGGCCTCACTCCAATCGGCGCCCAGCCACAACCCGGCGCGCTCGAAGATCCTGCGCTCGGACGGCGCGGTGACACAGTTGAGGATCACGCCACGCGCATCCGTCAGCAGCACGGCATGGCCGGCACCCGAGAGCTGCTGGTGCAGGCTGTTCATCTCGCTGCCCGCGATCTGTAATACCTGTTGGAGGCGCTCGCGGCTTTCCAGCAGGCGGCCATGCTCGAGTACGGTGGGGGCGATGGTTTGCGCAGGGTCGAGGTGGTAGTCCTCCAGGCACCGCAGCCAGGAGCGGGCGATGGACGGGTCGCTGGACGGATCGCGGCCATGGGCCACGGTGAGGACTTGCTGGGCATGGCGACTGAAATGATCGTTGTGCATTTCTTATTATTCTCCCTGCGTGAGAACAACCAGCATCCCCCAGGCATCCGGCCAATGCAATCCCGGGGCGACCCGTCGGTCACCGGTTGTACCGCTGATGGCACAAACTGTCACCCAGGCTGTACCGAAGGTGTCACAGCAACGCCTTGCAACAAACCCCAGGCCCTTGATTTACCTGGCCCACAAAGCACTGGCCCAACCTTTGCTCTACGCTTAATCAAGCGCTTTTGCGCGCTGTACTCCAATAAACATAAAAGCCAGGAGAATCCACCATGCGTTACGCACACCCCGGTACCGAAGGCGCGATCGTTTCGTTCAAGGCCAAGTACGGCAACTACATTGGTGGCGAATTCGTTGCGCCGGTCGATGGCAACTATTTCACCAACACCTCGCCGGTCAACGGCAAGCCCATCGCCGAATTCCCGCGCTCCACTGCCAAAGACATCGACAAGGCCCTCGACGCCGCCCACGCCGCCGCCGACGCCTGGGGCAAGACTTCGGCCCAGGACCGCTCGCTGGTGCTGCTGAAAATCGCCGACCGCATCGAACAGAACCTCGAACTGCTGGCCATCACCGAAACCTGGGACAACGGCAAGGCCGTGCGTGAAACCCTCAACGCCGACATCCCGCTGGCCGCCGACCATTTCCGCTACTTCGCCGGCTGCATCCGCGCCCAGGAAGGCACCAGCGCCGAAATCAACGAACACACCGCGTCATACCACTTCCACGAGCCACTCGGCGTGGTCGGCCAGATCATCCCGTGGAACTTCCCGCTGCTGATGGCCGCGTGGAAACTCGCCCCGGCCCTGGCCGCCGGTAACTGCGTAGTGCTCAAGCCTGCCGAGCAAACCCCGCTGGGCATCAACGTGTTGCTCGAAGTCATCGGCGACCTGCTGCCGCCGGGCGTACTGAACGTGGTGCACGGCTTTGGCAAGGAAGCTGGCGAGGCCCTGGCCACCAGCAAGCGCATCGCCAAGATCGCCTTCACCGGCTCCACCCCTGTGGGTTCGCACATCATGCATGCGGCGGCGGAGAACATCATTCCGTCCACCGTGGAGCTGGGCGGCAAGTCGCCGAACATCTTCTTTGCGGACATCATGAAAGCCGAGCCGACTTTTATCGAAAAAGCCGCTGAAGGCCTGGTGCTGGCGTTCTTCAACCAAGGCGAAGTGTGCACCTGCCCCTCGCGCGCGCTGGTGGAAGAGTCGATCTACGACGACTTCATGAAAGTGGTGATGAAAAAGATCGAGCAGATCAAGCGTGGCGATCCGCTGGACACCGACACCATGGTCGGCGCCCAGGCCTCCGAGCAGCAGTTCGACAAAATCCTTTCCTACCTGGAAATCGCCAAGGGCGAAGGCGCGCAACTGTTGACCGGCGGCAAGGTCGAGCAGCTCACCGGCGACATGGCCGGCGGGTATTACATCCAGCCGACCCTGCTCAAGGGCACCAACGAAATGCGCGTGTTCCAAGAAGAAATCTTCGGCCCGGTAGTGAGCATCACCACCTTCAAGGACGAAGCCGAAGCCCTCGCCATCGCCAACGACACCGAGTTCGGCCTGGGCGCCGGCGTGTGGACCCGCGACATCAACCGCGCCTACCGCATGGGCCGCGCGATCAAGGCCGGCCGCGTGTGGACCAACTGCTATCACCTGTACCCGGCGCATGCCGCGTTCGGCGGCTACAAGAAATCCGGTGTGGGCCGTGAGACCCACAAGATGATGCTCGACCACTATCAGCAGACCAAAAACCTGCTGGTGAGCTACGACATCAATCCACTGGGCTTCTTCTAACCGACAACCCGCTCCCACGTTTGAAATGCAATAAAAATGTGGGAGCGGGCTTGCTCGCGAATGCGGTGGGTCAGCCTAAGACTCAGTGACTGACACACCGCATTCGCGAGCAAGCCCGCTCCCACACTTAATCTTCACAAAACCTTGCTACTCATTCGGCTTACTTAAGTAAGCCGGGAAAAAACAATAAGAAAGGGATTCCATCATGCCTAGCGAACCGAATAGCGCTCCGGCGTCCGGGTCTTCCGTCGACTTCGAAAAAGTCGACTCCCAATACTTCCAACAACGCGAACTTAAAAAAGGCGCTGCCGGCTGGGTCCTGCTGGTCGGCCTTGGCGTTGCCTATGTAATCTCCGGCGATTACGCCGGCTGGAACTTCGGCCTGGCCCAGGGTGGCTGGGGCGGCATGTTTCTCGCCACATTGCTGATGGCCACCATGTACTTGTGCATGTGTTTTTCCCTGGCCGAATTGTCATCCATGATTCCTACCGCCGGCGGCGGCTACGGCTTTGCGCGCAGCGCCTTCGGCCCCTGGGGCGGGTTCCTCACGGGCACCGCCATCCTCATTGAATACGCGATTGCCCCCGCTGCCATCGCGGTGTTTATCGGCGCTTATTGCGAGTCGCTGTTCGGCATCGGCGGCTGGATGATTTACCTGGCGTTCTACATCATCTTTATCGGCATCCACATTTTTGGTGTCGGGGAAGCCTTGAAGTTGATGTTTGTGATTACCGCCATCGCCGCGATTGCCCTCGGCGTGTTCCTGGTGTCGATGGTGCCGCACTTCAATGTCGCCAACCTGCTGGACATCCCGGTCACGGAGGCCAAGGGTGCCAGCACCTTCCTGCCGTTCGGCTACGTCGGCGTGTGGGCCGCGATCCCCTATGCCATCTGGTTTTTCCTCGCGGTGGAAGGCGTGCCACTGGCCGCCGAAGAAACCAAGAACCCCAAGCGCGACCTGCCCCGCGGCCTGATCGGCGCCATTGTGGTGCTGACCAGTTTTGCCTTGTTGATCCTGGTGATTGCCCCGGGCGGCGCCGGCACCTATGCGCTGGTCAAATCCGGCAACCCGCTGGTCGAGGCGCTGGCGCTGTCGTACGGCGGTTCGACCTGGATGGGCAGCTTCGTCAACCTGGTCGGCCTGGCTGGGCTGATCGCCAGCTTTTTCTCGATTATCTACGCCTATTCACGGCAGATCTTCGCCTTGTCTCGCGCCGGCTACCTGCCGCGCAAGCTGTCACAGACCAACAAGAGCAAGGCCCCCGTGCTGGCGCTGGTGATCCCCGGGATCATCGGTTTCGGCCTGTCGCTGACCGGCCAGGGCGACTTGCTGATCCTGGTGGCGGTGTTCGGCGCGACCATTTCCTACGTGCTGATGATGGCCGCGCACATCACCTTGCGCATCCGTCGCCCCAAAATGGACCGTCCGTACCGCACGCCCGGCGGCATCTTCACCTCCGGCATTGCCCTGGTACTGGCCTGTGTGGCCGTCGTGGCGGGCTTTCTGGTGGATCCTCGGGTGGTGATTGGCGCGGCGATCATCTATGGAGTATTAATTGCTTACTTTGCTTTCTACAGCCGGCATCACTTGGTAGCAGGCACGCCCGAAGAGGAATTCGCGGCGATCCAGGCCGCAGAGGCCGCCTTGCACTGATAGCCGTAAAACCTCGATGCAGGTTCGATTCTCACATCGGGCCCGCGTCATCCAGGAGACACTGTATGGCAAGCTTTTCCCACGCGGTGGGTGCACAGACCTACCGCTTCGACAGCCTCAAGGACGTGATGGCCAAGGCCAGCCCTGCGCGCTCCGGGGACTTTCTCGCCGGCGTCGCCGCGCAGAACGACGGCGAACGTGTCGCGGCGCAAATGGCGCTGGCGAATATCCCGCTGAAGCACTTCCTCGAAGAGGTGCTGATCCCCTATGAGAGCGACGAAGTCACCCGGCTGGTCATCGACACCCACGATAAACCAGCGTTTGCCGCGGTCAGTCACCTGACCGTCGGCGGCCTGCGCGACTGGCTGCTCAGCGACGCCGCCGATGAACAAAGCCTGCGCGCCCTAGCGCCGGGGCTGACCCCGGAAATGGCCGCTGCCGTTTCCAAAATCATGCGCGTGCAGGACTTGGTGCTGGTGGCGCAGAAGATCCGCGTGGTCACCCAGTTTCGCGGCACCATGGGCCTGCGCGGACGCCTGTCGACGCGGCTGCAGCCCAACCATCCCACGGATGAACCGGCCGGCATTGCCGCGAGCATCCTCGACGGCCTGCTCTACGGCAACGGCGACGCCATGATCGGCATCAACCCGGCCACCGACAGCATCGCCTCGATCTGCGCCATGCTCGAGATGCTCGACGCGATCATCCAGCGCTACGAAATCCCGACCCAGGCTTGCGTGCTGACCCACGTCACCACTTCCATCGAAGCCATCAACCGGGGCGTGCCGCTGGACCTGGTGTTCCAATCGATTGCCGGCACCGAAGCGGCCAACGCCAGTTTCGGCATCAGCCTGAGCGTGCTGCAGGAAGGTTACGACGCCGGCTTGAGCCTGAATCGCGGCACCCTCGGGCAGAACCTGATGTATTTCGAAACCGGCCAGGGCAGCGCCTTGTCGGCCAACGCGCACTTTGGCGTCGACCAGCAAACCTGCGAGACGCGTGCCTACGCCGTGGCCCGGCATTTCAAGCCATTTCTGGTGAATACGGTCGTAGGATTTATCGGTCCGGAGTACCTGTACAACGGTAAGCAGATCATCCGCGCCGGCCTCGAAGATCACTTCTGCGGCAAGCTGCTCGGCGTGCCGATGGGCTGCGACATCTGCTACACCAACCATGCCGAAGCCGACCAGGATGACATGGACACCCTGCTGACCCTGCTGGGCGTGGCCGGGATCAACTTCATCATGGGCATCCCCGGCTCCGACGACATCATGCTCAACTACCAGACCACCTCCTTCCACGACGCCCTCTATGCCCGGCAAACATTGGGTTTAAAGCCGGCGCCGGAGTTTGAGCAGTGGCTGGCGAAAATGGGCATCTTCACGCAAGCCGACGGCAAGGTGCATTTCGGCAACAGCCTGCCACCGGCGTTTCGCCACGCCCTGGCGCAACTGGGATGAAGGAGCCGCCCGTGCAACTCGACCTGCCTGACAACCCCTGGCTCGAACTGCGCCGCCTGACGCCGGCGCGCATTGCCCTCGGCCGCACTGGCACGAGCATTCCCACCGGCGCACAACTGGACTTCCAGTTTGCCCACGCCCAGGCGCGGGACGCGGTGCACCTGCCGTTCGACCATGGCGGCCTCAGCAGCCAACTGGCCGAGCGCGGACGTGACAGCCTGTTGCTGCACAGCGCCGCGGTTGACCGTCATACGTACCTGCAACGCCCGGACCTGGGTCGGCGCTTGAGTGACGAGTCGGCCCAGTTGCTGCGCGATCATGCATCGGCCAACCCCGGCGGCGTCGACTTGGCAATCGTGGTAGCCGACGGCCTGTCGGCACTGGCGGTGCATAAACATACCCTGCCGTTTCTTACACGCATGGAGGAACAGACCCACGCCGAAGGCTGGTCACTGTCACCGGTGATTCTGGTGGAACAGGGCCGCGTGGCGGTGGCAGATGAGATCGGGCAATTGCTCGGTGCGAAGATGGTGGTGATCCTGATCGGCGAGCGGCCGGGGCTCAGTTCGCCGGACAGCCTGGGCCTGTATTTCACCTACAACCCCAAGGTCGGTCTCACCGATGCCTATCGCAACTGCATCTCCAATGTGCGCCTGGAAGGGTTGAGTTATGGCATGGCGGCCCATCGCCTGCTGTACTTGATGCGAGAAGCGTGTCGCCGGCAGCTGTCGGGGGTCAATCTGAAGGATGAGGCGCAGGTTCAGACCATTGAATCCGATGACCCTGACCTGATGAAAGGCAATTTCCTACTCAGCCCGCCCACGGACTGATACCGGCACGATTGCGCTTTTTCACGCCTTTAGGCAGCATCGAGTTACGGCCGCGTGTGTGGTCATACCCCATTTGGAAGTTGAGGCCTGGCATGCGGATCACTCAAGCGACCCTGGAACACCTGGACCTGTTGACCCCGTTGTTCGTCAAATACCGCGAGTTTTATGGGGCCCTGCCCTTCCCGGATTCCTCGCGCGCCTTCCTCGAAAAACGCCTGCGCCGCAAGGAGTCAGTGATTTACCTGGCCCTCGCCGATGATGACGACAAGAAATTGCTTGGGTTTTGCCAGCTGTATCCAAGCTTTTCATCACTGTCGCTCAAGCGCGTATGGATCCTGAATGACATCTACGTCGCCGAGGACGCTCGTCGCCAACTGGTGGCGGACAACTTGATGCGCACCGCGAAGAAAATGGCCAAGGAAACGCAGGCCGTGCGGTTGCGGGTGTCGACCAGCAGTGACAACGAAGTGGCGCAGAAGACCTACGAGTCGATCGGGTTTCGCGAGGATACCGAGTTCAAGAACTACACATTGCCGATCAGCGAAGATTGACCCCAAACCCCACAAATCCCCTGTAGGAGCGGGCTTACCGGCGATGGCATCACCTCAATCTCACTGAAACACCGAGGTGCCTGCATCGCAGGCAAGCCAGCTCCCACAAAGGCCAGCGGCGACAATCGGACATTCGATAACATTCAGACCGTAACCCAGCCTCTGTGCGACATCCCCCGCTACAAAACCAACAGGCTTTTCACAGCTCAATCCGTATAATGCGGACCTTTCAGGGTTGTAAGAAATGCGGCATACACTTGTAGCCTTACTTACCCGAGCTTCCGCACAGGCCTGCTGAGTCGGGCCATTCACACAGGTGCCATCCATGGATTTCAACCCGCTTGACCTTATCCTGCATCTCGACGTCTACCTCGACCTGCTGGTAACCAATTACGGTCCGTGGATCTACGCCATTCTGTTTCTGGTGATTTTTTGCGAAACCGGCCTGGTGGTCATGCCATTCCTGCCGGGTGATTCGTTGCTGTTTATCGCGGGTGCCGTGGCGGCAGGCGGCGGCATGGACCCGGTATTGCTGGGCGGCCTGCTGATGCTCGCAGCGATTCTCGGCGACAGCACCAATTACGTGATTGGGCGAACGGTCGGCGAACGCTTGTTCAACAACCCGAACTCGAAAATCTTCCGCCGCGACTACCTGCAGAAAACCCACGACTTCTATGATCGCCATGGCGGCAAGACCGTGACGCTGGCGCGCTTCCTGCCGATCCTGCGCACCTTCGCACCGTTCGTCGCCGGCATCGCGAAGATGCCTTACGCACGTTTCTTCGGTTTCAGCGTACTGGGCACCATCCTCTGGGTCGGCGGCCTGGTGACCTTGGGCTACTTCTTCGGCAATGTGCCGTTCATCAAGAAAAACCTGTCGCTGCTGGTGGTGTTCATCATTCTGCTGTCGCTGGTGCCGATGATCATTGGTGTATTCCGCAGCCGTTTTGGCCGCGCGTCCTCCGAAGCCAAGCCGCACTGACCGGCAATGTGGTCCCTCAGCGCCTGGCGCCGCCGGCGCCTGCTGGCCAAGCACCCGATTGCCGATGACACCTGGCAGCGGGTGCGCCACCACCTGACCTTCCTCGACGGCCTCAGCGCCGAGCAGGACCAATGGCTGCGCGAAGCCTGCGTGGTGTTCCTCGCCGAAAAACACCTGACCGCCCTGCCCGGCGTCGAGCTGCACCAGGAACAACGCCTGCTGCTCGCCGCCCAGGCGCAACTGCCGCTGATGAACCTCGGCGATCTCGACTGGTATCAGGGCTTCCATGAGATCGTGCTGTACCCCGACGACTTCGTCAGCCCCCAGCGCCATCGCGACAGCAGTGGCATCGAACACGAGTGGGACGGCGAACACAGCGGCGAAGCCTGGCAGCAAGGCCCGGTCATCCTCGCCTGGCCCGGCGTGCTGGCCAGCGGTCAGTGGGAAGGCTACAACCTGGTGATCCACGAGCTGGCGCACAAGCTCGACATGCTCAACGGCGATGCCAACGGCCTGCCGCCGCTGCATCACGACATGCGCGTGCAGGAATGGGCCAGCGTGATGCAGAGCGCCTTTGATGACCTCAACCGTCAACTGGACGCCAACCCGGACGTCGAGACCGACATCGACCCCTATGCCGCCGAGAACCCGGCGGAATTCTTCGCGGTCACCAGCGAATATTTCTTCAGCGCCCCGGATTTACTGGTCAACAGTTATCCACAGGTGTACGCCCAACTCAGCCGCTTTTACCGCCAGGATCCGCTGGCCCGCCTCGTCCAACTGCAAGCCAGCGACCCACGCTATCAGCCGCAGGGCGAATAACCGTACGACGTCTGGCGCATGGCATCGGCGGCGGAATATGCCTATAATCGCCGCCACTTTTAGGCCAATCCGGCCAAGTTTCTTGGCCAATTAACGGGGGCAACGCCCAATGAGCTACAGCAAGATTCCGGCTGGCAAAGACCTGCCGAACGACATCTACGTCGCCATCGAGATTCCGGCCAACCACGCGCCGATCAAATACGAAATCGACAAAGACAGCGACTGCCTGTTCGTTGACCGTTTCATGGCCACCCCGATGTTCTACCCGGCCAACTACGGTTTTATCCCTAACACCCTGGCCGACGACGGTGACCCGCTCGACGTACTGGTGGTCACCCCTTACCCAGTGACCCCAGGTTCGGTTATCCGCGCCCGTCCAGTCGGTATCCTGAACATGACCGACGATGGCGGCGGCGATGCCAAAGTTATCGCAGTACCCCACGACAAGCTGTCCCAGCTGTATGTGGACGTGAAGGAATACACCGACCTGCCACCGCTGTTGCTGGAGCAGATCAAACACTTCTTCGAGAACTACAAAGACCTCGAAAAAGGCAAATGGGTGAAGATCGACGGTTGGGGCAACGCAGACGCCGCCCGCGCCGAGATCCTGAAGTCGGTCGCTGCCTACAAAGGCTGATACCGACTCCTCATTGCCTCGGCAATTGAAAAAGCCCCGATTATTCGGGGCTTTTTTTGTGGGAAAAATTAAACCCCAAGTTGAACACTTTATAAACGCTGTTTAAGTTAATTAACCATCAGAAGTATCAGACTACAACTAAGTAAAAACCTACGCTCGCCAGTCAACGCATAGTTTATTTGATCTGTTTTTCCGACCAGTAAACTTGCGTTTATGAATACATCAGGTGATCGCTTAAAAGCGCTACTGCGGGAAGTTCATCTTTCCGCCTCCGACTTCGCCAAGAACCGTGGTGTCACGCCTCAACACGTGAACAACTGGTTCAAACGCGGTGTACCCATGGGCCGACTCAACGAGATCGCAGAACTGCTGTGCATCTCCAGCCGTTGGCTACGCACCGGCGAAGGCCCCAAACACCCACCGGCCAACTTCCTGCTGGAAGGCCCGGACGCCAGGAAAGGACTCCCTGCCCGCGAAGAAACCGGAAAATACCTCACAGGCTCCGCCTGCCGCCCGGAAAAAATCGACGTGGAGATCGCCCTCCACACTTCATTCACCTCCACCGAATGCATCCGTATCTCACTGCAGACCCTGCAAGCCCTCAACGTCAACGCCGACCGCGCGCTGGGCGCCTACATGGTCGACAACAGCATGATCGACATCATCCAGCAAGGCGCCACCCTCGCCATCGACAAAGGCCGCACCCAAATCATC
The DNA here is from genome assembly GCF_025466155.1 of Pseudomonas sp. 13B_2.1_Bac1. NCBI lineage: Bacteria > Pseudomonadati > Pseudomonadota > Gammaproteobacteria > Pseudomonadales > Pseudomonadaceae > Pseudomonas > Pseudomonas sp. 13B_2.1_Bac1. The sequence goes on along the minus strand of NZ_JANLOH010000077.1, from coordinate 9,627 downwards.
GATGGCGAAATCTACGCGGTCGAACACGACGGCATGCTGCGCATCAAATACCTCTACAACCGACCCGGGGGTGGCTTGCGCATGCGCAGCCACAACGCCAGCGAACACCCGGACGAATACCTCACACACGAACAGCGGTTCGAGCAGAACTTCACCATCGTGGGCTGGGTGTTCTGGTGGTCCACCCTGAACAACCGCCGACCGGTGCCGCTGGACGAACACCTGCTGGGCTGGGAAGGCTCTAAATCGGATCCGGAGGTGGGCATTTGAAGTGAATGTGGGTATCATGCGCCGCACATTTGGCAGGGGGTGGCTTTGCGCTATCCACCTTGCCTGGCGAAGCGGAGGAGTTCCCGCGGATGCCCCTACTATTCAGCCAGACTCGATGTTGGCTGAGCGATTTGAAGGCTGGTGAGGTTTGTCAAAAACAAGCTGAGGCAGTCCCCGAGAAGCCGGCCACAAGCCGGCTTTTTAACGCCTGCACTCCCGCTGGCGCAATGCGGTTGGGATTCTCTCGGAAACGGCCTGCAAATGAAACCGATCAGCCCTGCTGGCTCTTCAAGCTCCAGCCTCAATCCAATATCAAATGCGGCAAGAACCGACTTGAATCCTTGGTGATCAAACTGTTGTCTTCCCGCACGCCGATGCCGGCGGCTTGATCCCCAATTACCCAGGACCCAATCAGCGTATAGCTGTCCCCAAACCGTGGCAGCGGTGCGAACTCCTGAAGGATAAACGGCGCATCCGTGTAGGGGCCGTCCTCTTTCACAATCAGCCCATCAGCCGTCTGCAACTCGATGTTCGCCCCTTCCCGTGAGAAGAACGGCTTGCGCACCCAGCCCTTCGGCACAGCTTTACCTGGCTCTGTATCCAGATGGGCCGCGAGCAAATTCGGGTGACCTTGGTTGAATTCCCACAACAGCGGCAGGATGCCTTTGTTGGAAATAATCGATTTCCAGGCCGGCTCGAAAAACTGCGTATCACTCTGGGCAATCGCCGAACCAAAGGGTTCGTGGAAGATGAACTCCCAGGCGTGCAGTTTGAACAGGTGGGGAATCCAGCGATCTTCGAGATCGACGAAGCGGCCATCGCTGGTCAGGCCGATGTCTTCGATGTCGATATGGCGTGATTCGATGCCGACCTTCTCCGCGACCAGGCGCAGGTAATCGGTGGTGCCTTTGTCTTCGACCGAGTCCTTCATCGAGGCGAAGTAGAACGGCTGGTTGACCTGCAGTTGGGCGAAGGCCTGGTGCAGTTTGGTGTCGATGCTGTTGAACTGGTCGGCGTGTTTGGGCAGCAGGCCGCGTTCAATGCATTGTTCCAGCCAGCCCCATTGGAACGCCGCGGCTTCGTAGAGGCTGGTCGGGGTGTCGTAGTTGAGCTCGAGCAACTTGGCGGGGCCGGTGCCGTTGTAGGAGAAGTCCATGCGCCCGTACAGGTGCGGGTGGCCTTCCAGCCATGAGGTGCGGATCATGTCGTAGAAGGGCGCGGGAATGCTCAGGCGTTCGAGCAGTTCTTCGCTGTGGACCACGCGGGCGACGAGGTCCATGCACATGTCATGGATCTCGGTGGTCGGGTCTTCGAGGTCGCGCTCGATTTGCTGGAGCGTGAACTGATAGTACGCGCTCTCGTCCCAGTAGGGTTCGTCGTCGATGGTATGGAACAGAAAGCCGAGGCTGTCGGCGGTCTGTTTCCAGTCATGGCGCTCTGCGCAAGGGATCTTCTTCATGGCCCGTCTTCCTTAACTGCTCGACCCGCCGCCCCAGCCGCTGCGCGCGCTGGCCTTGCTGCCGAAGCCGCCACGGGAGGTGGCCGAGGCCACGGAGCTCGACTTGCTGGAGGAGCGCAGCGTGTTGGTGTAATTGCTGCTGCCGTAGCGGGCCTGGTTCGAGCGGCCAAACGTGGCGCCCTTCGAGACGCGCTGATTGAGCGTCGAGGAGGCGTAGTCGCCGCGATCATCGCGATAGCGGTACACCGGCTCGGAGCGGTAGCTGTTGCGATTGTTGCTCAGCATGTTGCCGATCAACAGCCCGGTCAGCAGGCTGCTGGTGGAGAAACCCGAGCCGCCACTGTTCGCCTGGGAACCGGCCACTTGGGCATTGGCTGCGTCGACCTGGGATTGCGTCACCTGCCCTTCGGCGGTCAGCTCGAAACCGCCGAGCCTGGGGATGAATTTGCCGGTGGAGTCCTGCTGGCACCAGTCGGCGACAAAATCGGCATCGCAATCGGCCTGATTGTCGTACACCGGCGCAATGCGGCGATGCTCGGCCATGGCCGTCATGTAGGCGTCCGAGCAGACGTCCACCGGAAGTTTTTCATCGGCGCACTGCTGAACGGACTGGAAGTTGTACTTCTTCTGCAAATCGTAGGTTTTTTCCGTCGGGCCGCAGCCGGATATCGCCATGGCGACCGACGCTGCCAGCGACAGCTGGACGTACTTGCTTCGTTTCATCGGGAGCTCCGTGCGCGATCAGTTCTGGGTAGGCGTCATGCACGCGGCATTCAACATGCCGACGCTGATGGCCACGGCGGCCACATAGATGCCGGCCGCGAGTTCGCCGTTCTTGATGCGCTCGGACGTGCCTTTGAGCACCAGGCTGGTCAGCAGGAACGCCAACAACTGGACGACGGCGGCGATCACCGCCCAGACGACGAAGTCGAGGATGCTGATCGAGTAGGCAATCACGTTGCTGGCCGGAATGGCGAAACCGACGATGGCGCCGCCCAGGGCGACCGCCGCGGACACGTTACCCGCACGGATCAGCTCGAACTCCTTGTGCGGGGTCACACGGGTGTAGATGAACTGGAACAGCATGAACAGGACGGCCGCACCGAGGATGTAGGTGACAAACCCGAGCACGGCGGCTTTGTTCAGGGAAATGGAGAGAGCTTCTAGCATGGACTGCTTCCTTTTTTAGAGCGCATTCAAGTCGGTTGTGTACAGCGAAATGCCCAGCGAGGTGCTCAGGCTGACGGTGCCTTCCGCGTCTTCTTCGACGGAAAACAGCAGGAACTCGCGTCGATCGGTCAGGCCTGTGTCACGGGCGTATAGCATTGAGCGGTGTTCGACGCTGTAGGAATTCTCGGGGTTTATCACTTGCTCGCTCATTGCCACCAGCTCGGTCTGGCCCTCCTCGCTGCCCCATACCCGCGTGTATTCGACGCCGTTGTGGGTGTAGGTCGGCAACCCGATCAGGCTCTGGGGCCCCGCCAGCCGGCGCAGTTCGGCTTCGCTGCTGATGGTGACGTAGCTGAGGTAGTTGAACAGGATCACTGACTCGACCTGCCCGGCGATGTCGCCTGTGGTGTGCACCTGCAGCCAGTAATCTTCGTCGTTCATGTAATAGCGCGACAGCCAGGTCGACTGCCCGAGGTCGACGGTGCCGTTACTCCAGATTTCCTGGGTGCCGGGGATCACCACCGAGGTATGCCCGTCGAGCAACAACTTCAGGGTAGTGTCGAACATCACCCCTTTGCCTGGAGCCAGGCCCAGCGGACCGATGGTCGGCAGGGCTTCGGCGGCGGGCCGGTTCGACTGTGGGTTCGCGTTCGGGGCCTCAAGCCCCATCAACTGTTTAAACCATCCCATTGGAGATTTCCTTGAGGCGGGTGGAGGCAATGTAGAAGAGTTCGCCGCCTTCAACGCGCGTGGCGCTCGGCGGGTTGATCGACGGTTGCTGGGCGCCTTTGGCGCGATAGCCAATGAGGGTGGCGTTGTGATGTTCTTTCATCCGCGTGTACAGGTCGCCGAAGGTGGCTTCGAAGGTCGAAGGCAATTTCATCAGGTATTGGGTGGCGCCCTGCCCCACGCACAGCAGTTCATTAATGACCACCGACGAGCCCGGATCCTGGGAAGCGCGCACCAGCATCTCGATGGCCATGCTCGACGTGCATTCCAGGCTGGGTGCGTAGGAGCTGGCCAGTGCGGCAATCTCACTTTCATTGAAGTGCGCGACCACATGCCCGACAGGGTTCAATTGATTCACCGCCAGCACGGTGGCCAGCGTCAGGTCGTCGGACGGGGTTCGCACCAGCACACGCTCGGCACCGGGCACACCGGCACGCTGCAACAGCGCGGTGGAGGACAGGCTGTCACCGCGGATGAACGCTGCTTTGCCCGGCATCGGGTTTTCGTCGAGGGTGCAGTCGCAGATGACGATCAGGTTGTCGTTCGAGGTTTCGTCTTGCAGCAACAACTCAATGACCCGTTCACTGGACGCGCCTTCCCAGCCAATAAGCACGGTATGGCCGACCTTGCCGGTGAAATCGCCTTTGCCCTTCATGCCTTTTCTCCATGCATCGATGACACTGCTGGTGGTTTTGCCGATGGCTGCTGTCAGCAGCGCAATACCGCCGAGCATGACCCAGGTCGCCACGAACACGCGCCCCGCCGAAGTCTGCGGCGCAAGATCGCCATAGCCGACGGTCAGCGTGGTGGTGAGATAGAAGTAAACAAATGTGGCGGGAGCGGTGAGATGTTGTTCGCCCAGATACACCAGGCCCAGGTAAGCCGTGCTCAGGTGGACGCCCAGGGCAATGACCAGGCCTGCCCAACCGAAGCGGTGAAAGAGGGACGAGGCGTACAGGCGCAACAGAAGAAAAATCGACATTTCGTCCCTGACTCCCTGGGTACTTGATTCCTGATGACGTCATCGCCTCGACATCTGGATGCTCAAGTGCGCTCAGCCGGCATTAAACCTGCTGCGTGGTTTGGAGAGAAGTACCCTGGCTGCAATAAATCCGGCGAATGCACCAAACAGATGCCCTTCGAAGGAGATGCCCTGACGAGGCAGGAAGCCCAGGACCAGCCCGCCATACAGCACCGCCACGACACCCGCCGTTAACAGGTTGCTCCAGCTTCGGTGAAACCAGGCGCGAGACAACAGGTAGGCCCACAACCCGAATACCCAACCGCTGGCCCCCACATGCACGCCCGCAAAACCGAACAGCCAGACCAGCGAGCCGCCCAGCAGGATGATGATCGCGCTGACGCTGACGAACCGGTGGAGCCCTTCGATAATCACCAACGTGCCCAGGATCAAAAAGGCAATCAGGTTCGCGCTGAGGTGGGCGAAAGACCCGTGCAAAAACGGTGAGGCGAGGATGCCGAACAACCCCTGCAGCGTTCTCGGGACCAGCCCGAACGCCATGAGGCTGTAACCGGTCGCCACATTGAGCAGTTGCAGCGCGACCATGAACAGCGCCAGCCCGGCGATTGTCTTGAAACCCTTCAGGGCGTCCATCCAGACCTCAACGTAAAAAAGGGCAGAGCCTATAAAGCCAGTCCGTTAAGAAAGAGCCCTGCAGCTGTGGCGAGAGAGCTTGCTCCCCCGCCACAGCTACAGTGTTCGCCCTTCGCTTACTCGGCCGACTTCTGCTTCAGACGCTCCAGTATCGCATTGGCGCTGCCTTCGTCCGGCGTGATCCCGGCTTCGCGCAGCTTGCGCTCCAGGTCGGTACCGGTCGACGCTTCGGCCAGTTCATCCTGGGCTTGCAGTTCAGCAGCACGTTGCTGCTGCTTGGCCTGCAGACGATTCAGCGTACCCACGGCAGTCTCCAGCTTGCCGTTGGCACCACCGCTGGCGATGGACGCGCTGACCTGGGCCTTCTGCACGCTTTCGCGAGCCTTGGCCATGTCCACCTGCTGGCGCAGGCTCTTGATCCGGCTTTCGGCCTTGGTGATGTCCTTGCGCATGCTGTCCGCGTAGCCGCCGAACTCGGTGGCCTGCTTGTGCTCTACTTCCCGCTCGTTGGTCAGGGTCGAAATCGCTTCGGCCACTTCCAGGGCGAGGTCTTCACGATTGGCCTGCAGGGCCGCAACCGCCTTGGCTTCCAGATCCTTGATCTTGGCGTCGTACTCGCTGACGCGATCGGTCGCCAATTTGTGCTTGGCCATGATGCTGACCAGCTCACGCTTGGCGTTGGCCAGCGCGGTGTCGGCATCGCGAATTTCCTGATCGAGGATGCGCAGGGCCTGTTGGTCGACGATCGATTCGCCGACTTCGCTGGCACCGCCACGCAGCGCGGTGAACAGTTTGCTCCAGATGGACTGAGTCATTGGATACTCCCGAATACTTAATTGAAGAAACGTTCGAAGGCTTCGCTGGCGCGTTGCACGTTGTCGACGAGGGTTTTCGCCTCGGTCACGATATTGGTCAGGCTGGAGTCGGAGCTCAACGCGCCGAACATGTTGTAGACCACCTGCCCGTTCGGCATGGACTCGATACCGATCGAGGACAGCGGGAACATTTCCCGGCTGCGCAACACCGCGTCATTGAACTTCGCGACGTCATTGATGGACTCGACATCGACCAGCACGGTATCCACGATGATCTGCTCGCCCACCACCGCGATGTAAATCGGCAAGCCACCGAAGTCGTTCATTTCCAGCTTGATGCTGGACTCGGAGCCTTGAACGAGAGAAAGCGTAATGTCGTTGGAGACCACTTCATCCAGGGCCTGGAAGGCTGTGAAGAGGCGATCGATATTCCAGTTGGTACCTGCGCTCATGAAATTCTCCGACATGATTGAGCCAGCCAGAATCGGCTGGCGAAGCTGTTTCTCCATCTGCTTGAGCAGGCTTCGGTTTTCGGGAAGCACCCAAGTTTCGTGTTTCACGTAGCCGGCGGCCGCCAGGCCTGCGCGCATCTGCTTCATGTAAAAGCTCGATGGTTTTTTCGCAGACGGCTTCAAGCGCTCTCCCTGAAGGCTTGCTGGATCGGAATCGAGCCCGGCGGGCGGGTTCGATGGAGAGCTGCTTTTCATGGTACTGACCTCGGTGTAAAAAACTCACGCGTGAGAAAATCTACAGGCTATTTCTGACGTACTCAATAGCTCACGCGTGAGATTTTTCTCCTTACATTTTCATGTCACTAAAAAGACATGTCCTCTTGCCGGCCCGACAATTGTCTCTTCTGAGTTGACGGTATTACCTGTCCCAGCCGATTTATCCCCCACAGCCCACCCATTAATCTGTGCCCATGTTGAACGCAACGCCCAACCAACCTAAACAAAAAAGGATTCAACCATGAGCACTGCAACCTACAACCGCTTGAACAAAGACGACGCCATCGTACTGCTGGTCGACCACCAGACCGGCCTGATCTCCCTGGTCCAGGACTTCTCGCCCAACGAGTTCAAGAACAACGTGCTGGCCCTGGCCGACCTGGCGAAGTTCTTCAACCTGCCGACCATCCTCACCACCAGCTTCGAACAAGGCCCCAATGGCCCGCTGGTGCCAGAGTTGAAAGCGATGTTCCCGGACGCGCCGTATATCGCCCGCCCTGGTCAGATCAACGCGTGGGACAACGAAGACTTCGTCAAGGCAATCAAGGCCACCGGCCGCAAGCAGATCATCATCGCCGGCGTGGTCACGGATGTGTGCGTAGCGTTCCCGACCTTGTCGGCGCTGGCGGAAGGGTTCGAGGTGTTCGTGGTGACGGATGCGTCCGGCACCTTCAACACCACAGTGCAGCAGGCCGCATGGAGCCGGATGACACAGGCCGGTGCACAGCTGATGAATTGGTTCTCGGTAGCGTGTGAGTTGCAGGGCGACTGGCGCAACGACATTGAAGGCCTGGGGAATCTGTTGTCGCAGCGTATTCCGAACTATCGCAACTTGATGAATGGTTATGCGGCGCTGACGGCTCATCAGCAGTAAGTCAGCCGAGATTCGCGACAAGCCTGCCCTGAAAAGCAGGCTTTTGTTGTTTCAGGCACGCCTTGACTCTCACCTATACGCGCTGCGCCCTCACGGCACTTGCCATCGCCCGCGATAAGCGAGTGCTGTCCACGCCAATTGCCGCGCTGCAAAGAATGCAGACGCAGCGGGTGGAATTTGAAACCCCGCTAAAAAGAAGCCGCGGGCACTGTTCGTCAATGAGCAAGGTCGCCATTGGAGGTAGCAATCGGCTGCGAGTTAGCGCTGACTTTTACGCTTCAGTAGTAAGCCCTTTCTGATTTTCCCCGCCGTTCATCCAGCCGCTTTTTACTGCGGCAGACTCCGACGCCTTGCCCTCTGCCGAGACGTCACGGATGACCAACGCTTCCCACATTGCTTCTATCGAACATGAGCTGGATGGCTTTCATCAGAGCCTGGTGACTTATCGCCAGCAGATGGGCGCCTGGTATTCGCAGGCGCTGGATTCGATGAGCCATGCGGCGGATATGCCGTCGTTGCTGGGGATGGATCGGGTGCTGCGCGTCGGTGACTCGCAGACAACCGTGAGCATGAGCGACCCGAACTTTATCGGCAGTGTTGCCGTGTGCCCATTGGGCGGCGAGCTGAAGATAGAGAGCAAATTCGACTCGGTGTATGACGTGCCGATTGGCGACATTCCGGTCGAGGTGATCGGGCTGGATGACGGCAGTTCCACGCGGGTCATGCTGGATGAGCATGGCAAGGGCTCACACCACTGCGCCGCGGGCGGGCGCTATCAGGTGCGGGTACAGGGCGCAGTTTCCGAGGAGCAGGTGGATGCGCTCTTCGCCTCCTACGCCGGGCTGATGGCGGACCTGGAGCGGTGGCTTCGCGCACAGTGGCAAGGCTTCAAGCCGCATTGGCAGCAATCCACGGCCACTGCGATTGGCAGCGGCGTGCTGGCAGGCAGTTGGGCGGCAATCCGGGACGTGTGGGACAGCATCCAGCTGGTGCAGGCGATGCTTGCAGACCCGTTGAAGTACGTCGAACAGCTGGGGGATGAAGCGGCCAAGCTCGCACAAATCGCCACCGATGCGCCCAAGGTCATGGAACAGGCGATGTTGCTCGCCAGTGATGAGGCGGCGCTGTTCCTGCTGGTGCGCACGGCGATGATCTGGTTGGACGCATTGCCGCCCAGTGAGATTGCGCAAGTGGCCGCTGGGTTTGTGGTGTCGCTGCTGATTGACCTGGTGATTGGCGCGGTGCTGACCATCGCATTGCCGGCGGCGGCTGTGGCGTATTTGAGCCTGCGGCTGGCCAGGTATGGCGCACAGATTGTTAAGGCGGCTGTAGGTTTTGTTCAGAGCGTGCTGGAGATTCTGACGAAATTCATGCGGGCGGTGGATCGCTACAAGGCGGTAGCGGTTCGCGGCGTGGTCGGCGGGGTGAAGCAAGGCACGCTGCAGATGCGCTGGCGGGCGCGGCAGAACGCGGTACTGAAGCAAAAAGAGCCTGTGGATGATGTGCCTGCCGCTGGCAAGAATCCAAACGGAGACTCGGCGGCGCCTGCGGATAAGACCGCCACCAATGGCTGCCCGGTCTCGATGGTCACGGGCGAGGAATTGCTCACTCTCACCGATGGCACGTTGGATGGAGTCTTGCCGTTTGAGTGGAGCCGCTTGTACCGCACCAGCGCGGTGGAAGTGGATGGCGGGTTGGGGTTTGGCTGGAGTCATTCGCTGGCGCATCGGCTTTCTGTTTCAGGCGATTCCGTCGTGTGGACGGACCATGAGAACCGCTCGATTGAGTTTCCACTGCCGACTGTTGCTCGGCCTGCCATCACCAATAGTTTGGCCGAAGCCGCGATCTATTTAGGGTCTTCGCCGGACGAACTGGTGCTGGCCCAGACATCACGGTTCTATCACTTTCGCGACGGGGTGCTGATCTCGATCAGTGATGCGTATGACAACCGGCTGCGCATTGCCCGG
>NZ_JANLOH010000056.1:0-25836 GCF_025466155.1 Pseudomonas sp. 13B_2.1_Bac1 | reverse complement strand
ACAGTGATCGTGTGGTTTGTTCGATAGTTTATCTATTCAAGATTGCGCGCCGAATTGCTCAACGCCCTTGAGCACTGCAACAACGCCGGCGCCAACTGCTTCTCCGCATCCGCCCGACTCCAGCGACTGGTCGGCGCCACCACATGCACCGCCGCCACTGGCCGGCCATTCGCGCCCAGCACCGGTGCGCCGATGGTCATGTCGCCGAGGAACAACTCCTGGGCATTGACCGCATAGCCCTGCTCACGCACCTGCTGCAACGACTCCAGGATCCTGTCGACCTCGGTCAATGTCTGGCTGGTGTGCGCAATGCGCTGGCTGTGCTCGATCAGCGCCAACGCTTCATCCGCAGGCAACGCGCTCAAGTACGCGCGCCCCGACGCCGTGCAGTACATCGGCACCCGCGAGCCGATCGGCATGTGCACCGGCACAAAGCCCGCACTGACGAACCGCGCGATATAGGTCATGTCGTAGCCCGCAGGCTCGGTCAGGCATGAGGTTTCGCCGGTCAGCCGCGTGAGTTCGGACAGGAACGGGTTGGCCACTTCGATCAGTGAATGCGCGTCCAGGTAACTGAAGCCCAACTCCAGCACGCGCGGGGTGAGTTGGTAATGCCGGGTGCGCGAGTGTTTCCGAAGGTAACCCAGGCTTTCGAGGGTAAACACCATGCGCTGGGCCGAGCTTTTGGTCATGCCAGCGGCCTCGGCCACCTCTGCAAGGCTCATGCTGCGGCGCTGGGCGCTGAATGCCTTGAGCACCGACAGGCCTTTTTCCAGGGATTGGTTGTGCAAACTGTTGCGTTCTTCGGACATGGCGAACTCGCGGTCAGGACGATCAGGCGTGGCGACATTTCTACTCTAAATCGCAAAAATAGACCACTAAATATCGCATACCGATACGACAAGTTCATTTTATCGAATTTACGTCGCGATATTCGATTTACTCCAATCGAAATGGCACAGAGCTTGCGGTTTCATCGGCAGCCGCTTGCGCTACTGACTTTCCGTTTTCCTTTTGGAGTAACCCGATGAACAGTCTTTCGCCCGTGTTTCGCCGCCTCGCCTTCGCCGTGTGCGCCACGCTTTGCGTCAGCGCCGCGCACGCAGAAAGTGCGTCCACGTACAAAGTCGGTGCAACGGCCAGTGGTTCGCCGTTCACCTTCCTCGATATCAAGAGCAACAGCATCCAGGGGGTGATGGTCGACGTGGCTGAAGCCGTCGGCAAGGCCGGCGGCTTCACCAGCCAGATCGAACAGACCAACTTCGCCGCGCTGATCCCCTCCCTCACCTCCGGCAAGCTCGACTTCATCTCCGCCGGCATGCTCAAGACCGAAGAACGCACCAAGGTCGTCGATTTCAGCGCCCCGGTGTATGCCTACGGTGAAGGCTTGATCATCAACGCCGAAGACAACACCGCCTACCCCGACCTCACCCCGTTGAAGGACCAGGTGGTCGGCGTGCAGGCCGGCACGATCTTTTACGATCAACTGAACAAGCTCGGCATCTTCAAGGAAATCCGCACCTACGACTCGATTGGCGAGATGGTCCGCGACCTGTCCCTGGGCCGCATCAAGGCCGCCGTTGGCGACCAGCCAGTGGTGGCGTACCAGATCCGCCAGAAGCTGTTCAAAGGCGTGAAACTCGCCGCCGACTACCAACCGGTCAACGTCGGCGAGGTATGCCTGGTAGTGCGCAAGGGCGACGCACAAACCCTCGAACGCCTGAACACTGCCATCGCCAGCATCAAGGCCGACGGCACCCTGGACAGCATCCTCAAGAAGTGGGGACTTGATACCCAGGTGCGCCCATGAACCTGGCTGAGTTCCTGCAGAACGCCCAGGATTTCCTGCCGATTCTGCTGCAGGGCGCCTGGGTGACGATCCAGATCACCGTGCTGTCGTTCCTGCTCAGCAGCGCCATCGGCCTGGTGCTGGCGTTGCTCAAGCTGTCGCCGATCCGCGCGCTGTCGTGGACGGCGAGCACCATCATCAACGTGATCCGCGGCCTGCCGATCATCGTGCAGCTGTTCTACATCTACTTCGTCCTGCCGGACATGGGCGTGCATCTCACGGCGTTCTACGCCGGGGTGATCGGCATGGGCATCGCCTATTCGGCGTACCAGGCCGAGAACTTTCGCACCGGCATCATTGCGGTCGAACAGGGCCAGCGCGAAGCCGCCGAAGCCCTGGGCATGCGCTCGGCGTTGATGATGCGCCGGGTGATCCTGCCGCAGGCGTTTCGCATTGCCTTGCCGCCCTACGGCAACACCCTGGTGATGATGCTCAAGGACTCGTCCCTGGTGTCGACCATCACCGTCGCCGAGATGACCCGCCAGGGCCAACTGATCGCCTCGTCGACCTTCCAGAACATGACCGTCTACACCCTGGTCGCCCTGCTCTACCTGCTGATGAGCCTGCCGCTGGTGTATGGCCTGCGTCGTATGGAGCAGCACCTGGGCCGGAGGAAAAAAGCATGATCGAGATTCGTCAGCTGCAAAAACATTACGGCAGCCACCGCGTATTGCACGGCGTCGACCTCGACGTGGCCAAGGGCGAAGTGGTGTGCCTGATCGGCCCCTCGGGCTCGGGCAAATCCACCCTGCTGCGCTGCATCAATGCACTGGAAGCCTACGACGGCGGCACGATCAGCGTGTTCGGTGAAACCGTGCAGCGCGGCAGCAAGACCGTGCACGCCCTGCGCAGCCGCATGGGCATGGTGTTCCAGCGCTTCAACCTGTTCCCGCACCGCACGGTGCTGGAAAACGTGATGGAGGGCCCGGTGTACGTCAAGGGCGAGTCGCCTGGGCAAGCGCGCGAGGAAGCCCTGGTGCTGCTGGAAAAAGTCGGCCTGAGTGCCAAGGCCGACGCCTACCCGGAACAACTCTCCGGCGGTCAGCAGCAGCGCGTGGCTATCGCCCGCGCCCTGGCGATGAAACCCGAAGCCATGCTGTTCGACGAACCCACCTCGGCCCTCGACCCGGAACTGGTCGGCGATGTGCTGGCGGTGATGCGCACCCTGGCCGACGAAGGCATGACCATGATCGTGGTCACCCACGAGATGGGCTTTGCCCGCGAAGTGGCCGACCGCGTGTGCTTCCTGCATGGCGGCTACATCGTCGAGAGCGGCCCGGCCGAGCAGGTGCTGGGCGACCCGCAGCACGCGCGCACCCAGGACTTTCTGCGGCGCGTGCTGCACCCCACCGGCACTGCAAGGAGCCTGTCATGAAATCGTTGTGGTCGGCGACGGCGCCGTCCGTGCTGCCAACGCCCGCGCTGGCGGAGTCGCTGAAGGTCGACGTGGCGATTGTCGGGGCGGGCTATACCGGCCTGTCGACGGCGCTGCACTTGGCCGAGCGCGGGGTCAGTGTGTGCGTGCTGGAGGCTAACGAGCCGGGCTGGGGCGCCTCGGGGCGTAACGGCGGGCAGGTCAATCCAACACTCAAATACGACCCGGAACAACTGGTGCAGATGTTCGGACCGGAGCGCGCCGAGCCATTGATCTCGACGGTGTCGAATTCGGCGGACCTGGTGTTCAGGTTGATCGACAAGCACGGCATTGATTGCGCGCCGGTGCGCAAGGGCTGGATGCAGGTGTCGTACACGCAAAAGGGCGTGGCCGGGCTGCATGCACGCGCCGAGCAATGGGCGCGACGCGGCGTGCCGGTGCAGCGTCTGGATGCAGCAGCGGTGGCCGCGCGCATGGGCAGCGAGGCGTTCGCTGGCGGCTGGCTGGACGGCCGTGCCGGGGCGATTCAGCCGCTGGCGTATGCCCGCGGGCTGGTCGGCGCGGCGTTGGCGGCGGGTGTGCGCATTCATGGGCACAGCGCGGTGACAGGGTTGCAGCGCCAGGGCGGCGGATGGCAACTGCAGACGGCTGGCGGGGCCCAGGTCACGGCTGATCAAGTGGTGCTGGCCACCAACGGCTACAGCGGCAACCTGTGGCCGGGGATGGCGCAGAGCATTCTGGCGGCGAACAGTTTTATCGTCGCCACCAAGCCGCTGAGTGGGCGCGCGGCAGAGTGCATCCTGCCGGGACAGGAAACCGTGTCCACCGCGCAACGGCTGCTGCTGTACTTTCGCAAAGACAGTCATGGACGCTTATTGATGGGCGGGCGCGGGCTGTTCAACGATCCCACATCACCGGCCGACTTTGCCCACCTGGAGCGCTCCCTGGCGCTGCTCTTTCCGCAATTGGGCCCGCTGGAATTCGAGTACCGCTGGGCCGGGCGCATCGCAATCACCCGCGACTTCATGCCCCACGTGCACCAACCCGCGCCGGGGCTCACGCTGGCGTTGGGCTGCAATGGCCGCGGCATCGCGTTGTGTACCAGCCTGGGGCAGCAATTAGCCGCACGCTTGTGCGACAGCCACGCGGAATTCGCCTACCCGGTGACACCGTTGCAACGCTTGCCGATGCACAGGTTGCAGCGGTTCTACATTGGCGCGGGGGTGGCGTGGTACAGCCTGCTGGACCGGCTCAATATCAGCTGAATCCTATTCCCAGGCACGCTGCAGACTGTCAATTCTCACAGGTTGCCGCGCGCGCAAAACTCGCTAGGCTTAGTCCAGATGCATTGGCTGGCCTGCTGGGATTGCGGGCGATCAACTGAGCGAGAAGGACATCCATGAACCTCGAACATCCTCCACACACCGCCCGAGTGCTCGGGCTGGTGTACAGCGCCGGCTGCTACCTGGTGTTCCTGTGCACCTGCGTGTACCTGATCGGCTTTGTCGGCGAGATCGGGGTGCCCAAGCACATCAACGACGGCCCACCCGGTGAGTGGCCGACCGCCGTGTTGATCGATACCGCGCTGATCATGCTGTTCGGCGCCCAGCACACGGTCATGGCGCGCCGGGGTTTCAAGCAATGGCTGGCAGGGTTCATCCCGACGCCGGTTGAACGCTCCACGTACGTGCTGCTCAGCAGCCTGGTGCTGGGGTTGATGTTCTGGCTGTGGCAGCCCATTACGGCGAGTGTCTGGACGGTTGAAGCCGCCTGGGCCGATGCCCTGTTGATGGGCCTGTTCTGGCTGGGCTGGGGCATCGCGTTGCTGGCAACGTTTTTGATCAACCACTTTGAGCTGTTCGGGCTCAAGCAGGCCATCGACCGTTGGCGCAAGCCCACGTCACAGCCGCCGGTGTTCACGACGCCACTGTTTTACAAGCTCGTGCGTCACCCCCTGTACCTGGGTTTCCTGATTGCCTTCTGGGCAACGCCACACATGACCGCCGGGCATCTGTTGTTTGCGGTCGGAATGACGGTTTACGTCTTCATCGGCGCACGCTTTGAAGAAAAGGACCTGGTGACGCTGTTCGGTGAGCGGTACCGACGCTACCAGCAAGAGGTCGCCATGATTATCCCCGGGCCAAAGCCCCCGAAAAAACCCAAAAACTAGCCCTCCCCCCTTTTTTTGTGGTGAGCAGGCTTGCCCCGCGTTGGAGTGCGCAGCACTCCCGCAGTTTCCCATCGTGATCAGCTCACAGGCCCCCACGGACTGCCACGCCGCACCAAGATTGACTGAATCAACCCGCCGATAAACGGTGCCCCGCGCATGCGGCTCTCGGACTTTTCCGACAAGGCTTTCAGGTTGTGGCTCGCCAAGGTGCTGGCTAACCTTCCGTCGTCGCTGCCAATTCAGCGGCCGGATTTGACCGTCCGCCCTCCCAAATGCATCTGTGCCACATCGAATCAGGCGTTTTGTGTACGCCTGTTGTATCGTGTAGCGGCAGCTGTACGCGGGATACCTTCGGGTATGCCGGGCTACTTTGGGACCGGTCGGTCAACCCGCGTATAGCTGCCACCCTCTCTCGTTTGACCGCGAATCGTGGCAGCTCCATTCCCGGAGAGATTCCACCATGATTAAAGACAGCCCCAACCCCCCAAGCCATCCCGATTTCGACACCAGCACCCTGCACGAAGTGGCCTACCGCGCCATCGATCACTACCTCAACCCAAAACCAGCCACGCTCGAAGCCAGCGACGGACTCTTCACCGTGCGCGCCGACCTGGGCACCGAAACCCTGCTGGTCAACGCCTCCCAGGACCTGGCCTGCATCAGCGACATCGCCACTCACCTGGCGTTCGAGATCGACGGTACTCAACGCAATGTCGCGCTGGGCATCTGCCGCATGCTCGACGGGGTACAACTGCTGGTAGACAAGGCACTGAGCGTGGCCCATCCGGCGGCGTGACGATGGACGCGATACAGCGCCTGAGCTATCTTCGGGCGCTCTATCGAAAGCCTGAAACAGGAAGTTACCGCTTGAGCACGTCGCCCCTACTGCGAGGCCGCACCTTCGCCCTCCTCGCCGGCCTCGCCTTTATTGCCGTGGACCAACTCGTCAAACTGCTGGCCCTGGTTTCACTGCACGCCCACAGCTTCAAAATCGGCGCCAACCCGATCAACCTGGCACTCGAATTGAGCCTGAACCCCGGCGCGTTCCTCAGCCTGGGCGCCGCGTTGCCGCCGCAGGTCAAACAGCTGATTTTCATCGTCGGCGTGGCTGTCGTAGTGGCTTGGGCACTGTGGTGGTCCCTCTCGAACTGGAACCAGCCCCTGCGCAAAGTCCTGCCGCTGTACGCCATCGCCCTCGGCGGCATTGCCAACCTGATCGACCGCCTCTTTCGCGAAGGGCACGTGGTTGATTACATGGTGCTGAACGTCGGGCCGGCCCATACCGGCGTGTTCAATATTGCCGATATCGCGATCACCGTGGGCGCACTGTATTTGATGATGGATTTGTTCGTGAAGCCGCGCAAAGCCTAGGCCTGTCAGTACGCCTCACCCTCGTCGCCCCTGATAGTCGCGGCAAGCGATTGAGCAATAGCCTTGGCTTTCACGATCGCTTCATCGCTGTACACAAAGGCAATCTCACCACGCCGATAGTCAAAATAGTAAGCCTGCTGCGTGGTGGGAGAGGTCCAGTAGGCGGTTTGATTTCCGCCCATGGAAATCACCGCACCGGTAGTGGGATTAATGCCGGTCACCTCGTCCTGCAGCGCCAGGGTTGGATCGCTGGCACACAACGCGCGCCACTCTTCAGGCGCAATTGCATGGCTGTCGGCACGGGCGATGTGAAGTTCGTAAGCCATGAAGATACCTATCTGGACACTGGAGAAATGCTCGTTTCCACACAGTGCAGGAACGGCCTGGAAACCCTTTATAACCTCAAAACACCGACCAACCAATCCGCTCGCTCAACAACTCCAACGCCTTCATCCCCGCCAGCGAGTTCCCCGCCGCGTTCAACTCCGGCGACCATACGCACACCGTGAACTGCCCCGGCACCACCGCGACGATCCCGCCGCCGACGCCGCTCTTGCCCGGCAAGCCGACGCGATAGGCAAAGTTGCCCGCCTCGTCGTACAGCCCGCTGGTGGCCATGATCGAGTTGACTTGCTTGGTCTGGCGCGCGGTGAGGATCTGTTCGCCGCTGTGGGCACTCACGCCCTCGTTGGCCAGGAAGCTGAAGGCCTTGGCCAAGTCCAGGCAACTCATCTGCAGCGCGCAGTAGTTGAAGTAACTGTGCAGCACCGCGTCGACGTCGTTATGGAAGTTGCCGAAGGATTTCATCAGGTAAGCCATGGCCGCATTGCGCGCGCCGTGCTGGGCTTCGGAGTCGGCGACGACGCTGTTCACCAGGATCTGCGGGTTACCCGACAGGCGCCGCACGAAATCGCGCATCGACAGGATCGGCACGGCGAAGCGCGACTGGTTGATGTCACAGATCACCAGCGCGCCGGCGTTGATGAAGGGATTGCGCGGACGGCCGCGTTCGAATTCCAGCTGCACCATGGAGTTGAACGGCTGCCCCGACGGCTCGTGGCCCAGGCGCTCCCAGATGGTTTCGCCGCCGTGGTCGATGGCCTGTACCAGGCTGAATACCTTGGAAATGCTCTGCACCGAGAACAGCGTATCGGCATCGCCTGCGCAGTACGCCGAACCGTCATTGCCGTACACCGCAATGCCGAGCTGGTTGGCGGGTACATCGGCCAAGGCGGGGATATAGTCGGCGACTTTGCCCTGGCCGATCAGTGGGCGCACTTCGTCGAGGATCGACGAAAGCATCGCCTGCATGTCTTGTCCTGTCATCTGTCTTTGAATCAATGGGAAGCGGGCCGCGGAGGATACTTCAATGCGCGCGGAAGCCCCAGACTATCTCGACCATGCGTTCGGCAATCACCAGGTAAACCAGGATCATCAGCAATTGCAGCACGAGGTGGTAGCGCAGTTTGGAAAGCCTGCGAATACCGTCGCTCACGTTCAGCACCAACAACAGCGACGACAGGATGATCAGCCCCCAACCGGCCACGCTGGAGGCGAACACGCCGATAAACAAGTCACGCTGCCCGAGCACTGTATTAGTCCCCGCTGCAAACAGCAGTGCGCACACCAGCAGGTTCTTCACATTGTCGAAGATTTGCGTGCTCAGGTCGTTTTCCAGCAGTGCCACATAGCGTTTCCATAACGTGTGCATGGGTCAGTACCGGGAGGGATCGCTCGTCATTCAAAGTAGTCCAATTGCCCGTACACTGCACCGTTGCGCTTACTCCACGAGGACTTTTGCATGAAATTGATGATCGGCCTGGCCGCCCTGCTGTTGCTATCGGCGTGCTCTGCAACACCGCCCGCCCAGGACTCCACCGCGTCTGCCTGCCTGGCCGGCGGCGGCACCATGAAGCAAGTTGGCAAGCTGCAGAGCTGGAAGTGCGTTACACCGTACAAGGACGCCGGCAAGGCCTGCACCGACTCCAGCCAGTGCGAAGGCGAGTGCCAGACCAGCGTGACGACCCAATCCGGCAACGGCCCGGTAACCGGCGCATGCCAGGTGGACAACGGACATTTCGGCTGCTCGGCAACCGTAGAAAAAGGCCAACTGGGCCGCGCGATCTGCGTGGACTAAGGCCACCACCGCCCCCCTGTGGGAGCGGGCTTGCTCGCGAAGGCGGTGTGTCAGTTGATGCATCAGTTGCCTGGCACACCGCCTTCGCAGGCAAGCCAGCTCCCACTTTTTGATCTCCATACACCCAGGTGCCTAGGCGCCAGCCCAATCCCCACCTTTGATCTCCATACATCCGGATGCCCAGGCCCCACCCCAATCCAATGTGGGAGCGGGCTTGCCCGCGAAGGCAGTGTGTCAGTTGATGCATGAGGTGCCTGACACACCGCCTTCGCAGGCAAGCCAGCTCCCACTTTTTGATCTCCATACACCCAGGTGCCTAGGCGCCAGCCCAATCCCCACCTTTGATCTCCATACACCCGGATGCCCAGGCTCCCACCCCAATCCAATGTGGGAGCGGGCTTGCTCGCGAAGGCAGTGTGTCAGTTGATGCATGAGGTGCCTGACACACCGCCATCGCAGGCAAGCCAGCTCCCACTTTTTGATCTCCATGCATCCAGGTGCCTAGGCGCCAGCCCAATCCCCACCTTTGATCTCCATGCACCTGGATGCCAAAGCCCCACCCCAATCCAATGTGGGAGCGGGCTTGCTCGCGAAGGCGGTGTGTCAGTTGATGCATCAGGTGCCTGACACACCGCCTTCGCAGGCAAGCCAGCTCCCACTTTTTGATCTCCATGCATCCAGGTGCCTAGGCGCCAGCCCAATCCCCACCTTTGATCTCCATACACCCGGATGCCCAGGCTCCCACCCCAATCCAATGTGGGAGCGGGCTTGCTCGCGAAGGCGGTGTGTCAGCTGATGCATGAGGTGCCTGACACACCGCCTTCGCAGGCAAGCCAGCTCCCACTTTTTGATCTCCATACACTCAGGTGCCTAGGCGCCAGCCCAATCCCCACCTTTGATCTCCATACACCCGGATGCCCAGGCTCCCACCCCAATCCAATGTGGGAGCGGGCTTGCCCGCGAAGGCAGTGTGTCAGCTGATGCATGAGGTGCCTGACACACCGCTTTCGCAGGCAAGCCAGCTCCCACTTTTTGATCTCCATGCATCCAGGTGCCTAGGCAACACTCCAATCCCCGCTTTGATCTCCATGCATCCGGATGCCCAGGCCCCATCTCAATCCAATGTGGGAGCGGGCTTGCTCGCGAAGGCGGTGTGTCAGTTGATCCATCAGGTGCCTGACACACCGCCATTGCAGGCAAGCCAGCTCCCACAGGCTTGTATGGCACAGCTCAGAAATGCGCCACATCCGACACCTGCTCATCCAGCACATCGCGCGCCAGTGCCCAGGCCTGGTCCTTGGATTCGACCACCAGCAGCGGGTAGCCCCACGCCTTGCCGAACATGACCGCAAACGGTTTGAGAGCCAGGCGTTGCGCGGCGCTGGGCTCGACCTGGATCATGCCTTTGACGAACGTGCGCAGCGCCTGTTTGTTCTTTTTCATCCAGATAGACGCCTGCTTGCGCTCTTGGTGGGAGTGCTCGTGGTCGTTTTCATCGGCGGATTTTTCGTGCAGCAACATGAAGGCTTGCTCCCTCGCCAACAGGCGTTCAAAGGCCAGGAACGCATCCTCCGGCCCGCCTTCGTTGGGGGCGTCAAACACGATTTTCACCACGGGGAACGTTGTACTGTCGAGTCGCATGGCCAAGCTCCTTAATGAGAGTGACTCTCACTATAATGAGCCCGGCACTGGACGGCATTGCACAGAATAGCCAGACTGTTTCGCAATTCAGCCAAACTGCGAACGCGCCATGAGACACCACCGCCTGGACTTGCACGACCCACTGATGGCCAAGGATGCCGATGTGTTTCCGCGTGCCGTGGTCGCGGTGGGTGCCACCAGCGCCTCGGACACCTGGGAACACGCGCAACACGCGCACCGCAAAGGCCAGTTGATGTACACCCTGCGCGGGGTGATCCACTGCGAAATCGAAGCGGGAATCTGGATCGTGCCGCCGCAATGCGCACTGTGGATTCCCGGCGGCACCTGCCATGCAGCGCGCGGTTCGGGTGAGGCGGAAGTCTATTGCCTGCTGATCGACCCCGATGCCGCCTGCGCCCTGCCCCCGCAGTGCTGCACCCTGGCAGTGTCAGGCCTGTTGCATGAGTTGATCAGCAAGGCGGTGAGTTTCCCGCAGCTGTATGACGAGGCCGGCGCCCAGGGCCGCTTGATCAACACGCTGCTGGACGAGTTGGCCGCTGCCCCCATCGAAGCGCTGCACCTGCCGATGCCCCGGGACCCGAGGCTGCGGCGCCTGGCCGACAGCCTGCTGGCCGAACCCGCCGACAAGGCCACGCTTGGCCAATGGGCGGTGCGCATCGGCATGAGCGAGCGCAGCATGACGCGCCTGCTGCTTGAGGAGTTGGGCTTGAGTTTCGGCCGTTGGCGACGGCAGTTGCATGTGATCCTGTCGTTGCAGCGCCTGGCCAAAGGTCAGAGCGTGCAAGCCGTGGCCCTGGACCTGGGCTATGAGAACGCCAGCGGTTTTATCACCATGTTCCGCAAGGCGGTGGGCCAGCCGCCGGCGCGCTACCTGGCCGAGCGCGCCGGGGTGTTGAGCGCGACCAGCCAGACTATTGCGCTGAAAGACGCGCGCTGACTACCAGCTTTCTCCCAGCCCCAGCAGGCCAAGAATCTGCCGCCGCAGGTCGACCAGATACGGGTCGTCGCGGTGCCGTGGATACGGCCTGTCGATGTGCAGTTGCGCCTGGATTTTCGCCGGGCGGTCGCTGAACACAATCACCCGATTGGCCAGCAGCAGCGCCTCTTCCACATCGTGGGTGACCAGCAATGCCGTGTAGCCCTGGCGCTGCCACAGGTCGATGAGTTCCTTTTGCATGGTGATGCGCGTCAGCGAATCGAGCTTGCCCAGGGGCTCATCGAGGATCAGCAAGCGCGGCTGGTTGACCAGCGCACGCGCCAGCGCGACACGTTGCGCCATGCCGCCAGACAATTGCCGAGGGTAGGCACGGGCAAACTGGCTGAGACCGACTTTTTCCAGCGCCTCGTCGACCTTGCCTGCATGGGTCTTGAGCAGGCCCTGGGCTTCCAGGCCGATGGCAACGTTGTCCCACACGCGCCGCCACGGGTACAGAGTCGGGTCCTGGAACACCACCACGCGGCTCGGGTCGGGGCCGAGGATGGCCTCGCCGTCGGCCAGCAGCTTGCCGGCATCCGCAGGTTCGAGGCCGGCCACCAGGCGCAGCAAGGTGGATTTGCCACAGCCCGAAGGCCCGAGCAACGCCACGAACTCGCCCGGTGCAACATCCAGGGAGACCCGCTCCAATACCGGCAGGTGCTGACCGTCCAGGGCAAAGCCATGGCTGAGGTTTTCAATACGCAGTGCCAACCCCGTGGAAGCGGCGACTGCAGTTGCCAGGGCTACCATTTCATCGTTCCTTTTTGCCAGGCCAACAACCGATCGCGCACCAGGAACAACCCGGTGATCAACCCCGAACAGGCCAACGCCATGATCAACAGTGCAGCGTACATATTCGCGTAGGCGGCCCAGCCCTGGGCCCACTGCAGGTACCAGCCGATGCCGGATTTCACGCCCATCATCTCCGCCACGACCAGGGTGGAAAACGACGCGCCAAGGCCCATGAACAGGCCGACGAAAACGTGGGGCAACGCGGCGGGAATCGCCACCTTGAAAATCAGAAAGCCCTGCTTCGCACCCAAGGTGCGCGCCACGTCGTAATAAGCTTTATCGACGCTGGCGACGCCGGACCAGGTCAGCACCGTGACCGGAAACCAGGTGGCCAGCGCGATCAGGAACACGCTGGCGCTCCAGCTGCTGGGAAACAGGAAAAAGCACAGCGGCAACAACGCCGTCGACGGCACCGGACCGAGGATGCGCAACACCGGGTGCAGCCAGTAACCGATCCGCGTGGACCAGCCGATGGCCACGCCGGCGACAAAGCCGGTGGCGGCGCCCAGCGCCACGCCGGAGCCCAGCAACACTGCCGAACGCAGCAGGCTGTCCGCCAGCC
This sequence comes from Pseudomonas sp. 13B_2.1_Bac1, assembly GCF_025466155.1. Lineage (NCBI taxonomy): Bacteria > Pseudomonadati > Pseudomonadota > Gammaproteobacteria > Pseudomonadales > Pseudomonadaceae > Pseudomonas > Pseudomonas sp. 13B_2.1_Bac1. The sequence goes on along the minus strand of NZ_JANLOH010000056.1, from coordinate 12,942 downwards.
GCGCGTAGTCTTCGAGGTACACCGCGAGCAAGGCCTGCGGTGGGGCAAAGAAAGGCACCGGCAACAGCGCCAGTTTGGCGGTGAGCAACTCCCAGAGGCCCAGCAGCGCCGGCAAGGCGATCAGCCAAGGCGCCGCCGTGTGCAGGCGCAGCCCGAGCCTGGTCAATTTGCGCCCGAGCAGGCTCAGCAGGATAAACACGACCGCTACGCCGACGCACAGATTCGCCAGGCCCTGGGTCATCGGCCAATTGCGCGTCGCGTTGGGCCAATAGCTGATCAACAGCGCGACGGCCACCCAGGCCGCCACCACGGCGGCGCCCTGCCAGCCGACCTTGAGGGCCACCGGCGGATTGAGGGTTGTGGCGTCAGCTGAAGACATCAGCGGTGATCTCCTTGGCGAATTCCACCGGGTCGGTGCTCTTGCTGATCACTTCGACGGTTTTCAGGTCGGTGACGTAGGTGGTGATCTCCTGGGTCAATGCCGCGCCGACCGCATGGTGGCCGTGGGTGTGGTCGTGGAGGATCGCCTGCACTTCTTCGGTGGAGGTGTTCAGCGCATAGGCCTGGAAGCCCTTGGCGACGGCCTCCGGGTGCTGCACGGAATAGTCATGGGCTTCGAGAATCGCCTGGGTCAGCGCCGCCACTACGCGTTTGTCTTCACGCACCAGCTTGCCGGTGACACCGACCACGCAGCAGCTGAGGTTGGCGTATTCCTCTACCAGGTTGGTGGACAGCTCGCGTGCCACGCCGGACTTGATCAGGCGGTACATGAACGGGTCACTGCCGCTCACCGCCTGCACTTCGCCACGCTCCAGCGCAGTGCCCAGCAGGTCGGCCGGGTACAGGCGCCATTCGACATCGCGCACCGGATCGACGCCGTGCTTTTTCAGCAGGATCGAAAAGAAATTGCGGTCCGGGCTGGCCATGTCGGTCACGCCGATGGCCTTGCCCTTGAGGTCTTCAAGCTTGCTCACGCCGCCGTTCACAGCACTGAGCAAACGCAGGCAACCGCCATGGGTGCCGGCAGTGAGCTTCACATCAAAGCCCTGCTCCAGCGCCTTGAGCCACCGCAGCGCCATGCCCACGCCCGCATCCGCCTTGCCGGTGGCGATGGCTTCGAGCAGCACTTCGGTGGAGTTGCCGAAGTTGACCAGCTCCACGTCGAGATTGTGCTTGGTGAAAAACCCCTGGCCGTGGGCGATCACCACCGGGGCCAGGCACACGGCGTTGAGGTTGACGGCCAATTTCAGCTTGCGCGGCGCGTCCAGGCGGATGAAGTCTCCGGTGCCGGCGGGCTCCTGGGGCGTGTTGTGGCCGGCGTGTTCATCGGCGGCAAAGCCCAGGCCGGGCAGCGACAGGCCTGCCAGGGTCAGGCCGGCCATGCCGAGCAGGCGGCGACGGGTCAGGTGATCGAAAGTGGCCATGCTCAATATCCCTTTTAAATTGATGTTCTTCGTTATGCGGTAAGCGGGCTTTTCTGTGGTGAGTGGGCTTGCCTGTGGAGAGCCCGCTTGCCTGTGGAGAGCCCGCTTGGATGGGGTGAGCTGGCTTACCTGTGGTGAGCGGGCTTGCCCCGCGTTGGGCTGCGCAGCGGCCCCAAATACAGTCATCGCGTTCTTCCAGGTACACCGCGGGTGTTGGGTTTTGGGGGCGCTGCGCGCCCCAACGCGGGGCAAGCCCGCTCGCCACAAAAAAAGCCCGCTTGCCACAAAAAAACCTTTCACCACAACAAAGCCTGCCTGCCACAAAAAGCGCGTGTGTCGCGCAAGTTGCGGTCAGGCCTGCAGGTCAGCCAGTCCCAAGTGCTCGCGCAGCGTGGAGCCCTCATACGCTTTGCGGAACAAGCCTTTGCGCTGCAGGTGCGGAATCACACTCTCGACAAACTCAGTGAACGACCCCGGCAAATACCCCGGCGAAATCACAAACCCGTCGCAACCACCCTGCTCGAACAGCTCGGCCAGTTGGTCGGCGATCTGCGCCCCGGTGCCTACCAGTTGCGGCACGCGCACGCTGCTGGCGAAGATCCGGCCGAGTTGTTCCAGGGTGGTCTGCGGGCCTTGCATCAGCAGCTTTTCCGCAGCAGCCGGATGGATCAGCGGCGACTGCGCGATTTGCGCCAGCGTGGCGCTCAACGGGAAGGGCGACAGGTCCACATTCAACTGCGAAGCCAGCGTCACCAGGCCCAGCTCGGGACGCGCCAGGGCATTGTGCCGGTCGCGCTTGGCGCGGGCTTCGGCTTCGCTGCCGCCAATGAACGGCATCACCGCTGTCAGCACCTTGCAACTGTCGGCCTCGCGGCCTTGCTGCACGACCTGCGCGCGCACGTCATCGCGAAACGCGCGCATGGCTGCCAGGTGCGGGTGAATGGTGAAAATCGCTTCGGCCCAGCGCGCGCCAAACCGACGGCCACGTCCGGAGGAGCCGGCCTGGATCAGCACCGGCCGCCCCTGGGGAGTGCGCGGAATATTCAGCGGGCCCTCGACCTTGAACCACTCGCCCTGATGCTGCACCGACTGGATCAACGCCGGGTCGGCGAGCACGCCGCTGGCACGATCGAGCTTCAATGCATCCTTACCCCAGCTGTTCCAGAGTTTTAGCGCGACTTCGACAAATTCATCGGCGCGGTCATAGCGCAGGTCGTGTTCCAGGTGCTTGTCCTTGCCAAACAGGCGCCCTTCGCTGTCGTTCATCGAGGTGACGATATTCCAGGCCGCGCGGCCCTTGGACAGGTGGTCGAGGGTGGCAAACTCGCGGGCGATGTGTGCCGGTTCGTAATAGGTAGTGGACCGCGTTGCACCCAGGCCCAACTTGCGGGTCTGGCCGATCAGGTAGGAGAGGATCGGCAGCGGGTCGAGGCGCGTGGCGTCCTGGGCGCCGTAGCGCAAGGCCAACTCGCGGGAGCCGCCCATCTGGTCGCCCACCGCCAGGCGATCGGCGAAGAACAGAAAGTCGAACAGCCCCTCCTCCACCACCTTGGCCACTCGCGCGTAGTACTCGGGATCGAGGTAATTGCCGACAGTTTCCGGATGGCGCCACACCGCATGGCTGTGCACCACGGGCCCGCTCAGCAGGAAGGCTGACAAGTGGATCTGGCGGCTCATGGCTTCGGCGTCCACACGGTGATATCAGAGACTTTCAGCGGCTTGGGAATCAGCTTGGCGGCGTAGTAATAGTCGGCGATGCGTTGCTGTTCGGCGAGGTTGTCCACCTTGACCGGGATGATGTCGTAGCTGCGTCGGCTGTTGGCGCGCTCAACCGTGGCCGGGGCGATGTTGCCCCATAGCGGACCGAGAATTTCAGCGGCTTCCTTGGGATGGGCTTTGACCCATTGGCCGGTCTCGCGCAGGGTGTCGAACGTCACCTGCAACACGTCCGGATGCGCCTCGGCGAACCGGGTCGTGGCCAGGTAGAAGCGGTTGTAATTGGCCAGGCCGTCGCTGCCGTCGGCAATCACGCGCGCGTGGTGGTCGAGTTGCTGGGTCGCGTAGAACGGGTCCCAGATCACCCAGGCGTCTACGCTGCCATTGGCGAACGCCGCGCCGCCGTCGGGGGCTTCGAGGTAACGCGGGGTGATATCGGCGAGGGTCAGCCCGGCTTTCTTCAGCGCACTGATCAGCAGGAAATTGCTGCCCGAGCCTTTGGACACGGCGACGGTCTTGCCCTTGAGGTCGGCAACGCTGTGGATCGGCGATTTATCCTGCACGATGATCGCCTGCGCGCCGGGCGACGCGTTTTCCTGCGCGTAGTAAGTCAGCGGCGCATCGGCGGCCTGGGTGAACAAGGCGAAGGCGTCGGCTACATCCGCATGCAGATCGACACTGCCGGCGTTCAACGAGCTGAGCAGGCCGGTGCTGAATTCATGCCAGTTGACCGTGAACCCCAGCGGCTTGAGGCGCTGTTCCAGCTGGCCATTTTGCTTGAGCAGGATCCACAGGGTGGATGAGCGCTGGTAGCTGATATCCAGGGTCTGCTCGGCATGGGCCGCCGCTGCGGCAAACAACAGGCTGGCGGCGAGAATGAGTTTTTTGAACGTCATGAAAAGGCCTTGGCATAGAAGAAGTGAAAGAAGCTGCATATGCCAAAACGCGGCATAAGGCCTGGCAAATAAGCGAACTTGATTATATTAATGACGAGCGATTATGAAAGAACTCTATAATTCTATGGTTATGCCGAATTCGCAGGACTGTGCGAAAAGCGCCCTAAGCTAAGATCGAAAGAGTATTTATCGAATAGTTTTTAGAACTTTATGCTTGGCGATATTTCGCTGAAGATCGAGCTCGCCATGTCCATTCGCCGTCCCCTCGCCGTCGTTTTAGGGTTGCTGGCCTTTTCCGTTGCCATCAGCGCCGAAGCCCAGGAAACCCTGCGCATCGGCTACCAGAAATCCTCGACCCTGATCACCCTGCTGAAAACCCAGGGCACCCTGGAACAAGCCTTGAAGGCCGACAACATTGATGTGAGCTGGCACGAGTTCCCCAGCGGCCTGCCACTGCTCGAAGCATTGAACGTGGGCAACGTCGACATCAGCGCCGATGTGGCGGATACCGTGCCGATCTTCGCCCAGGCAGCCCAGGCCAAACTCACCTACTTCGCCCAGGAAGCGCCCTCGCCTTCGGCCCAGGCCATCGTGGTGCGCAAGGATTCGCCGATCCAGCAACTGGCGGATTTGAAAGGCAAGAAAATCGCGGTGACCAAGGCGGCCGGCACCCACTATTTGCTGATCGCGGCGCTGGCCAAGGCGGGGCTGGCATTCTCGGATATCGAGCCTGCATACCTGTCGCCGGCCGATGGTCGCGCGGCGTTCGAGAACAACAAGGTGGATGCATGGGTTACCTGGGAACCCTTCCTGACCAGCGTGCAGCGTCAATTGCCGACACGCACCTTGGCCGACGGCGCCGGGCTGGCCAGTTACAAGCGTTACTACCTGACCGGGACGCCGTACGCCAAGGCGCATCCGCAGGTGTTGAAAGTGGTGTACGCGCAGCTGGAGAAAACCGGCGAGTGGGTGAAGAAAAACCCGCAGGACGCGGCGAAAATCCTCGGCCCGTTGTGGGGCAACCTGGACGTGGCCACCGTAGAAGCGGCCAATGCGCACCGCAGTTATCAGGTGCAACCGGTGACGCTCGATCAGTTGGGTGAGCAGCAGAAGATTGCCGACGCGTTCTTCAAGGCCGGCTTGCTGCCCAAGGCGGTAGACGCCAAGGATGTGCAGACTTGGAAGCCCTGAGGCCGGGCACAGTCTAAATGTGGGAGCGGGCTTGCTCGCGAAAGCGGTGGTTCAATGGATACATCTTCGACTGGAAGACTGCATTCGCGAGCAAGCCCGCTCCCACAATTTGATCTCCATACCCTCTCCAAGCAGTGACCCGATCAACTGTGGGAGCTGGCTTGCCTGCGATGGCGACCCGTCAGCCACCTCTTCGTTACTGACCCACCGCTATCGCTGGCAAGCCAGCTCCCACACTTTTGATCTCCATACCCTCTCCAAGCAGTGACTCAATCAACTGTGGGAGCTGGCTTGCCTGCGATGGCGACCCGTCAGCCACCTCTTCGTTACTGACCCACCGCTATCGCTGGCAAGCCCGCTCCCACATTTTTGATCTCCATACCCTCTCCAAGCAGTGACTCGATCAACTGTGGGAGCTGGCTTGCCTGCGATGGCGACCCGTCAGCCACCTCTTCATTGCTGAACCACCGCTATCGCTGGCAAGCCCGCTCCCACATTTTTGAGCTGCATACGCCCTTAGAGCAGTGTGCGGGCCAGGGCTTTTTTCCATTCGGCGTAACGACCTGCCATCGCCGGGTCATTCTGAGGTTCGAACCGCTCGCGCTGTCGCTCCAGTTGCGCCAGCGCTGCATCGCTCGCCCACACTCCCAAGGCTCGTCCGGCCAGGTGCGCCGCGCCCAGCGCCGAGACTTCCGGCGATAGGCTGCGCACCACCGGGCGTTGCAGCAGGTTGGCCAGGAACTGCATCAGCCAGCGGTTGCGCGTGGCGCCGCCGTCGACCCACAACTCCTTGAGCGGACTGCCAATGTCCTGCTGCATCGCCTCGAACACATCGCGAATCTGATAGCCGATGGACTCCAGCGAAGCACGGAGGATATGCGCACCAGACGTCGCTTCGGTCAGCCCGCAGATCAACCCGCGCGCATCGGCCTTCCAGTGCGGTGCGCCCAACCCGGACAGCGCCGGCACAAAGTACACGCCGCCATTGTCCGGTAGTTGCGCGGCCTGTTCGGTCAACGCATCCAGCGACTCACCCGCCACCAGGCGCGAGGCCCACTGCACCGCCGCGCCGGTGTGCACGATATTGCCTTCCATGCCAAAGGTGGCTTGGCTGCCGTCATGCCAGGCCAACGTAGTCGAAAGACCGTGCGTGGACGCGATCGGCCCCTTCATGGGCGTCATCAACGAAGAACCGGTGCCGAGGGTGGCCTTGACCAACCCCGGGGCAAAACCGCCCTGCCCGTACAGCGCGGCGTGGGAATCGCCGATCATCGACATCACCGGGATGCCCGCAGGCAAGCCGCCCAGCGCGACGGTCTCGGCAAAGAAACCGGCGCTCGGGCGGATCGGCGCCAGGGCCGCCAGAGGAATGTCGAACAGCGCCAGCAACTCAGGGTCCCAGGCGCGGGTGTGCAGGTTGAACAACTGGGTGCGCGCGGCATTCGAATAGTCGGTGGCGAACACCTGGCCGCCGCTGAGTTTCCACAGCAGCCAGCTGTCGACGGTACCCAGGCAAATCTCGCCGGCAGCCGCGCGGGCGTGACCGTCTTCAAGGGTGTCGAGAATCCAGCGAAACTTTCCGGCGGAGAACATCGGGTCCAGCGCCAGCCCGGTTTTTTCCAGGATCACAGCCTCGTGCCCCTGCTCATGCAACTGGGCGCACAACGCGGTGGAGCGTCGGCATTGCCAACTGATGCACGGCGACACCGGCTCGCCCGTGCGCCTGTCCCAGGCCACCACCGATTCGCGCTGGTTGCTGATGGCCAAGGCAGTGATCGGACGATCCACCTGGGCCAGGCATTCTTCAATCGCGGCCAAGGTGCTGTGCCAGATGAACAGCGGGTCCTGTTCAGAAAACCCGGCCTGCGGATGGCTGACGCTCAACGGCCGCGAGCCGCGGGCAATCACCTGCCCGAGCGCGTTGACCAGCACCGCCTTGGCGTTGCTGGTGCCTTCGTCTATCGCCAGGATCAGCGGAGTGTGGTTATTCATGGGGGTCACCGCAACCGAGTGGCAGCCGCCACGATCCCAGCCGCGTCGATGTTATGCAAGGCGCGGGTCGGTTCGCGGGCGCCGGCGGCGGCGTATTCGCCGTCACCGATGCCCAGGCGGATCAGCGCGATACCCAGCCCGGCCTCGGCCAGCACTTCGGCAACCAGGCTGCCGACGCCGCCGTTGATGTTGTGTTCTTCCACGGTGATGACCGCGTGGGTGCCGCTCAAGGCACTGAGCAGGACGTCACGCTGCAGCGGCCGGATCGACGACAGATTGATCACCTGCGCCTGGATCCCCTGCTCCGCCAGCAACGCTGCGGCATCCACCGCCTCGTGCACCACCGACCCCAGGGCGACGATGCTCACATCGGCGCCCTGGCGCAGGATATCCACCTGCCCCGGCACGAATTGGTAATCGGCGCCGTGCACATCCGGCAAGGCTTTGCCATCGAGACGGATGTACACCGGGCCGTGGTAGCGCAGCGCGTAATCGACGATCTGGCGGCACTCGATCGCATCGGCCGGCGCGAAAATCTGCACATTGCCAAAGCCACGCATCACCGAAATATCGTCAAGGCTGTGGTGGGTGCTGGCCAGCGGACCATAGCTGGTGCCGGCATTCAGGCCGAACATCTTGACGTTGGCCTGGTTGTAGCAGACGTCGACCTTGATCTGCTCATTGGCGCGCGAGATCAGAAACGGCGCCGCGTTGCAGGTGGCGGCGATCTTGCCACCCAGCGCCAGGCCCGCCGCGACGCTGACCAGCGACTGTTCGGCAATGCCGACGTTGATCAGGCGCTCGGGAAAGCGCTGGGCAAACGGGCCGATCTTGGCCGTGGAGGTGGAGTCGCTGACCACGGGCACCACGTCCAGCCCGGCATCGACCGCCTCAATAAACGCCTGCACCATGACGCTCGCCAGATGTTCACTCGCCATGACTCAACTCCTCCAGTGCCGCGTTGATTTCGTCACCCTTGGGCACGCGGTGGTGCCATTCGGGACGGGCTTCGATAAACGACACGCCCTTGCCTTTAATGGTGTGGGCGATCAGCACCTGGGGCGCGCCAGTGTGGGTCTGCATGTCTTCCAGAGCATCGATCAACTCGCCGACGTCGTTGCCGTCGCACTCACTGACACGAAAGCCGAAGGCGGCCCATTTCACGTCCAGCGGGTCCAGCGGCATGATCTCGGCGGTCAACCCCGCCAGCTGCAGCTTGTTCTTGTCGACGATCACAAACAGGTTATCCAGGCCGTACTTGGCCGCCGCCATTGCGGCTTCCCAGTTGGAACCTTCAGCCAGCTCGCCGTCGCCGGTCAGCACGTAGATGCGCTTTTTGCTGCCGGACATTTTCGCCGCCAACGCCAACCCCACCGCCACCGGCAAACCATGGCCGAGGGCGCCGGTGTTGAGTTCGATACCGGGGGTTTTCTGCCGCACCGGGTGACCCGGCAAGTGCGAATTGAAGTGCTGGTAGGTAGGCAACCAGTCGGTGGGGATGTAGCCCGCCTGCGCCAGGCAGCAATACAAACCGCCGACGCCGTGGCCCTTGCTCTGGATATAGATATCGCGCTCAGGGTCTTCGGTGCGTTCCGGGCCGGTATTGAGGATGCGGAAATACAGCGTGGCGAGGATGTCGGTTTCCGACAGATCGGCCCCGGTGTGCCCGCCGGCCGGTGAGTCGGCATTCAGGCGGATCACGTGGCGCCGGATCAGGCGGGCCTGTTCTTTGATCTGGTGGGCGTCGTACTGGAAGGCGTTCATGCAGCGGCTCCTGTGGGCTGACCACGCGAGGTGAAAGTGCCGAAAGCTGTTTTGAATATTTATTCAGCAATGACAATATATTTCTATTTAGACGCCGATCCGTCAGCAGGTCAAGTGAGTGATTCGCTGAAAAATGAAATAAGTCGCGCAAAAGCCCCTCGGACAGACGGCCAAAATCCCACCCGGGGTTATCTATCCCGTGGCTTTGAGGCGTATAAAAGCTCCGGTCTAGAGGCGCACATGAAAAATTAAGCGCTTGACTTTGACGCGGTGGCACTGGAATCTGAATTAACAGTCAGGCACGCATAAATATTCAAGCGACCTGAAAGCACTCCAAAAAAAATAAATCAGGAGAACACTGTGGACGCCAAAGCGATTGTCCAGCACCCGGCCGAACTCAAGCCGCCCCACCGCCCACGGCTGGTGAAACTGCTGCCCAGCAATATCGGCGGCCCGTTGATCGGGCTGGTGCTGCTGGTGCTGGTCTTCTCCTTCAGTTCCGAATTCTTCTTCTCGTTGCGCAATGGCCTGAACATTCTCGATCAGGTCACGGTGCTGGGCATCCTGGCGATCGGCATGACGGCGGTGATCGTGATCGGCGGCATCGACCTGTCGGTCGGCTCGGTGCTGGCCTTCTCGATGATGATGCTCGGCTGGCTCTATCAGGACCAGGCGGTGCCGCTGGGCTTCGCCATCCCGATTTCGATTGCCAGCGGCATGCTGGCCGGGCTGGTCTCCGGGGGCTTGATCACCTACGCCAAGCTGCCGCCGTTCATTGCCACGCTGACCATGATGTCGGTGGCGCGTGGCCTGGCGAATATCCTCACCGAAGGCCGGCAGATCGTCGGTTACCCGGACTGGTTCACCAGCCTGGCGACGGTGCGGCATTTCGGTTTTCTCTCGGCCACCGTCGGGCTGTTCCTGGTGATGCTGGTGGTGGCGTGGGTGTTCCTGCGCTTTCGTGCCGGCGGCCGCAACCTGTACGCCATGGGCGGTAGCCCGGAAGTGGCGCGCCTGTCGGGCATCAAGGTGCGCGCGATCACGCTGTGGGTGTACGCCATCAGCGGCGCCCTCGCCGGCATTGCCGCCGTGACCCTCGCCGCCCGCCTCGACTCGTCCCAACCCAGCGCCGGCCTGAGCCTGGAACTGGACGCCATCGCCGCCGTGGTAATTGGCGGCGCCAGCCTCAGCGGTGGCGTCGGCAGTATCGGTGGCACCCTCGTGGGGGTGCTGATCATTGGCGTGCTGCGCAATGGCCTCAACCTGCTTGGCGTTTCACCGTTCATTCAACAAGTGGTGATCGGCGTGGTCATCGCCCTCGCCGTGACCATCGACACCCTGCGACGCCGCTCCAGCACTGCCCGTTAAACCTGTTCGACAGTTGACACCCTCCAACAATAAAACCAGGAGTCACCGACATGTTCAGCCCCAAGAAACTGCTTATCGCCACTGCCCTGGCTGCCGCGACCCTCAGCGCCGCCGGCACCACCTGGGCCAAGGACCTGACCATCGGCCTGGCCGTGGCCAACCTGCAGGCCGACTTCTTCAACCAGATCAAGCAGTCGGTGGAAGCCGAGGGCAAGGCCAAGGGGATCAAGGTGATCACCGTGGACGCCCAGGGCAATTCCTCGACCCAGGTCAGCCAGATTGAAGACCTGATCACCCGCCAGATCGACGTGTTGATCTACATTCCGGCCGGTGCTACCGCCGCCGGTGTGCCGGTAAAAGCCGCCAAGGCCGCCGGCATCCCGGTGATCGCCGTCGACCGCAACGCCCCCGACGCACCCGGCGATACGTTTATCGCCAGCGACAGCGTGGCCGGCGCCAAGACCCTGGCCGAGTACGTGGGCAAGATCACCGACGGCAAGGGGCGCATCGCGATCCTGCAAGGCCAGCTCGGCACCACGCCGGAAAACGACCGCGCCAAAGGCTTTGAACAAGGCCTCAAAGCCTTCCCGGACCTCAAGGTGGTCGCCCAGCAACCCGCCGAGTGGGCCCAGGACAAAGGGTTTGCGGTGGCCCAGGACCTGCTCCAGCGTGATCCGAACATCACCGTATTCTTCGGGCGCGCCGACGCCATGGCATTGGGCGCGGCCCAGGCAGTGAAAGTCGGCAACCTCGATCACAAAGTCGTGGTGGTCGGTTTTGACGGTGACGTCGCCGGGCTCAAGGCCGTGGAAAGTGGTGTGCTCAACGCGACCATGACCCAGCAGACGCAGAAAATGGGGCGCCTGGCCGTGGCCTCGGCGATTGACCTGAAGGCCGGCAAAGACGTGCCCAAGGAACAATTGCTGCCCACCGTGCTGACCACCAAAGACAACGTCGCGCCGTTCCTGCAACAGCACCCGTAAGCCTCGGAGGTCGTCATGCAAGCAGCCGCTCTGGACACCGCTCAACCTGACGCGGTGCTGTGCCTGCGCAATATCAGCAAGGCCTACGGGCCGGTGCAGGTGCTGTCGCAGGTCAACGTGGATATTCGCCCTGGCGAGGTACTGGCCCTGCTCGGTGAGAACGGCGCGGGCAAGTCGACCTTGTCGTCGATCATCGCCGGCCTGGTGCAACCCGAAGCCGGCGGCAGCATGACCTGGCTCGGCGCGCCCTACGCGCCGGCATCACCGGGTGCCGCGCTGGGTGCGGGGATCGGCCTGATCCACCAGGAAATCCGTCTGCTGCCGCAACTGTCGATCGCCGAAAACATCTTCGTCGGCCGCCTACCCATGCGTCACGGGCGGGTCGACCGCGAGTACATGGAGGCCCAGGCGCAGATCCAGCTCGAGCGCCTGGGGCTCAAGGTACCGGCGTCGCGCAAGGTCGAAGGCCTGAGCGTGGCGGCCCAGCAACTGGTGGAAATCGCCAAGGCGCTGACCCTCAAGGCCAGCCTGTTGATCCTCGACGAGCCCACCGCGGCATTGGGCGGCGACGAAACCGAGCTGCTGTTCAAGCAGGTGGAACGGCTCAAGGCCGAGGGCGTGTCGTTTATTTATATCAGTCATCGCCTGGAAGAAATCGCGCGCATCGCCGACCGCGTGCTGGTGCTGCGCGACGGTCGCCAGATCGCCCTGCACGCCACGGCCCAGGTGCCGGTGCGTGAGTTGGTCGAGCAGATGGTCGGACGCAGCCTGGAGCGGATTTTCCCGACGCTGCAGGCACCGCAGGCGCGGGTGATGCTGCAGGTCAAGGAGTTGACCTGCCGCGAGTTTGCCTTGCACGGCATCGACTTCAGCGTGCGCGCCGGCGAGGTGTTCGGCATTGCCGGGGTGGTCGGCGCCGGGCGGACCGAACTGGTGCGCACCATCGCCGGTGCGGCCCGGGATATCCAAGGCCATATGGTGCTGGACGGTGAAGTCCGCCAGCTGCGCTCGCCGTTCGAGGCAATCCAGGCCGGCGTGGTGCTGGTGCCTGAAGACCGCAAGCAGCAAGGCGTGGTAGTGGAGCATCGGATCGAAGACAACCTGATCTACGGCAACACCGACCTGCTGGATAAACGCGGTTGGGTGTTCCCTGCCCCGCTGCGCGAATTCGCGCGCACGGCGGTGGCGCGCCTGGGTGTTAAAGGGGCACCGCAGTCGCGGATATCCAGCCTGTCCGGGGGTAACCAGCAGAAGGTGATCATTGCCAAATGGCTGGCACGCAATCCCAAGGTGTTCATCCTCGACGAGCCCACGCGCGGCATCGACGTGGGTGCACGCGCGGCGATTTATGAAGTGATCGCGGACCTGGCAGCCAAGGGCATGGCCGTGATTGTGGTGAGTTCCGACCTGGATGAAGTGCTCGGGCTGTCTCATCGGGTGATGGTAATGAGCCGGGGGCGACAGATGGGGATTCTGGAACGTGGCGAGGCCACACCGGTTTCGGTGATGGAAATGGCCACCGCATGACCACGAACGATGCATGCAGACCCCTTTTTGTGGCGAGCGGGCTTGCCCCGCGTTGGGCTGCGCAGCAGCCCCCCTCAGGCA
>NZ_JANLOH010000033.1:0-26231 GCF_025466155.1 Pseudomonas sp. 13B_2.1_Bac1 | reverse complement strand
TTCCAGCGGCCCGATGACCGACTGATAGGAGGCATACAGCGCCTTGAAATGCTCTTGGGAGACGTTGGGGTAGAAGCTGATGCGGTACCGCTGGTTACGATCGCACTCGGTAACTTCCAGGATGCCGCTGGGCCCGATGGTTTTATGGATGGGCGCGCCCAGCGGGCCGCCGTCTGGGTCGATACGCTGCAACATCACGGGCGTATTGCCGATGGGCACGAACCTCGAACTCTGGAACATGTGCACCAGCGTCAAGGTGCCGTTGGCCTGGCACGCGGCGACGGTACTGCTGGGAAGGATCGAACGGTTGATCGGGGTGACAAGCGCCACCTCACGGCCGACCTTGAATACCTGCTCGACATCCAGCGCCGAAGAGCTGAGGAAGCTTTGCGCCAAGGTTTCGTAGGAATTGAGGCAGCGCCTGAAATCGCTGAGCACGGCTTCGACGTCACGCGTCTTGGCATCCATGGCCGTCAGCAGCAGGAGGCCGATGGTTTGGCTGGTGGCATTGATCAAGTCGCACCCACCAAAACGGCGGGGCTATCGAAAAAAACATCTGCAATCCCTCGCACTGTGTGATCAGGCGAGGGACTTTGCAGCGGTTTTTAAGTGATATCTGTAGTGCTTATCCGGCAGTCAGGTGGGATGTTTCAGCGGCAGTTGTCTTCTCCCGGCCCAGCACCAGGCTGCAGAGTGCCGGCAGGAACAACAGCGTCAACACCGTGCCTACCAGCACCCCACCAATCAGCACATACGCCAGGGACGACCAGAACACCGACAGCGTCAGCGGAATGAACGCCAGTGCCGCCGCCAGTGCCGTCAATATCACGGGCCGCGCACGGCGGACGGTGGCTTCGATGATCGCCTCGCGAATCGGCATGCCATGGTCCTGGTTCTGACGAATCTGGTCGGTAAAGATCAGCGTGTTGCGCATCAGGATCCCGCCGATCCCGATCAGCCCCAGGATCGCGTTAAACCCGAACGGCTGGTTGAACAGCAGCAAGGTCGGCACCGCGCCGATCAAGCCCAGAGGGGCAGTGGCGAAGACCATGAACATCACGCCAAACGAGCGCACCTGGAACATGATCACCGTGAGGGTCAGCAGGATCATGATCGGGAACAGCGCCGCGAGCGCGACGTTGGCCTTGGCGCTTTCTTCTACCGGGCCACCGATGTCGATCTGGTAACCGGCAGGCAGCTGCGCGATCAGCGGCTGCAGGTCTTTGTACACGGCCATTTCCACGTCGGGCGGTTGCACGCCGTCGATGATGTCGGCGCGTACTTCCACGGTGGTCGCGCGGTTGCGGCGCTTGAGGATCGGTTCTTCCATCACTGCCTGGAAGTGCCCGACCTGGGCCAGCGGCACCGAAGTGCCCGCGCTGTTGGTCAGGGTCATGTTGTTGAGATTGCCGAGGTTCTCGCGCTGGTTGCCCTGGGCGCGGGCGACCACCGACACCGTGCGGTTGCCTTCGCGCACCTCGGTGATCGGGTTGCCGCTGAGCAAGGCGTTGAGCTGGGATTTGACCTCGTTCGGCGTGAAGCCGAGCAGGCGCAGGCGGTCCTGATCGAGGACCAGGCGATAGCCGCTGGTGCGCTCGCCCCAATCGAGGAACGCGTCCTTGGTCAGCTTATTCGCGGCGACGACCTTGCGTACCTGCTCAGACACCCCGCGCAGTACATCCAGGTTCGGGCCGCTGACGCGAAACACCACCGGGAACGGCACCGGCGGGCCGAACAGCAGTTGCGTCACGCGCACTCGTGCCGCTGGAAACTCACCTGCGGCAATCCGCTCGCGCATGCGCAATTTCAGTGCGTCGCGGGCGTGGGAGTCCGGGGTCTGCACGATCAGTTTGGCAAACGCCGGGTCCGGCAGTTCGGGGTTCAGCGAGAGGAAAAAGCGTGGCGCGCCGCCGCCCACGTAGGTGTCCACCAGGTGGGTCTGCGGCTCTTGCAGCAGCGCTTTTTCCAGCTGCGCGGCCACCGCCTCGGTGCTCTTGAAGGCACTGCCGGGCGGCATGTACACCTCAAGAATCAGCTCGGACCGATCAGAGTTGGGGAAGAACTGCTTCTTCACCACGCCCATGCCCAGCACGCACAACACAAACGCCGCCACCACCAGTCCCGTCACCAGCCAGCGCCGCTGCACGCAGGTTTGCACCAGGGTGCGCAGTTTCTGGTAGTAACGCCCGGCATAAATCGCGTCGTGGCCGCCGGGTACCGGCTTGATCTGCGGCAGCAACTTCACCCCCAGGTACGGCGTGAACACCACCGCCACCAGCCACGACGAAATCAGCGCGAAGCCGACGATCCAGAAAATATTGCCGGCATATTCCCCTGCGCCGGAACGCGCGAAACCCACGGGCAGGAAGCCGATGATGGTCACCAGCGTGCCCGTCAGCATCGGCGCGGCTGTCGAGCTCCAGGCGAAGGTGGCCGCGTGGATCCGGTCGAAGCCTTCCTCGAGTTTCACCACCATCATCTCGATGGCGATGATCGCGTCATCCACCAGCAACCCGAGGGAAATGATCAGCGCGCCGAGGGTAATGCGGTCGAACTCACGCCCGGTGAGCAGCATGATCACAAACACCACCGACAAGGTCAGAGGCACCGCAGCGGCCACCACCAGGCCGACGCGAAAGCCCAGCGCCAACAGGCTGATCACCATGACCACCGCCAGGGCGACGAAGAATTTCAGCATGAATTCGTTCACCGCCAGGCTGATGTTTTTTGCCTGGTCGGAGACTTTGGCGAAGTTCACGCCGAGCGGCAGGTCCGCTTGGATTCTGGCTTCCTCGGCCTTGAGGCTCTTATCCAGTTCCAGGCCGTTCCAGTGTTTCTCCATGATCACGCCGAGCATCAGCGCCGGGTCGCCCTGGTGGCGGATGCGGTAACTGGGCGGGTCCTCATAGCCGCGACTGACGGTGGCCACGTCGGCGATGCGCAGCACGCGGCCGTTGACTTCCAGGGGCACGTTTTCGATCAGCGCCAGGCTGTCGAACGCGCCGTCGATACGGATATAGGCGCGCGCACCGGCGGTTTCCACAAAGCCCGACGGTGCCACGGCATTTTGCGCGGCGAGGGCGGCGAAGATCTGGTCCGGCTTGATGCCCAGGGTCGCCAGGCGTTCGTAGGAGAACTCGACAAAGATCCGCTGGGCCTGCTCGCCGAGGATATTGACCTTCTTCACGCCCGGCAGGTTGAGCAGGCCCTGGCGCAGGTCTTCGGCCATCTGCACCTGTTGCCGATGGGGCAGGTGCTCGGCTTCCAGGGCGTACAGGGCAAAGTACACATCGGAATATTCATCGTTGAAAAACGGCCCGATCACGCCCTTGGGCAGTTTCGCCGCTTCATCGCTGAGCTTTTTGCGCGTCTGGTAGAACAGGTCCTGGATTTCGCTGGGGCGCGTGGACTCCTTGTAGGTCATGCGCATCGACACAAAACCCGGCTGGGCGATGGTCTCGACGCGGTCGTAGTAGTCGAGTTCCTGCAGGCGTTTTTCCAGACGGTCAGCGACTTGCTCCTGCATTTCCTGGGCCGTGGCGCCGGGCCAGGCGGCGGTGATAGTCATGACCTTGACGGTAAACGACGGGTCTTCGGCGCGCCCCAGTTTGCCGAACGAGAATATCCCGGCGGCGAGGATCGCAATGATCAGAAACAGCGTGACCGCACGGTGCTTGACCGCCAGTTCGGAGAGGTTGATCCCGCGCATGCTCAGTGGTCCTGTTTGCGGTTGAGGGCCAGTACCTGGGCGGGCAGCAGGCGCACGGCGTCGCCGCTGTGCAGCAGGTGCGCGCCGAGGGCGACGATGGTTTGGCCGGGGGCCACGCCGCTGTCGAGTAGGGCATCTTCCTGGCCGAGGCTGGCGACTTTCACCGGGGCGAAGCTGACCTTGTCATCAGCGCCGATCAGCCACACGCCAGTGCCTTGCCCTGCGTCTTGCAGTGCGCCGATCGGCACGCGGGTTTGCTGGGCCTGGCCGTCGCCTTGCAGGCGCACGGTGATGGTCGAGCCGAGGGCAAAGCGGTCGACAGCGCCGTGCAGCACATAGCGGGCGCGGTAGGTGCGGGTCACGGGGTCGGCGCTGGCCGAGAGTTCGCGCAAGGTCGCGGTCACCGCCTGGTCGGGGGCGCCGAACGGGAAGGCCAGGGCTTTCTGCGAGGCCAGGTCGCGCTGGTTTTCCGGGAGGTTGACGATGGCTTCGCGCGCGCCGTCATGGGCCAGGCGCGCGACGATTTGCCCTTCGGCGACCACTTGGCCGCGATCCACCCGCACGTCGGTGATGATGCCGTCACCATCAGCTTTGAGCACGGAGTAGGTGCGGCGGTTTTCAATCTGGCTGGCATCGGATTGCGCCGCGGCCAATTCGGCTTCGGCGACACGCAGGTTGGTGGCCGACTGGTCGAAGATCTGCCGCGACACCGCGCCGGTACTAGCCAGGCGCTGGTAGCGGTTTTCATCATCGCGGCGCTGGCGCAGCTGCGCCTGGGCGGCATTCACGCGGTTTTTGGCCGAGCGCAGCGCCAGCTCGAAGTCGCCGATGTCCAGCACCAGCAGGGTATCGCCACGGGACACGTGCTGGCCGGGGTCGACCTTGCGCTCGATGACCTTGCCGCTGACGCGGAAACCCAGGTCACTCTCGGTACGCGCCGCGACCACGCCGGTGTAGGCGTTCTGCTGCGTGCCGGCGGCCTCGACCTTGGCGGCGAGAACCGGGCGCGGTGGGGGCACCTCGGCGGCGGTGTCGGCTTTGCTGTTGCAGCCGCTGATGACAATCATCAGGGCCAGGGGCGTGAGAAGACGCAGGGGGAGAGGGTGCATGGCGGGCTCCGGGGAAAACCTGTTGGGGAAAAATTATGGACATAATTTTTTACTCATATTATGGTCGAAATATAAATTAATCCAGCCCCCGGATATTCCCCATGGCAAACGCCCCGGCACCCTCGCGAAGCCTGCTGTTTTTACTGGTGGCCCTGACGGCCCTGGGTGAAGTCTCGACCCAATTGATCATCCCCGGCTTGGGTGTGATCGAGCAGGCATTGGTCGCACCGCCGGGTTCGGCATTGATGGCGCTGTCGGCGTTCGTCGCCGCATTCGGCCTGGGCCAACTGGTGTTCGGGCCGCTGTCAGACCGCATCGGCCGCCGTCCTGTGCTGATCGGCGGGCTGGTGCTGTATGTGCTGGCAACCTTGTCGATGCTGCTGGTCAGCGACATCCAGCAATTTATCGCGGCCCGCGTGGTGCAAGGCCTTGGCGCCTGCGCTGCACTGGTCTTGGCGCGCACGGTGGTGCGCGACGTGTGGAAGGCCGAAGCGGGGCCGGCCCTGGCGCTGACCATGATCGGCATGCTCTACGCCATTGTGGTGGCGCCGATGGTCGGCGGCCTGCTGATCAAACTGCTGGGCTGGCACGCACCGATCCTGCTGGCGCTGGTGATTGGCAGCGTGGTGTTGCTGCTGGCCCTGATGTTTTTTCGCGAAAGCAACCATTACCTTGACCCCAAGGCCGGCCATTGGCGCACCCTCGGCGGGCAGTACCTGGATTTACTCAAGGGCCGCCAGTACCGCGCGTTCGCCGTGGCCCTGGCGTGCACCTATGGCGCCATGTTTGCGGTGATCGCCGGGTCGTCGGCGGTGTTTATCAACCTGCTCGGCTTCAGCAGCCTGGAGTACGGCATCAATTTCGGCCTGATCGTGTCGATGCTGATCGTCGGCTCCACTTATACCCGGCGAAACATCCTGCGCCTGGGACCGCAGCGGATTGTAGCGATGGGCGTGACGCTGGTGGCCATCGGCGGTATCGCGGCCATGGGCATTTATGCGGTGTTCGGCCTGTCTGTGCTGGGGCTGGATATTCCGATTGCCCTGGTGACCCTCGGCGGTGGCCTGGTATTGCCCGGTGCGGTCACCGGCGGGGTGATGCCCAACGCGCACCGCGCCGGCTTGGCCGCGGGGCTGATGGGCTTTGCGCAGATGTTCGGCGCGACCTGCAGCGGTCTTTTGCTGAGCCACTGGCGCGACGGCAGTGCCACGCCGATGATCATCATCCAGGCGTGTTTTGCGTTGACGGCATTCGTGGCTTTCCACCTGCTGCGCCAACGTCCGGCCAAGGGATTGTCCTATACATAGGACATTCAGGGCCGCTTTTGCCGGCTAGTACTCAACACTTTGTGGACTTATGGTGTACTCACTTTGGAGGTACACCATGAAAAAGTTGATCGGCATCTACACCAGCCCGCGCGCCCATTGGGTCGGCGACGGCTTTCCGGTGCGCACGCTGTTTTCCTACGATTCGATGGGCAAACACATCAGCCCATTCCTGCTGCTGGACCACGCCGGCCCGGCGGATTTCACCCCGACCGAGCAACGTCGTGGCGTCGGGCAACACCCGCATCGCGGCTTTGAAACCGTGACCATCGTCTATGACGGTGAAGTCGAGCACCGTGATTCCACCGGCGCCGGCGGCAAGATCGGCCCCGGCGATGTGCAATGGATGACGGCCGCCAAGGGCATCCTGCACGAAGAGTTCCATTCCGAAGCCTTTGCCCGCAGCGGCGGGGTGATGGAGATGGTGCAACTGTGGGTCAACCTGCCGGCCAAGGACAAAATGGCCGACGCGGGCTACCAGACGATTGTCGACGCTGACATCCCGGTACTGCCGCTGCCCGACGACGCCGGGCACCTGCGCCTGATCGCCGGTGAGTTTGCCGGCTCCCGTGGGCCTGCACGCACCTTCACCCCGATCGACGTGTGGGACCTGCGCCTCAACGCCGGCAAACCCGTGACATTGGCGCTGCACGCAGGACGCAACACCGCCCTGGTGATCCTCAGCGGCACGCTGTTGATCAACGGCGAAGAGGTTGCGCGCCCAGGCCAATTGGCGTTGTTCGAACGTGACGGCAGCCAGCTCACCCTGGAGTCCAATGACAACGCCAAGGTGCTGCTGCTCAGCGGCGAGCCCATCGACGAACCGATCGTCGGCCACGGCCCGTTCGTGATGAACACCGAGCAGGAAATCCATCAGGCATTTGCGGATTTCCACTCGGGCGAGTTCGGGCAGATGCACGCCTGACGACCCGCTGCAAAACCCTGTGGGAGCTGGCTTGCCGGCGATAGCATCAGCGCGGTGTAACGCATGCACCGAGGCGCCTGCATCGCAGGCAAGCCAGCGCCCACATTTTGTTTCCAGCGTTCCGATTTCATGCGATCTTCCCGTCATTCGCCCTGGAGTCGCCTGGATGCCCTCATTTATCGCTGATCACCCGATGTTGTGCGCCGTGGCGCTGATCTTTATCGACATCGCCGTGTGGCGCCTGATCTCCGCCAACCTCGCCAACTGGAAGCTTGCCGCGCGCCTGGCGATTTTCGCGGTGTTCAGCGCCGTGCTGTTCAACGACGGCATGAACCCCATGCAACTCGCGCCCTACACCGACAACACCGCCTTGCACCTGGCCGCCACGGCCTTGCAGATCGGCTGGTGGCTGTTTGCGGCGCGCACGCTGACGGTGTTGCTGGGCACCGTGATGATGCAACGGGTCGGGCATACCGGGCGGTTGTTGCAGGATTTGATGGGCGCGGTGATTTTCCTGATCGCGATCATCGCCGCGATGGCCTACGTGCTCGACCTGCCGGTCAAGGGCGTGCTCGCCACGTCCGGGGCGGTGGCGATCATTGTCGGCCTGGCGTTGCAAAGCACCTTGAGCGATGTGTTTTCCGGGATCGTCCTCAACACCACCAAGCCCTATCAGATCGATGACTGGATCTCGATTGACGGCACCGAAGGCCGCGTCACCGATATCGACTGGCGCGCCACGCGGCTGCAAACCTCCCAGGGCAGCATGGCGGTGATCCCCAACTCACTGGCGGCCAAGGCCAAGATCATCAATTTCTCGCGCCCGGCGGACATGTTCGGCCTCGCGGTAAGCCTGCAGGTCAGCCCCCATGCACGCCCGCAAACCGTGATCGAAGCACTCGAGCGCGCAATGCAGGGCTGCCGGCCGCTGCTGGCGACGCCCGCGCCGAGCGTCGCGTTCAAAACCTCCGCCAGTGGCGGCGTCGAGTATGAAATCAGCGGGTTCGTGCCGGCCATGGCCCTCAAGCGCGAGGTGCGCAACCAGCTCTACGACCTGGCGTTCCGGCACCTGCAGGCGGCAGGCGTGGGGTTGCTGTCGGCCACGGAAAGCGGCGCGCCACCGGCCATGTCCGCCGCGCGGGCGTTGCTGGAGCGTTCGTCGATTTTCTCGACCTTGCGCCAGGAAGAGAAAGACACCTTCAGCCAGAACATGACCCTGCACACTTACCGCGCCGGCGAGATGATCCTGCCGGCCGGGGAGGTCAGCGATCATTTGTTTATCGTCGAGTCGGGGGTGGTCTCGGTGATGCTGACCAAGGGCGGGCGCAAATTCGAAGCCGGGCGCATGGGGCCGGGCGAAGTGATTGGCGAGGCGGGGATCCTGTCGGATGAGGCCGCGTTGGCCGACTTTTCGGCGAAGACCTTCTGCACCCTGTACCGCATCGAGAAGGAATACTTGAAGCCGTGCCTGGATGCGCGTCATGACATCAGCGAAGCCATGAAGGCGCTGCTGGATTTCCGCGTCCACGCCGCGCAGGCCTTGACCCAGGAGGCGCCGGTGGTGCCGGCCAAGAAGGGCTTCCTGCAGTGGCTGCGCCAACGCGGCCTGTGAGGTGTAAAACCGACTAACCTGCGTTTTTCGCACGTTACCCCGCGCAATAAATCATTTGTCCAACGGCTGGCCGATGACAAAACTGCATGTCACTCGGATAACAACAACGTTGGGCGAACCACATGCAACTCGAGCGCAATTTTTTCAACGGTCACTTTGTCGAACCTGCCAGCGATGCCCTGATCGCCGTATATAACCCGGCCACTGCAACCGTGGTCGGCCACGTCAGTGCCGCCACCGCCGATGAGGCGATTGCCGCCGTCGATGCCGCGGCCGTCGCGCAGAAAACCTGGGCCAAACTCACCAGCATCGAACGCGCCGAACACCTGCGTGCATTCGCCGATGCCCTGGATGCCTGCGCCGAGGCCATCGGCACTGCGCTGGCCAGCGAGTCGGGCAAAAGCCTCAGCGACGCCAGCAACGAAGCGCGCTACGCCGCGCAGATCACCCGCTACCACGCCGAATGGGCGCGGCGTATCGAAGGCGAGATCATCCCCAGCGATACCCCGGACGAAAACCTGTTCCTGCAACGCGAGCCGATTGGCGTCGTCGCCTGCCTGATTCCGTTCAACTACCCGGTCTACACCCTGTTGCGCAAAATCGCCCCGGCGCTGATCGCCGGCAATACCGTGGTAGTGCGCCCGAGCAACAACACGCCGCTGTCGGCATTTGCGATTGCCAGGGCAGTGGTCAAGGCCGGGATTCCAGCCGGGGTGATCAACATCCTGACCATGGACCACGCCACCGCCGCCAGCGTCTGCACGCACAAGGCGGTCGGGCTGATTACGCTTACCGGCAGTGTGAATGCCGGGCGCATCGTGCTGGACTACTGCAAGGCCAATATTGCCAAGCCGTCCCTGGAATTGGGCGGCAAGACGCCGGCGATCATCGAGGCGGACGCCGACCTGGAAACCGCCGCCAGCGCCATCGTCGCCTCCAAGACCACCCACTGCGGCCAGCTGTGCACGGCGGTTGAGCGCGTGTACGTGCACGAAGCCGTCTACGACCGCTTCCTCGCCTTGCTCAAAGCCAGGATCAGCGCGGTGAAATTCGGCGACCGCGCCCAGGATCCCAGCCTGATGGGGCCACTGGTCAATGCCAGCGCGCAAAAGACTATCCATGCCATGGTCGAGCGCGCCGTCGCCGCCGGTGCTGTACTGGAAAGCGGCGGTGTACTGCCAGACGGCCCCGGGCATTTCTACCCGCCGACCTTGCTCAGCGGTTGCCGCCAGGACATGGAGATCATCCAGGAGGAAATCTTCGGCCCGGTGCTGCCGGTGCTCAAGTACCGCGACATCGACGAAGCCCTGGCGATGGCCAACGACCATCAGTTCGGCCTGTCATCGGTGCTCTATACCGAGAACTACCGCACGGCAATGAAGGTGGCGAATGCCATCGAGGCCGGCGAGTTGTACGTCAACCGCACCCCGGCGGACCCGTACCAGGGCTTCCACGCCGGTTGGAAACGCTCAGGGCTGGGCGGCGATGACGGTAAACACGGGATGCTCGAGTTCACCCAGACCCGCCTGGTGGTCATGAAGTACTAGCCAAGCAGCTACAAGTGTCGAGCTGCGAGCTCCAAGTCAAGGCGCGCAAGGTTTACTGGCCGCCTGAAGCTTGAGGGAGGCAGCTGCCTCTATAAAAACAATTATCAGGGCATCCGCACAGTGGGTGCCCGAGGTCATCAAGATGTCCAAGCCTGCACCCGTTGCCCCGGGTTTCGCTGCCGTGCCCGCGGCAAAAAACAGCGACACTGCCAGTCGCTACTTCCAATTGATGTTGCTGGTTCTCGCCGCCGGAGCGATCTACCCGATCCTCTACCTGCGCCAGGTCTACCAGACCACCATGCTCGACGTATTCCAGATCAATCACAGTCAACTGGGCTACCTGTACTCGATGCTCGGCACGATCTTTCTGCTCAGCTACCTGCCCAGCGGCTGGCTGGCGGACCGGCTGCCGCCGCGCTTCCTGATCTTTTTCTCACTGGTCGCCACCGGTGCGCTGGGCCTGTGGTACTCCAGCGTGCCGTCCATGACCGGCCTGATGATCATCTTCGGCTGCTGGGGCCTGACCACCGGCCTGACCTTCTGGGCCTCGGTGCTCAAGCGCGTGAAGATGATTGCCCACCACAGCGAGCAGGGCCGCTTCTTCGGCATCCTCGATGGCGGTCGCGGCCTGGTGGAAGCGCTGCTGGCGACCGTGGCCCTGGGCCTGTTCGCCTTTGCCACCGAAACCCGTGGCGAGTCGGCGGGCGAGGGCTTCAAGCATGTGGTGTACCTGTATTCCTTCACCTGCATCGCCATCGGCTGTGTGCTGGTGCTGTTGAAAGACCCGAAATCCATGGCTGAAACACCGGCGGTCGAGAAGCGCAAGTTCAACCTGATCGCCGACCTGGCGACCCTGGTGAAGATCCCCGAGCTGTGGCTGGTCACCGCGATTGTGTTCTGCGGCTACCACATGTTCTGGGCCACCTACAGCTTCTCGGACTACCTGCAAGGCAGCGGCATGACCGCCGTGATGGCCGGCACCATCACCACCATCAAGCTGTGGATGCGCCCCATCGGCGGCATCGGCGGCGGCTGGCTGGGTGACAAGTTCTCGAATATCTCGGTACTGATCGTCGCGCTGGCCCTGGTAACCCTGGCCATGCTCGGGCTGATCGTGTTCCCGGCCTTCAACAGCCTGGGCCTGCTGATCGGCACGGTGATCTTCATCGGCCTGATGACCTACGCGATTCGCGGCCTGTACTGGGCCATCCTCGACAGCTGCGACATCCCGCTGCGCATCACTGGCCTGGCCATCGGCATTGTCTCGGTGGTGGGTTACCTGCCGGACACCTTTATCCCGCTGATCAACGGCTACTTGACCGACACCTACCCAGGCAAGGCCGGCTACAACCTGTATTTCGGCTACATCGCCTTCATCGGCGTGCTCGGCACCCTTGCGGCCCTGACCCTGCGCGCCCGAATCAACCGTAAAAAATTCAACCAGACAGGTGCCTGAGATGAAAATCGTCGCCCTTGAAACCCATATCGTTGCTGTCCCGCCGCCGCACATCGGTGGCATGTACTGGCTGTTCGTCAAACTCAAGACCGACTGCGGCATCGAAGGTGTCGGCGAGATCTACGCCGCGACATTCGGCCCCAAGGCCATGCTGCCGATCATCGAGGATGTGTTCGAACGCTACCTGCTCGACCATGACCCGCACCATATCGAGCGCTTCTTCCGCCAGGCCTACTCGAGCGGTTTCACCCAGCGCCCGGACCTGACCATGATGGGCGTGGTCAGCGGCCTGGAGATGGCCTGCTGGGACATCATCGGCAAGGCCGCCAACAAGCCGGTCTACGAGTTGCTCGGCGGCAAGGTCAACGAGCGCCTGCGCTCCTACACCTACCTGTACCCGGTCAATAGCAAAGGCGAGTACGACTACGACGACCCGGACCTGGCCGCCGAATGCGCCATCGACAACATGAACAAAGGCTTCACCGCCGTGAAGTTCGACCCGGCCGGCCCTTACACCGCGTACTCCGGCCACCAGATTTCGCTGGAAGTGCTGGAACGCTGCGAGACGTTTTGCCGCAAGATCCGCGAAGCGGTGGGCGACAAATGCGACCTGCTGTTCGGAACCCATGGGCAGATGGTGCCGTCGTCGGCAATCCGCCTGGCCAAGCGCCTGGAAAAATACGACCCGCTGTGGTTTGAAGAGCCGGTGCCACCCGGCCAGGAAGACGCCATGGCCCAAGTCGCGGCCAAGACCAGCATCCCGATTGCCACCGGCGAACGGCTGACCACCAAGTATGAATTCTTCAAGCTGCTGCAGGCCGGCGGCGCGTCGATCCTGCAGATGAACGTGGCGCGCTGCGGCGGGCTGCTCGAAGCCAAGAAAATCGCGAGCATGGCCGAGGCCTACTACGCGCAGATCGCGCCGCACCTGTACAACGGGCCGATTGGCGCGGCGGCGAGTTTCCAGCTGGCCACGTGCACGCCGAACTTTTTGATCCAGGAAAGCATCATGACCTGGGGCGGCTTCCACGCCGAAGTGCTGACCAAGCCACTGCAATGGGAAGACGGCTACATCATCCCGTCCACCGAGCCGGGCCTGGGCGTGGAACTGAACATGGACGTGGTGCGCAAACACACGCCGTACAGCGGTCAGCGCTTGCACCTGCAAATGGCGCCGACGCCGGCTGACGTCAAAGACACTTCGCCCGCCAAGGGCTAAAAAAACGACTTACGCGGTAACCGTGAATGACATATGACTACATCATCGCCGGCGCTGGCGCCGCAGGTTGCATCCTCGCCAACCGGCTGTCCGCCTCTGGCGAATACTCGGTGTTGCTGCTCGAAGCCGGCGGCAAGGACAGCTCCTGGTGGTTCAAGATCCCGGTCGGATTCGCCAAGATGTATTACAACCCGACCTTCAACTGGATGTACTACAGCCAGCCGCAAAAGCAGTTGGCCGGGCGCGAAATCTACGCGCCACGCGGCAAGGTGCAGGGCGGCTCGGGCTCGATCAACGCGATGATCTACGTGCGCGGCCAGGCCCATGACTTCAATGACTGGGCCGCGAACGGCAACGACGGCTGGGGCTTTGCGGACGTGTTGCCGTACTTTCGCAAACTGGAAAATCACCCGTTGGGCGACACCGAGTACCACGGCGGCAGCGGCCCCATCAGCATCACGCCGATGAAGGGCCAGACCCACCCGATCTGCGACGTGTTCCTCAAGGGCTGCGAACAGCTCGGCTACGCCCACAGCGACGACTTCAACGGCCCGAACTTCGAAGGCGCGGGCCTGTATGACGTCAACACCCGCAACGGCGAACGCTGCTCCAGCAGCTTTGCGCACCTGCACCCGGCGCTCGGCCGGCCGAACCTGACGGTGGAGCTGCATGCACTGGTCGACCGCGTGCTGTTCGACGACCAGCAGCGCGCCACCGGCATTGCCGTCACCCAGCACGGCGTGGCGCGCACCTTCAGCGCGCGCAAGGAAGTGATCCTGTGCGCGGGTGCAGTGGACACGCCGAAGATCCTGCAATTGTCCGGGGTTGCCGACCGGCACCTGCTGGCCGAGCATGCGATCCCGCTGGTCAAGCACCTGCCGGCGGTGGGCGAGAACCTGCAGGACCACCTGTGCGCGAGCTATTACTACAAGGCCAATATCCCGACCCTGAACGACGAACTCAGCTCGCTGTTCGGCCAGTTGAAACTGGGCCTCAAGTACCTGCTGACCCGCAAGGGCGCGCTGGCCATGAGCGTGAACCAGGCGGGCGGATTCTTTCGCGGCAACGAGGCGCAGAAGGACCCGAACCTACAGCTGTACTTCAATCCGCTGTCGTACCAGATCCCGAAAAACAACAAGGCCAGCCTCAAGCCCGAGCCGTATTCCGGCTTCCTGCTGTGCTTCAACCCGTGCCGGCCGACCAGCCGCGGCACCATTCGTATCGCCTCGAAAAACCCACGGGACGCGGCATTGATCGACCCCAACTACCTGAGCACCGAGAAGGACATCGACGAGGTGATCCAGGGCAGCCGGTTGATGCGCAAGATCATGCAGGCGCCCGCGCTCAAGGGCATCACCGTGGCCGAAGTATTGCCCGGCGATGCGGTGCAGACCGATGAGCAGATGCTGCAATACTTCCGCGAAAACAGCGGATCGATCTACCACCTGTGCGGCTCCTGCGCCATGGGCTCGGACCCGCAGGTGTCGGTGGTCGACAAACGCTTGAAAGTGCACGGCCTGCAGGGCTTGCGCATCGTCGATGCATCGATCTTCCCCAACGTAACCTCGGGCAACACCCACGCGGCGGTGCTGATGGTGGCAGAGAAGGGCGCTGATCTGATTCTTGAGGATGCTTGAGTGGAGCGGGCTTGCCCGCGAAAGCGGTGGATCAATCGACACTTCCAGCGACTGACACACCGCCTTCGCGGGCAAGCCCGCTCCCACATTTTTGATAGGTGTGAGGCCTGGATTTTGGCGGCGTGGCTGAAATGGCCGGGCCTTGCGCCGCATTAATGGACGATGAATCCCACATGTTTCATTGGTGTGAGGCCTGGATTTTGGCAGCGTGGCAGAAATTGCTCGGCCTTGCGCCGCATTAGTGGCCGACGCATCCCCCAATGTGGGAGCGGGCTTGCTCGCGAAAGCGGTGGATCAGTCAGCACTTCCAGCGACTGACACACCGCTTTCGCG
Organism: Pseudomonas sp. 13B_2.1_Bac1; assembly: GCF_025466155.1. Classification (NCBI taxonomy): domain Bacteria; kingdom Pseudomonadati; phylum Pseudomonadota; class Gammaproteobacteria; order Pseudomonadales; family Pseudomonadaceae; genus Pseudomonas; species Pseudomonas sp. 13B_2.1_Bac1. The sequence continues at coordinate 11,359 of NZ_JANLOH010000033.1, read as the reverse complement.
AGCAAGCCCGCTCCCACACTTTTCAGGGGCAGGACGGATCAGTGCCCGACCAATTCTTCCAGCAACTGCTCCTTGTAGCCCTGCAACACCGGCGAGGCGCGGTCGCGTGGGTGCGGCAGGTCGACCTGGATTTCATGCTTGATCCGCCCCGGATGGGCATCCATCACGATCACCCGGTCGCCCAGGTACAGCGCTTCTTCGATGTCGTGGGTGACCATGATCACCGTGCAACGCTGCTGCACCCAGATGCGTTGCAACTCACGCTGCAGGTGCACGCGGGTCAGGGCATCGAGGGCGCCGAGGGGCTCGTCCAGCAGCAACACCTTGGGCTTGTTGATCAACGCCCGGGCAATGGCCGCGCGCTGGGCCATGCCGCCCGAAAGCTGGTGCGGGTAGGCGTTTTCAAAGCCGCTGAGGTTGACCAGGGCAATATGTTCGGCGACCTGGCGGTCTTTTTCGGCCGCGGGCAGCGCGTGGTTTTTCAGCGCCAGGGCAATGTTCTGGCTGACGGTCATCCACGGGAACAGTCGGTGGTCCTGGAACACGATGCCGCGCTCCAGGCTGGTGGACGCGATGCGTTTACCGTCGAGCAGGATATCGCCTTCGTATTCGGCTTCCAGCCCGACGATCAGGCGCAGCAAGGTAGATTTGCCGCAGCCGCTGGCGCCGACAATGCTGACGAATTCACCCGGGCGTACGTCGAGGTGGATGTCCTGGAGCACCGGCAAGGCGCGGCCTTCGATTCGATAGGCTTTGTTCAAGCCGCGAATCTGCAGTGCGCCGGTCTGCACGTGTTGATGAAGGGAAGCGTGGGCGATTGCATTCATATCGAGGCCTTTCAACGGAGGTTGCGCCAGCGCAGCAGGTGGCGGCTCAGCAGGGTGAACAACAGGGTCATCAGGTAGCCGAGCAAGCCGATGCACAGCACGCTGAGCACGATGACTTCCATGCGCGAGCCGGCCTCGGCGTTCATCATCAGGTTGCCCAGGCCGGCACCCGAGGACAGGAACAGCTCACTGCCGATCGCCGTTACCCAGGCAAACGCCAGCGCGTGCAGGACACCGGTGGCGATGCTCGGCAAGGCTGCCGGCAACAGCACCTGGGTAAATTGCTGCAGCGGGGTGAGGACCAGCACCTGGCCGACTTCGCGGTAGCGGCGCTCGACGTGGCTGAAGCCCTGGTAAGTGTTGAGCACCATCGGGTAAAACGCCGCCAGGCTGACAATCAGCACTTTGGAGAACTCGCCATTGCCGAACCACATGGCAATCAGCGGGATCCAGCCGAGCATCGGCACCTGGCGAATCGCATGGAACAAAGGACCGATCAAGCGGTTGGCCACGCTGGACAGCGCCATCAGCACCCCCAGCGTCACCCCGAACAGAATGCCCAGGGCCAGGCCACTGCTGGTGCGCGCCAGGCTCGCCAGCAGGTTGACCAGCAGTTCGCCGTTGCCAAGCATCTCCAGCAACGCCGAGCCTATTGCCGACAATGGTACGAACGCATACGCGCCGGCGGCGTCCTGGCGAGAGGCATATTCCCAGGCGAGGATCAGCAGCAGCGGCAGCAACAGCCCACGGGCTTTTTTCAATACAGGCAGCATCGGAACTCCTAGCGGGTTTGCCAGCGGAACAGGCGTTGTTCGATGCGGCGAAAGGCATAGTCGAGGGTAAAACCGATCACGCCGGTGACCACCACGCCGACCATCACCACGTCTATGCGCAGCATCTGCCGCGCCATCTCGATCATCTGGCCCAGGCCACTGTCGGCGGCCAGCAACTCAGTGGCCACCAGCACCACCCAGGCGCGGGTCAGGCTGATGCGAAAGCCGGTGATGATCGGCGGCGCCGCAGCGGGCAGGGCCACCAGGCGCACAAAAGTCGGCCAGCGCAGGCGATACACGTCCGCCACTTCGAAATAGCTGCGCGGGATACCCCGTACACCTTCGCCAGCGGCCAGTGCCACCGGGAAGAACGCGGTCTTGGCGACGATGATGATCTTGAAGGTTTCGTCGATGCCAAACAGCAGCACGAACATCGGGATCAGGGCGATGCTAGGGATCTGGCGCAGGGTATGAAACAGCGGGCCGCAATACGCCTCGACGTTTTTCGACAGCGCCATCAGCACGCCGAAAGCCAACCCGCACAACGAGCCGATGCCAAAGCCGAGGCCCAGGCGCGACAGACTGTTGCCGAGGTGTTCGAGCAGCTCGCCACTGGCCAGCAGGTCTTCGAAGGCCTGCAGCACCTGGGCGGGCGGTACCAGCAGGTTGCGCGGGAAAATCCCGAGGTGGGCCACCAGCGTCCAGACGGCCAGCAGGGCCACGGGTGAGATAAGCCAGGTGAGGTATCGAAGCAGGCGCATGGCAAGTCTTAATTCAGCTGAATACCCAGCGACTATCGCAAGACATGTGCCACATCACCGAATCTCCCTGTAGGTGCTGGCTTGGCGGCGATGGGGCCCTGCAGGTGTGCACATTTGCGCGGGACATCATCGCCGGCAAGCCGGGCTCCACAGGGGAGTGGTCGCTGGGAAATGGTGATCGGGTGCTGCTGGAGCAGCACCCATTCAGCAGTCTTCTCAGAAGTCGTAGCTCACACTGGTGTAGTAGAACGCACCCTGCGCGCCTTCCGGGCTGGTGATCGAGTACTTGGGCACGCCATACAGCTGCGCGCCGTCAGCCTTGTCCGGGTGCGAGTCGAACAGGTTGATCGCGCCCACCGAGACCTTCACGCCCTTGTGGAAGGTGTAGGACAGGTCCAGGTCAGTCACCCATTGCGGGCTGTAGGTCTGGTCGAGGTTGGGGTTGGTGGCGTTGAGGCTTTTCCACTCGCCGTAGCGGCGCTGGGCAATGGTCAGCCCCCAGTTTTCATACAGCCAGTTGGCGCTCAGGGTCAGCTTGTTTTGCGGGGTGCCGTCTTCGATCAGGCCCTGGGTATTGCGCCCGATGATCTGCGAGCCCTTGATATTGCCGACGTCGCGCAAGCCGGTGATGGTGGTGTTGTTCTGCGCAAAACCACTGCTCAGGTTCAGGCGGCCCCATTGCTGCAGGTCCCACTGGTAGTTGCCGGTCAACTCGACGCCGTCCGTGCGGGTGTCGGCCACGTTGGTGTAGAACGCCGCGCTCTGGATATTCGCGTAGGGCGTGCCGGCGAAGATCGGCGAGACCACGCTGGCGGGCAACTGGTCGGAGAGGGTGATGCGGTTATTGATGTTGATCCGGTAGGCGTCCACCGTCACCGAGGCATTTTCCAGTGGGCGCCACACCAGGCCCAGGGAGTAGTTGGTCGACTCCTCGGGCTTGAGGGCCTTGCCACCGAGTGCCTGGGCTTCCGGGCTGTTGGCACGCAGAGTGCGTTGCTGCACCTCGACGTAGTTGCCGCTGCCCGGCGGTTGCTCCACCACCTGCACGCTGAATGAGGACATGCCGCTCTGCACCAGCGACGGCGCGCGGTAGCCGGTACTGGCGGTGGCCCGGGCGGCGATCTGTGGGGTGAAGTCATAGCGCAGCGACAGCTTGCCGTTGGTGGTGTCGCCAAAGTCCGAATAGTGCTCGGTGCGCACCGCCACGCCGGCCTGGAATTTCTCGGTGATCTGGCCTTCGACGTCGATGTAGGCACCGAGCACCTTGCGGTCCAGTGAGGCCGCATCGACCTGGGTGATGCCCGAGTAATAGCCCGGGATGCGCCGCCCGGTGATCGGGTCGATGGTGTTGAACAGCGGCCCGTTTTGCCAGCCGGCGGCTTCGCCCGCGCTCAACTGGTAGTTTTCCTTGCGCCATGCCAGGCCTGCGGACAGGGTCAGTGGCTTGAACAGCAGGTCGGTGGGGAAGTCGCGCACCCAGTCCAGGGTCAGGTTGGTCTGATCGTTTTCGCGCTTGCCGGTGTAGATCGACGACGGGCTGTTCACCCCATAGCTGGGGTTGATCGCATTGCGGTCAGCGGACTCAAGTGTGTTGTTGCCATGGTTCAGGGCCAGGTCGAACTTGCCCAATTGGTCGCTCTCGAAGCGCAGGCCGCCGGTGACCGCGTAGTCTTCCAGACTGTAGCGGGTGATCGGCAAGCGACCGTCCGGGTAACGCTGCAACGCGGTGCTGCCGTAGTTGTTGCGCAGGGTGGTCGGCGGGTCGAAGAAGCCTTCGGCGTCGGTGTTCTTGTGGGCATAGGTGGCAAAGCCATAGGCGGTCAGGCCCTCGCCGACGCCGATCTCGCTGTTGGCGACAACATTGTACTGGTCCGAGACATTGCCCGCGCCCCAGCGCCAGGTGCGGTAGCGGTTGTTCTGCTCGCGGGGCGTGTTGACGCTGGTGTCGCCGGGGTAAAAGATCCGGTTGTCGGGGTTGGTATCGCTGGCCGGGTCTTGGCTGCCGGCGTCGAAACTCAGGGTCAGGAAACCGTCGTTGGGCAACGCGAAACCCTTCCAGCCGCTGAGCTTGCGCTGGATACCGTCGCCCTTGTCGTAGCCGCCGAAGCGGTAGCCGAGGTTGCCGCCGTCATCGTTTTCCTTGAGCACAATATTGATCACCCCGGCGATTGCATCCGAGCCGTACTGAGCGGCGGCGCCGTCGCGCAGGATCTCGACGCGCTGGATCGCGCTCAGTGGGATCAGGCTCAAATCCACCGCCGCTGCGCCACGCCCGTTCACCAGGCTCTGGCGGGTGATGTTGGCGCTGCTGTGGCGGCGCTTGCCATTGACGAGCACCAGCACCTGGTCTGAGGCCAGGCCACGCAACGAGGCGCCCTGGGCGATGGAACCGGCGAAGGCACCCTGCGGCGACTGTGGGAAGTTGAACGATGGCGACAGGGCGGTGAGGGCACCGGACAAATCGGTGGCGCCGGTCTGTTGCAATTGCTCGCCGGAGAGCACGTCCACCGGTGCCGCGCTTTGCAGGGCGGTCAGGTCGCTGCGCCGGGTGCCGAGGACCACCACGGTGTCGAGGTGATCGTTTTTTGCGGTCGGTTGGGTCTCGTCTGCCGCGACGACGGGCAGGGCAAGGCTGGCCATGACCAGCGCGATGGCGCCGGCCAACGGAGTACGTTGGAACATGGAAGTGGTCCTTTCAAAAATAGAATGGCTGGATAGTGGCGATGGCGGGCCGGGTGTCGTGGCTCAAGCAATGGGGGCCAGTTGTGGGCGCTGGCAAGCCAGTGCCCACATTGATCCTGCTAGGCGGATAAATACCCTCCAGCGTCTGGCTTAGAAGCGGCTGGTCACGCTCAGGCCCACGGTGCGCGGGTCGCCATAGGTGATCACGTATTGGCCGAGGCCACCGTTGGGCCGGCCATGCACTTGGTAGCGGCGATCGGTGAGGTTATTTACGAACCCGGTGACGCTGAGTTTTTCATCCGCGCTGTACCAGGTCAGGCGGCTGTTGGCCAAGGTGTAGTGCGCTTGGCTCAAGTCCTTGTCGGCGCTGCTCTGGCGGTCGGCGAGAAAGTATTCCTTGTCACGAAAGCTCACGTCGGCACCGGCCACCAGCTTGCCGCCGATCTCCAGCGGGAAGGTGTAGTCGCCGCCCAGCGATACCACGTTGCGCGGTGAACGCACGAAGCTGTTGCCGCTGTAGTCGCCGGTGACCGCGCCCGTGGTCGGGTTGGTGTTCTTGAAGTCGGTGTACTCGGTATCGAGGAACGACACCGCCGCGCGCAGGTGCAGGTAGTCGGTCGGCTGGCCTTCGAGTTCCAGCTCGGCGCCCTTGACCTTGCCCTTGGCGCCGTTGGTCAGCGCCGTGGTCAGCACACCGTTGTTGACCGTCAGCAGGTTGACCTGAATGTCCGAGTAGTCGTAGTAGAAGATGTTCGCGTTGGCTGTGAGGCGATGGTTGAACCACTCGGACTTGACGCCGAATTCGTACGCGTCGAGTTGTTCCGGGTCCACCGTGGTCAACTGCGACAGGCTGGTCGACAGCCCGGTGTTGAAGCCGCCGGACCGGAAGCCGTGGGCATAGCGCAAGAACACGCGCACGTTGTCGTTGATGCGGTATTCCGGGGTCAGGTCGTAGGTCCAGGCCTCCCAGGTCTTGTTTTCCTGGCGATTGCCGTTGCTGCCGGCAGCGGCCAGCGGGATCAGCGGGCCGTTGGCGGTGGCGCGAGTCAGCTGCGCGAGGTTGAGGTCGATGTCTTTCTTTTCCTGGGTCCAGCGCAGGCCACCGGTCACGCTGAAGTTGTCGGTGAAGTCGTAGGTCAGGTTGCCGAACAGCGCGTAGCTGTCGGTCTTGTGGTCGTAGCTCAGGTCACGAAAGTCCGTGGCGCCGTTGATCTGGTTGGACCCGGTGCCGTTCGGTGTCGGGCCAGGCTGGATAAACCGCCCGGCGCTGCTGTCGAGGTCTTCGTGGAAGTAATGGGCGCCGGCCAGCCAGCGCAGGGTTTCCTGCTGGGGCGAGGCCAGGCGGATTTCCTGTGAATACTGGGTGTATTTGTTGTCGGCGGTGGACGTACCGTTGACTTCGTACGGGGTGTAGTCGGCGTCGCTGCTGGACTGGCCACGAATGTAGTCGTAGGCCGTGATCGACGTCAGCGTGTAGTCGCCCAGGTGCCAGTTGAGCGTCAGCGAGGTGCCGTCGTGGTCGAGCTTGGAATCGTCCTTCACGTTCAGCGCGATATTGCGCCCCAGCGGGCGCTGGTAGCCGACGTTGTAGTAACGGCCCAGGGTCAGCGCACCGTTGGCACCATCGCCCTTGAACTCGCGGGCGTGGATCTTCCACAACGCGTCGAGGTCGTCATTGAGCTGGGCGAAGAATTGCAGGCGTACGGCCTTTTTATTCACGTCGCCGTAGGTGTGATCGTCCACCAGGTTCTTCTGGAAGCCGTCGCGCTCCTCGGAGTACAGCGAGATCCGCGCGGCGAGTTTTTCATCCACCAGGGCACCGCCCAGGGCGCCGCTGAGGATGCGTTCGTTCTTGCTGCCAAAGCCGATAGTGCCGAACCCGTCGGTGTCGAAGGTCGGCTTCTTGGAGATGATGTTCACCGCACCCGCGGTGGTGTTCTTGCCGTACAGCGTGCCCTGTGGTCCGCGCAGAATCTCGATGCGCTCCAGGTCCCAGAGCGGCCCGCCGCCGGCAATCGGCGCGTTCAGGTAGACGTCGTCGGCATAGATGCCCACCGGGTAGACGGTCGCCGCGCCGGTATCGCCGGTGCCTAGCCCGCGGATGTACCAGCGCGGCCGCCCGTCACCGTCCGGGTTCTTCGCCGAGGCGTTGGGAATGAAGGTGGTGATGTCGCCCATATTGCGTACGCCGTCGGCGACCAGGGTAGTGCCCTGGACCGCCGACACGGCCACCGGAACCTCTTGCAGGGTTTCCTCGCGGTGCTGTGCGGTGACGGTGACGGTCTTGAGTGACGGCTCGGTTTTTGCGGTGTCTTCTTCAGCGGCATGCGCGCCACCGGTGACCAGTAACGCCAGCCATAAGCCCTTGGTGATTGGATTGATTTTATGCATTGCAGTCTCCCCCGGAAAAGTGTCCTTGAAGGGGGTAGAGCAGAGATCGTGCCAAGAGGATTTCAGTGTTGATACAAGCGCATAAGCTGTTGAATATAAACACTAAAAAAACATGTTTGGGTGAAAACAAGCAGGCGAAAAAAGTCCTCGGGACAGGCCTGTGTAACAATCAGCAGAAAGTGCTTGGCGGGTGCTGCTGGAGCAGCAGGAGAGGTGTTGCCAGGCCAACACAATTGGCCCTGGTTTCAGCGGATTTGTAGAAGCCCGGCTTGTCGAATCGTCGCATCGCGGCGATGGCGTCATCGAGATCGCCATCGCCGGTGCGAGGGTTACACGGCGACGCGAGAGGTGGAGCCGATGACTTTTTCCAGCACGCTGAAATCGATCCAGTCGCGCACATCAAAACGGCGTGGGATGAAGTTCCAGCGGAACAGGAAGTCGGTGAAGTCCTGCAGTGCTTCAATCGAGCGGGAGTCGAGGGTCGTGCGCAGACGCCGATGCGCGTCCTCGCCATACGCCGCCGTGACCCAGTACTCGCTGGTATTGAGTTCCTTGGCGAGAAAACGCCGGGTTTCGTCCGGGTTGGCCCAGGCCCACTGCTCGGTGCGCAACACCGTGTCGACTATCTTCACGCTGGCATCGAAGTGTTCCTGCAGCAGGTGGATATCCACCGTAAGCGTGCGGGGCGTGCCGTTGTTGGAGCGGATCAGCGGGTCCGGGTGCGAACCGGTGTCGACCACCACATGCAGGCCGAACTCGTTGGCCAGGTGCACGGCATGCGCGCCCTTGAGGAAGATCGCGTCGATGTCGCCGCGCAGCAGGCCGATAAGCTCGTTGTTGCGCCGGCTGAAACGGCTGACGCCCAGGCTGACTTCCGGTCCATAGACGTAGGAGGTCTGGTTGTCGCTGTAGGTGCCGCCGTAGGGGTAGTCCACCAACTCCACATCCGCGACCTCCAGGCCTTCGAGCTTGAGCGCGTTTTCCAGCCCGCGCAGCGCCTGGGCACGGGTGAAATCGATTTGCACATTGGCCCATTTCGGCAAGCCGAAGCGCCGGTTCTTCAGGTCGCGCACGCTCTTCACGCCGCTTTCGGCGGTGGTCAGGATCAACTGCACTTCATCGCTCCACGACAGCCCCAGCACGCGGGTTTCGACGCCGCTGGCATAGGCCCAGATCGCCGGGATATTGCCGCCGTGGCGCACCGAATTCTGCAGGTGATGGTCATAGTGCGCTTCACGCACTTCGCGCTCGGTGGACTCGCGCAGCGATTGGATATTGGTGCCAAAGGGCAGGAAGGCTTCGGCGAGTCGCCCGGACTGCACCGCAATGCCAAGCCCGGTGGGCACCGGGCTGTGGGTGTACCAGAGAGTATCGAGTGGTTTGCTCATAAAATTCTTCGTTCCAATCCATGAAGTCTTCTGTGGGCGCCTGGCTGGGTGGCGATGGCGTCCGCAAACACGCTATCGCCGGCAAGCGGGCTCCTACAGGGGTTAGCCGGCGAGTGCGGTGTTGCCTTGGAGCAGCGCCTGCAACGGCCGCGCGTCAATCCATTCGCGCACATCGAAGCTTTGCGGGATAAAGCGCCACCGATGCAGGAAGTGAGTGAAGTCCTGCAAGGCCGCAATGGCTTGTTCATCCAGCCCGGTACGCAGGCGCAGGTGAGCATCGTCGCCATAGGCGGCGGTCACCCAGTATTCGCTGCTGTTGGTTTCCCGCGCGAGGTAGCGCCGGGTGTCTTCCGGGTGGGTGTGCGCCCACTGCTCGGCACGCAGCACGGAGTCGAGGATGCCGGTGGCCACGTCAAAATGCTGGTCCAGCAGGTTCAGGTCGACCGCCAGGGTGCGCGGGGTGCCATTGTTGCTGCGGATCAGCGGATCGGGGTGGGCGCCGGTGTCGATCACCGTGTGCAGGCCGAAATCATGCGCGTGCTGCGCCGCGCTGGCGCCTTTGAGGAAGATCGCGTCAACTTCGCCGCGCAGCAGGCCGATCAGCTCCAGGTTGCGTCCAGTCGTCTGCGCGGTTACCGGTGTGCCGGCCACGTTGCGCACTGCGCTGTCGCTGAAGGTGCCGCCGTATTGAAAGTTCTTCAGCTTGACGTCGCCGACCTTCAGGCCTTCCAGCGACAGGGCGTTTTCCAGGCCACGCAGGGCCTGGGCGCGCGTAAAGTCGATCTGCGCGCCGACCCAATCCGGCAGGCCGAAGGTGCGACCCTTGAGGTCTTTGACGGTCTTGATGCCGCTGTCCTGGCGGGTCAGGATCAATTGCACTTCGTCCGCCCAGGACAGGCCGATCACACGGGTTTCACGGCCTTGGGCGCGGGCCCAGATCGCCGGGATATTGCCACCGTGGCGCACGGAATTCTGCAGGGTGTGGTCGAAGTGCGACTCGCGTACGGCCTTGTCATTCGACTCGCGCAGCGACTGCACCTCGGTGCCGAGGGCACCGACAGTGTCTTGCAGCCAGCCTTTTTGCACGGCAATGCCCAGGCCGGTCGGCACAGGACAACGGGTGTACCACAGGGTGTCGAGAGGTTGCGTCATCAAAGGGGCTCCCCCAGCGTTCAGGCGCTGGCTTTCAAAGGTTGGACGGCCGGGCGTTGGTGCACCAGCGGCAAGACTTCCTGGCCAATGCGCAGGGCCTCTTCCAGGTGCGGATTGCCGGCGAGGATAAAGGTCGAGAAACCGGCGTCGCGGTATTCCACCAGGCGCTCGGCAATGTTTTCGTGGCTGCCCACCAGGCCCACGGTCGGGCCCGGCTTGGCCTTGGCAAAACCGGCCCAGAGGTTGGGGCCGATGATCAGGTCATCAAAGCGGTCGACGTTCTGGTGGTAGGCGGTTTGCCGGGCGGCACCGACCGAATCCGAGCCGCTGGTAAAGCCCTTGGCCACGGCACTGGTCTTGCCTTCGAGCTTGTCGAACTGGCGGCGCAGGTCCTTCCAGGCCAGCTCTTCGGTTTCGCGGGCGAACAGGTCGACACGCAGGCCGAAACGCACGGTACGCCCCTGTTTATCCGCCAGTTCGCGCACCCGGTCGATGTGCGGCTGGAGCTTGTCGATCGGCTCGGCCCAGTTCAGGTAGACGTCGGCATGTCGGGCGGCCACAACCAGCGCGGCCTCGGAGAACCCCGAGAAATACACCCCCGGCTTGCGTTCGTTGTGCAGGCCGGCGGGCAGCGAGCCGTTTTCCAGTTGGTAGATATCGCCGTCATAGGAGAATTTCTGGTTTTCCCAGAGGCCCTGGATGATGTCGAGGAACTCGCCGGTGCGCTTGTAGCGCAGGTCATGTTCGAGAAAGTCGCCGTTGGCGCGTTGGCTGGCCGGGTTGCCGCCGGTGATGATGTTCCACTCCAGGCGACCACGGCTGAGGTTCTGCAGGATCGCGGCTTGCTGCGCGGCATAGGCGGGCAGGGTCCAGGTGGCCTGGAAGGCGATCAGGAACTTGATGCGCCGGGTTTCCCGGGCGAGTGCCGCGGCGGCAATCCACGGCTCGGGGCCGGTGGGCAGCAGTGCGCCTTCGAAGCCTGCCAGTTCGGCGGCCTTGGCCACCTGGGCGATGTAGTCGATGTAGGTGAAGTCATCGGGCTCGCCATTCGGCAGGCGGCCGGGGGCGATATGGCCGGGGCGGTAGTCCGGGTTGCCCCGGTTGTGCTTGTCGGTGGTCAGCTGCGGGCCGTCGGTGCCCAATGGCAGGCGCCAGAAAAATTCAGTGCTCATGGGTGCTCCTGATTTCAGTCGTGCAAGGTGCGTGGACCTGATTGAGGGGATGTGTGCAACGGGCATGCCATTGGGGTTGGGGGTAATGGTTGCGGGGGGGTGGGGGGGGATTTTGGGGGAGGGGTGTTGCTGTGGCAGCAGTCTTGCAGCAGTGGGTGTTCAGGGGGCAGCAGGGGGTGGGGGCATATCCGTTGCTGCGGTTATGGCGGCCTA
>NZ_JANLOH010000063.1:0-26239 GCF_025466155.1 Pseudomonas sp. 13B_2.1_Bac1 | reverse complement strand
TCTGCAGTGGCTGACCCAGCGTAATCGCGGGCAAGCCCGCTCCCACATTTTGACATTGCATGTCTGCTAGGCAGAGGCCTTGGCCAGGATCGCCTGGAGCAACACGTCCGCCCCCGCCGTCGACCATTCGGGGGAAATTTCTTCCGCCTCGTTGTGGCTGAGCCCGTCCACGCAGGGCACGAAGATCATCGCGGTCGGCGCTACCTGGTTCAGGTAGCAGGCGTCATGCCCGGCGCCGGAGATCATCGGCCGCTGGCTGTAGCCGAGCTTTTCCGCGGAGGTGCGGACCACCTCGACACAGTCAGCGTCGAAGGCAATCGGCGCGTACTGGAAAATCTGCTTCACGCTGTGCTGCAGGCCAATCCCTGCGGCGATGCGTGCCACGGCGTCACGCAATTGCTGGTCCTGGCGCGCCAGCACCGCTTCGTCCGGGTGGCGGAACTCCACGCTGAAAAACACCCGTCCCGGCACCACGTTGCGCGAGTTGGGGAAGATGTTCGCCATGCCCACCGTCGCCCGTCCTTCGGCGCCCTGCTCCAGGCCCAGGCCATTGACGGCCTCGACCACCCGGGCAAAACCGAGCAGCGCATCCAGGCGATGGTCCATCGGCGTGGTGCCGGCGTGGGCGCTGCGCCCGCTCAATTCGACTTCATACCAGCGCTGGCCCTGGGCGCCGGTGACGACGCCGATGGTGATGCCTTGGGCTTCGAGAATCGGGCCTTGTTCGATATGCAGTTCGAACGCGGCATGCACGGCCTGGCCGCCGACCTGATGAGGCCCGGCATAGCCGATCTGCTGCAAGGCCTCGCCAATGGTCACACCGGCCTTGTCCGCGCGGGACAGCCCGTATTCCAGATCGAACACGCCGGCGTAGACCCCGGAAGAAATCATCGCCGGAGCAAAACGCGAGCCTTCTTCGTTGGTCCAGTTGACCACCTCGATGGGGCGCTCGGTTTCAATGCCCAGGTCATTCAGGGTCCGCAGCACTTCCACACCGGCAAGCACGCCGTAGATGCCGTCGTACTTGCCGCCGAAGGGTTGCGAGTCGCCATGCGAGCCGGTCAGCACCGGCGCCAGGTCGTCATTTTTGCCGGCGCGGCGCGCAAAGATATTGCCCATGGCGTCGACCCGCACCGTGCAGCCGGCGGCTTCGCACCACTGCACGAAGAGGTCCCGGCCACGACGGTCTTCGTCGGTCAGCGCCAGGCGCGAGACGCCGCCCTTTTCGGTGGCGCCGATCTGCGCCATTTCCATCAGCGATGCCCACAGGCGTTCGCCATTGACCCGCGCCAGGTTACTCATGGGGTTTGGCCCGATAGCGGAAATCACAGTGGTGCGCGCCGCCCATGATGGTCTGGGTGCGGGTCAGTTCGATGTCCGGGTTGTAGCCGACGATGAACAACTCGTCGCGGTTGCACGACAGCAAGTGGCCAATCTCGCCCAGGCCCATCTCGTGGTACATCTCGGCGTAGCGGCAGCGCTTGACGTCGTAGTCATAGTGCTCGGCATCGCTGGCGATGATCTCGACCTTGAGCGCGTCGTCCTTTTCCCACAGCACTTGCAGTTCGACAAAACTCTTGAGGTCGGCGCCCTGCTCTTCCAGCGCGGCAAAATGCTTGCCGGCCTGAATCGCCGCGTTGCCCACGGCCTCGCCGATCACGGCGGCGGCAAAGGCCTTGCCCTGCTCGCGCACCAGGATCTCGTAGATCGGCTTGATGATTTCGGCTTCGATCCGCCGCCGGGCAAGAATGCCCAGTTCACCTTCCAGATTGCTCATTGTGTGCCTCCGTCAGCTCCACAAAACCTATTGATTGCCCCCACACTGAGAGGCTTTTCCGTGGCGAGCGGGCTTGCCCCGCGTTGGGCTGCAAAGCAGCCCCAATAAGCACGCCGCGCTGTTTCAGATACACCTCGGCAGCTGATTTTGCGGCGGCTTCGGCACCCAACGCGGGACAAGCCCACTCACCACCCCAGCAGTTCGCCGGCCAGACGTCGGCGGTTATTGACCGCCTGCCACACTTACCGGCTGCCATTGATTGGCCTTGACCTGGTAAACGGTGAACGACGGTTTCTTCAAGTTACCCTCGGCATCGAAGGCAATAGTGCCGGTCACGCCCGGGTAACTGATCGCGCGCAGCACCGGCAGGTACTTCTGCGGATCCACCGAATCGGCCTTTTCAATCGCCGCCACCAGCACGCCGACACCGTCGTAGGCAAACGGCGCATGCAGTTCGATATTGGTTTTGTAGCGTTCTTTATAGGCCTGTTCGAATGCCTTGCCACCCGGCATCTGTGCAACCGCCAGGCCCGGCTCCAGGGCTATCACGCCCTCGCCTTCGTTCTGCGCCAGTTGCAGGAAGGTCTGGCTGACAAACCCACCGGCCCCCATCAACGGTGCCTTGATGCCCAACTGCTTGATGCGTCGGGCCAGCGGCGCGGCCTGGGCGTCAACGCCGCCGAAGAAGATCAGGTCGGGGTTCTGGCTGCGGATATTGGTAAGCACCGCGCTGAAGTCGATGGTCTTGTCGTCGACATATTCACGGGCAACCACCTTGGCGCCACCGGCCTGGATGGATTTGACGAACTGGTCCGCCAGGCCCTGGCCGAAGGCGGTACGGTCGTCGATCACAGCAATGCGCTGCGCCTTGAGCGTGTTCAAGGCATAGGCGCCGGCCACCTGACCGCCATCGTCGTCATGGCCCATGATGCGGAAACTGGTGTCGAAACCCTGCTGCGTGTAGGCATGCCCGGTGGCCACCGGCGCGACCTGGGCGATGCCGGCGTCGTGGTACACCCGCGCCGCCGGAATGCTGGTGCCGGTATTCCAGTGGCCGACCACGCCGACCACGCCCTCATCCACCAGGCGCTGGGCGACGGTCACGGCTGTGCGCGGGTCAGACTGGTCGTCTTCGGACACCAGCTTGAAAGTCACCGCTTCACCGTTGATCTTCGGGTGCTGGGCGTTGGCCCGGTCGATGGCCAGTTGCGCGCCATTTTCCAGGTCTTTGCCGATCCGCGCGGACGGGCCGGTCAGCGGACCCGCCAAGCCAATCAACACGGTCTGGTCGGCCTGGGCCACGGCGCTTGCCAGGCTGCTCAGGGCCAGGCCTATCAATACGGTTTGCTTCAAAGTCTTCATCAGTCGTTCCTGTGTCTTTTCGGGCGGGTCGAAACACGCCGGGCGTCCGGTAGCGTCATGGTTGGGTTCTATTCACCGAGGTAGGCGCTGCGCACCTCGGGGTGTTCAAGCAATGCGGCGGACGGACCGACAAGGCTGATGCGCCCGGTGTCCATCACGTACGCGCGGTCGGTGACCTGCAGCGCCAGCCGAGCGTTCTGCTCCACCAGCAACAACGTCATGCCCTGGCGGCAGACGTCGTCGATCACCTGGAAGATCTTCTCGACCATGATCGGCGCCAGGCCCATGGACGGCTCATCGAGGATCAACAGGCGCGGGCGCGACAGCAGCGCACGGGCCAGGGCGAGCATCTGTTGCTCACCGCCTGACAGCAGCCCGGCGGACTGTTGCAGGCGCTCTTCGAGGCGCGGGAAGTGTTCGAACAATTGGCGCATTTCACGCTGCACCTGCGCGTGGTCGCGGCGCACAAAAGCGCCGGCCTGCAGGTTTTCCAGCACACTCATCCGCGCAAAAATCCCGCGCCCTTCCGGCACCATGGCGATGCCCTGGCGCAGCAGTTGGTCCGGTGCCTGGCCTCGAATCGAGCGCCCGGCAAACCGGATCGTGCCCTTGGCGGCCGGCAGCAGGCCGGTCAACGCCTTGAGGCTGGAGGTCTTGCCGGCGCCATTGGCACCGATCAGCGTCACGCGTTCGCCTTCGGCGATCTGCAGGTCCAGGGACTTGACCGCCTCGATCGCGCCGTAGCGCACCTGCAAACCGTCGACCTGCAACAGGGCTTCAGACATGTGCACTGGCTCCCAAATAGGCCTGGATCACGGCCGGGTGCTGACGTACCTCGGCCGGTGGCCCGACGGCAATGACTTGGCCGTAATCGAGCACGCTGATGCGGTCGCACACGCCCATCACCAGCTTGACGTCGTGCTCGATCAACAACAGCGTGTGGCCGTCGTCGCGGATTTTTTCCAGCAGGCCGCGCAGTTGCACCTTCTCACTGGCGTTCATGCCCGCCGCCGGTTCGTCCAGCGCCAGCAGGCGCGGTTCGGTGGCCAGCGCGCGGGCGATTTCCAGGCGGCGCTGGTGGCCGTAGCTCAGGCTGTCGGCGCGGTAGTTGGCAAAGCCGGCCAGGCCCACATAGGCGAGCAAACGATGGGCATGCGCGCGGGTTTGCGCCTCTTCATCACGGGCGCGGCGATGGCGGCTCAAGGCGGCCCATAGGCCATTGCGGGTGCGCACATGGCGCCCGACCATGACGTTTTCCAGCGCACTCATGGCATTGAACAGGCGGATATTCTGGAACGTGCGCGCGATGCCGGCTTCGGCCACCTGGTGCACGCTGGTCGGCCGGTACTCGCGCCCGTCCAGCTGGAAGCGCCCGGAATCCGGGGTGTAGAGGCCGGTCATGACATTGAAGAAAGTGGTCTTGCCGGCTCCATTGGGGCCGATCAGCCCGTAGATTTCGCCGGGCTGGATGCTCAGGCTCACGTCGGTCAGCGCCGCGACGCCGCCGAAGTGCTTGTTGACCTGGTCAATCTGCAACAACGGTGCGTTCATCGTGCTACTCCTTTGGGCCATAGCCCGGCAGGTCGGTAGAGCATCGCCAGGATCAGCGCCAGGCCGTAGAACAACTGCCGGATGATTTCCGGGTCGACCAGCACCTGGCCGAACAGCGCCTGCTGCAGCGGGCCCATGCTCGCGCGCAGGGCTTCGGGCAGCACAGCCAGCAGCACGCAGCCGAGCATCACCCCGGGGATATGGCCCATGCCGCCAAGCACCACCATCGCCAGCACCGCGATGGACTCATTGAGGGTGAACGATTCCGGCGAGACAAAACCCTGGAACGCTGCGAACAGCGCGCCGCTCACGCCGCCGAACGCGGCGCCAATCGCGAACGCCAGCAGCTTGAGGCGCACGGTATTCACGCCCATGGCCTGCGCCGCTTCTTCGTCTTCGCGGATCGCCACCCAGGCGCGGCCGATGCGCGAGCGCTCCAGGCGAATGCAGGCGAACAGGATCAGCACCACCAGCGCGGCAAACAGGTAGTAATAGAGGTACACCGACGGCAGGCGCAGGCCGAACAGCTCCTGGGTGCGCCCCAGGTTCACACCCAGCAGGCTGACCGGATCGACTTGCGAAATGCCTTTGGGGCCGTTGGTGATATTCACCGGGCGATCGAGGTTGCGCAGCAAGATGCGGATGATCTCGCCAAAGCCGAGGGTGACGATGGCCAGGTAGTCGCCACGCAGGCGCAAGGTCGGCGCCCCGAGCACCACCCCGCAGCCGGCGGCGAGCAAAGCGCCCAATGGCAGGATCAGCCAGATCGAGGTGTGCATCCCCGCCGGCAGCCACGCCACCAGCGCCGGGAACTGCTGCAACAGGTGCGGCGACGACAGCAGCGCGGCAAGGTAGGCGCCCACCGCGTAGAACGCGATAAAACCCATGTCCAGCAGTCCGGCGTAGCCGACCACGATGTTCAGCCCGAGGGCGAGCATGATGTACAGCAAGGCAAAATCCAGGGTGCGTACCCAGGTGTTGCCGCCGGCATGCCCGACGATCCACGGCGCCAGCACCAGGGCCACGGCGAACAGCAGCAGGCCGAGGGTCGCGCGTTTGTTGACGTTCAGAGAGTGGCTCATGCGCGCGTCGCCAAGCGTTCGCCCAGCAGCCCGGACGGCCGGAACACCAGCACCGCGATCAACACGATAAAGGCGAACACATCCTGGTAATTACTGCCGAACACGCCGTTGGTGGCGGCACCGAGATAGCCGGTGCCCAGGGCCTCGATCAGCCCCAGCAGCAGGCCACCGAGCATCGCACCCTTGAGGTTGCCGATTCCGCCCAGCACCGCTGCGGTAAAGGCCTTGATCCCGGGCAAGAAGCCCATGTAGAAATGCGCGCTGCCGTAGTTGCTGGCCATCATCACCCCGGCCAGCGCCGCCAGGGCACCTCCGATGGCGAAGGTGAGCACGATGATGCGGTTGGGGTTGATGCCCATCAGGCTGGCGACTTGCGGGTTCTCTGCCACGGCGCGCATGGCCCGGCCAAAACGGGTGCGCTCGACCAGCACCAGCAGCGCGACCATCACCGACAACGCGATGGCGATGGTGGTCAGCGCGGTGGCGTTGGTGATCGCCGGGTGCGCCGAAGCGCCGGCCAACACTTCGATGGGTTCCAGCGGCAGCAGTTGCGGGAACA
Organism: Pseudomonas sp. 13B_2.1_Bac1; assembly: GCF_025466155.1. Taxonomy (NCBI): domain Bacteria; kingdom Pseudomonadati; phylum Pseudomonadota; class Gammaproteobacteria; order Pseudomonadales; family Pseudomonadaceae; genus Pseudomonas; species Pseudomonas sp. 13B_2.1_Bac1. The sequence continues at coordinate 19,908 of NZ_JANLOH010000063.1, read as the reverse complement.
TCTGCGGGTTGCGCGTCCACACCAGCATGGCGAGGGTCTGCAGCAGCAGCGACACGCCGATCCCACTGATCAGCGGCGCCAGGCGCGGGGCGTGGCGCAGGCGGCGATAAGCCACGCGCTCGATCACCACGGCCAGCAGCGCACAGAACGCCATCGCGACCAGCGTCGCCAGCAGCAACACCAGCACCGGCGGCAATGCCGGCCAGGTGGCCTGCAGCAGGCGGATCACCGACAGGCCCACCAGCGCGCCGATCATCAAGACATCGCCATGGGCAAAGTTGATGATGCGCAAAATGCCGTAGACCATGGTGTAACCCAGGGCCACTAGCGCGTAGAGACTGCCCGTCATCAAGCCATTGAGCAGTTGTTGGATAAACCCATCCATCAGGACCCTGAACCTCAGTGCGTACAAGGGCGGCACACTAAGCATCTATTCTGTTTTTATCAAATATCAGAAAGTCATATGGTTATACCAAAGCGATAACAGGTTATTTACGCCATATTTACGGCATTTATGGCTCTTTATTTGCGCATAGAGTTGGTATTTAATTCAACACATGAATAAATTAGAACAGTTAGCCAATGACCCTCCCCTGCGTGCCGTGCGCACCTTCGAAGCGTTTGCGCGCCATGGCGGGGTGAATGCCGCCGCGCGCGAGCTGGACGTGTCCGCCTCGGCGATCAGCCATCAACTGCACTTGCTCGAAGATTTCCTGCAGCAGCCGCTGACCTTGCGCCAGGGCCGCAACCTGGTACTGACCGATGAAGGCCGCGAGTATTACCGTGCGATTCGCTCGGCGTTCGCGGTACTGCGCAGCGCCACCGAACACGTGCGCGAGAAAAGCGCCACGCGCCAGGTCACCATCAGCCTGATCCCGTTGTTTGGCATCAACCTGTTCATCCCGCGCCTGGCCGACTTCCTCAAGGACCACCCGGCGCTGGACATCAACGTGACCTACGCCAACCACCGCAGCTACCCCAGCGACGCGGCCGACCTGTCGATCCGCTTCGGCACCGGGCACTGGCCGGGCTATCACAGCGAGCCATTGATTTGCGGCGCGGTCACGCCCTATTGCAGTCGCGCATTCCTGGCACAACACGGCCCCATCGACACACCGCAGGCCCTGAGCCAACTGCCCCTGCTGCACGACGAAGAACGCGGCACCTGGGGCCAATGGTTCGAAGCCGCCGAAGTCGACGCCACGGCGCTCAATGGGTTGTTGTTGGAAGATGGCCAACTGGCGCTCACGGCCACCCTCACCGGCCTCGGCTGCGCCTTGCTGCGCGAGCCGCTGGTGACGCCACATGTGGCCAGTGGTGAATTGGTGAAGCTGTTCGACCTGCAGGTCAACGACGGCCGCCAGTACTACCTGTGCCGACGGGCCAACAGCGAATTGTCGAGCGAGGGGAATGACTTGTATGACTGGATCAAGCGCAGCTTGATCGCGGTGTAGAGCGCTATTTGAACGATGGGAGCGGTGGAGTTATAGCGCGGCTGCGAGGGCGGTGGGGCTGACAGATCTTCTGTGCCTGACACACCGCCTTCGCGGCCTCGCTGGGGCTCGACGGCTCCCACAGGGGGGCGGCTGTGTGGCTGGGATTTGAGCAAGCACCGGGTTTCGCTGATTGCAGTTTCTGCAGAGTGTCGCTGGGTGAGCTGGATCCCAGCGACCACTAGGTTTCGCTATGTGGCTGATATTCCAGCCACCACACCGCCCAACTGTGGGAGATGTCGAGCTTTAGCGAGGCTGCGAAGGCGGCGTTACTGACTGCCCTTCTGTGCCTGATACACCGCCTTCGCGGCCTCGCTGGGGCTCGACGGCTCCCACAGGGAGGGGCGGCTGTGTGGCTGGGATTTGAGCAAGCACCGGGTTTCGCTATGTGGTTGAAATTTCATCTACAACACCGGTCAACTGTGGGAGATGTCGAGCTTTAGCGAGGCTGCGAAGGCGGCGGCATTGATAGCCCTGCTGTGCCTGACACACCGCCTTCGCGGCCTCGCTGGGGCTCGACGGCTCCCACAGGGGGGGGGGCGGCTGTGTGGCTGGGATTTGAGCAAGCACCGGGTTTCGCTGATTGCAGTTTCTGCAGAGTGTCGCTGGGTGAGCTGGATCCCAGCGACCACTAGGTTTCGCTATGTGGCTGAGATTCCAGCCACCACACCGGTCAACTGTGGGAGATGTCGCGCTTTAGCGAGGCTGCGAAGGCGGCGGTACTGACAGTCCTTCTGTGCCTGATACACCGCGTTCGCGGCCTCGCTGGGGCTCGACGGCTCCCACAGGGAGGGGGCGGCTGTGTGGCTGGGATTTGAGCAAGTAGTGGGTTTCGCTGTGTGGTTGAAATTTCAGCTACAACACCGGTCAACTGTGGGAGATGTCGAGCTTTAGCGAGGCTGCGAAGGCGGCGGTACTGACAGTCCTTCTGTGCCTGATACACCGCCTTCGCGGCCTCGCTGGGGCTCGACGGCTCCCACATTTGGCGGTGTTCGACATCAGGGTCTTGGCAGGTCAGCTGCCGTTGCCGCCATGGGCTTCTTCGAAGAAGTAGTCCTTCCAGCTCGTCGCCTTGTTTTTCAGCACACCAAGCTCCTGCAATTTCTCGGCATAGATATAGGTGCGCTGCGGCACGATGGTGAAGTCGATTTCCGGGTCCTGGACGATTTTCTCGACCAGGTCCAGCGGCAACTTCGACTGCTCTACGCGGATATACGCCTTGGCCGCAGCCGGTTTGTCGGCCTTGATGATTTTCTCGGCCTCGGCCAGTGCGTCATAGAACGCCTTGTAGGTCTTGGGGTTTTCGTCGTGGAATTTCTGCGTGGTGTACAGCACGTTGAACGTGGCCTGGCCGCCGAGGATGTCGTAGGAACTGAGCACCTTGTGCACGTTGGGATTCAACAGCTCCTGGTACTGGAACGGCGGGCTGGAGAAGTGCGAGTTGATCTCCGAACCGCCGGCAATCAACGCGGCCGTGGCGTCGGGGTGGGCCAGGCTGATGGAGATGTCATCAAACTTCTTGTAGTTGGCATCGCCGAACTGCTTGGCGGTTTCGATCTGCAGGGTGCGCGACTGAAAGCCCACGCCGGCAGCGGGCACGGCGATGCGGTCTTTCTCGGTGAAGTCCTTGAGGGTCTTCACGTTGGGGTTGTTGGTCAGCAGGTAATTGGGCATCGAGCCGAGGGAGGCGATCGCCTTGACGTTCTGCTTGCCCTTGGTGCGGTCCCACAGCGTGAGCATCGGCGGCACACCGGCCGAGACCACATCCAGGGCGCCGGCCAGCAGCGATTCGTTCATGGCGGTGGCACCGGATATGCTGTTCCATTCCACCTTGATATCCAGGCCCTGCTCCTTGCCGTGTTTTTCGATCAGGTGCTGATCGCGCACCACGTCGAGGATCAGGTAGCCGATGCCGAATTGCTGGGCGATGCTGATGGTGCCTTCGGCCTGCGCACCGGGGCTGAGCAAGGCCGTGGCGGCGGCGAGGGATGCCGCCAGGAGGGTCAGGGAAGAACGCTTGAAAGTCATGGGGGTCTGCCGCGTTTTCGGGAAGGTGCTGGAGCGTAGCGGCGGTTTTTAAGACAGCAAAAGAATATTGGGGTCTATTGTTATGCAAATAATCCCCAAATTGGCGTGCGGCTGGTATTGTGCCGCGCTTTGTAAAACTGCCGCAGACTGCGAGGAAATGGACGTTGAACACTGACGAAAAAATGACCGGGGACCTGTTCGAGGTGGATAAGCGCCTGTCACTCAAACCCGTGGTGGACTTCAACGCCTACCTGCGCAGCGCGTTCGGCAACGGCCCCTGCACCTGCGTGCGCTGCACCGCCAGTGGCGGTGACGAGACGGGCTATGAGTTCCAGCACTCGTTCGCTTTCGACGGTAAACCGAGCCACCGCCGCTTCGCTTCGACGGCCGGCAGTGATGTGTTGCAGATGCTCAAGAAAGCCTGGCTGTCATACACCAAGGCCGAGCTGCCGCTCAGTGGTGCGCTGGCGCTGGACACGGTAAAGGAATTCGTCGAACCGCAGTTGCACAAGCGCCTGGCACCACTGTTCCTGACCAGCGGCTTGGTCAAGGATGTCAACGGCGAGTTGCGCCTGCAGCCACAAGCTGCTGCCTGATCGCTTCCCTGTAGGAGCCGGCTCCCACAGGGATCGCCTAGAACCCGGGAACGCCCTGCACGCGAATCTCCGGCGTCAGTTCTTCCAGCGGCTCGACCAGTGGCCGCTCGTCGATCCCCGGCAGCAGGATCACCTTGCGGCAATCCTCCTCGGCCTTGTCGAACAGCTCATAGCCGCGCGCCGCCTGCTCCAGCGACAGGCGATGGGTGACGATCGCCTCCGGGTTCAAGTGCCCCAGTTCGATATGCCCCAGCAGCTCCGGCAGGAACCGCTGCACATGCGTCTGGCCCATCTTGAAAGTCAGGCCCTTGTCGAACGCGTCGCCGAACATGAAGCCATGGATAAACCCGGCATACACCCCGGCCACGCTGACCGTGCCACCCCGGCGCACGGCGGCGATGCATTGGCGCAAGGCCTTGCCGCTGCTGCCTTCGAGCTTGAGAGTGGTGAGGATGGTTTCGGTGGTGCTGCCCTTGGCCTCGAAGCCGACCGCATCGACCACGCCATCGACGCCGCGCATACCGGCAGTCTGGCGGATGATGGTGTCGGCAGGGTCATCGTCGTCCTCGAAGTTGATCGGGATCACGCCATACGTTTTCTGCGCATAGGCCAGGCGATACGGGTGATCGTCGACCATGAAGATCTGCGCGGCCCCAAGCATCTGTGCGCACGCGGCGCTGAGCAATCCCACCGGGCCGGCGCCATAGATCGCCACGCTCGAGCCCTCGCCGATGCCGGCATTGGTCACCGCCTGCCAGGCGGTGGGCAGGATGTCGGAAAGGAACAACACCTTCTCATCCGCAAGGGTGCCAGGCACCTTGAACGGCCCGGTATTGGCCTTGGGCACCCGCACCAGCTCGGCCTGGCCACCGGGAATGCCGCCGTACAAACGGCTATAGCCAAACAGCGCCGCTCCCGGCGGGATCGCTTTTTTATTCAGGATCGCACCGCGCCCGTCGTTAGTGGTTTCGCAGGCGGCGAACTGCTGGAGCTGGCAGAAGAAGCAATCACCACAGGCAATCACGAACGGGATCACCACACGGTCGCCGCGCTGCACGGCCGTCACCGCCGGCCCGGTTTCCTCGACAATACCCATGAACTCGTGGCCGAAGATATCCCCGTGCTCCACCGTCGGGATCTTGCCCCGGTAAAGGTGCAGGTCCGAGCCACAGATGGCCGTGGCGGTGACGCGCAAAATGATGTCGTCCGGCTGCTCAATGATCGGATCGGGAACCGTGTCCACCTGCACCTTGTGGGCGCCCTGGAAAGTCATCGCTCGCATGCTCTGCACTCCTGCCGTTGAAGGGGTTATAGGTAAGGGCGGTTGAGCCGGCGAGCGTTCCTTCAGCGTGCGTCCACACCTGATGAGTGGTCAGCGCAAACGGGTGACGGTAAGCGCGACCACGGCAATTCGCTCCACGCGCTCATACCCGGGTTTGCCCAACTCTTCGCCGAACACATCGGGATCGAGTTCGCGGTAGGTCCAACCGAAAGCGTCGCTGGCAAGCAGCGGCTTGACCGCCGCCAGAAACGGGTCTTCACCGGCAACGATCGCCACGCCGGTGTAGAGCACCAGGCTGCCGCCAAGGGCCAGGCGCCCGAGTGATTCGCTGGCGATACGCACCGACAGTTGCTCACCCAGCGCGCCGCCGCCATGCCGATAGGCGCGCTGACGGTCGTCATTCATATAGGGCGGGTTGGCGACGATCAGGTCGAATTCGCCCTCGACACTGCCCAGCACATCGCTGTGGTAGGCACTGACGTTGGCCAGTCCCGCCAGCTCCGCGTTCACTGCCGTGAGGCGCAAGGCACGCGGGTTGATGTCCACTGCCAGCACCTCGGCGTCGGGCCGCGCGCGGGCGACCACCAGCGCGCCGACACCGGCGCCGCAGCCGATATCCACGGCGCGGGTGATCGGCTCGCCGCGCTGTTGCAGATGGGCTTCGAGCAGGTGCGCGAAGCGGTAGCTGTCCGGTCCGAAAAACACCGCATCCGATTGTGTGGTGGGGTACGCCGAGTGGGCCAGCAGCAGATCATCCAGGCTTGACCAACGCACCGCGCTGCGCCACAGCGCGTCGTGCTTCTCGATCACATCGGCCTGCTGCAACTCTTCCCGAAATGCTTCGGGCAACAGCTGATTGTCAAACGGCATCGACCAGCCAAAGACATCACGCAGGTCGGCCGCCAGGGGCATGGGCAAGCGTTGATAGACCCGCTCATGGGTCAACGGCGTCGGCGTGATGAACCGGTAGCCGTGCTCCTTCAACCCCCGGCCCAGGTTGAGCAAGGCGCGGTCGGCGAGTTGTTGTGCAGACATGGGCAAGGACCTCAGCGCAGGCGCGCGCGCAATTGGATAAAACGCCGGGTGGCGTACAGACCGGCGGGCGTGCAATGGCGCCGCGCCGACAGCCAGGGAATCAATGCCTGGAGCTGCTGCTCGTCGGACAGGTTCCACAGCGAATCCACCAGCGCCTGGGTGTCCGGATCCGCCGGGCGGTGCTGCTCGCGCGAAAAGCGACTACCGCGCCCTGGCCGTACCGGCGGCACGCGTTGGCCGCTGACCCACTCACCGGCGATCCAGTCATGCAGCAGCTGTTTTTCATAGCCGCTGAACACGCCGAACATCGCCGCGCCGGCGCCTTCGATCAATTGCCAGAAACGACTGTCGGCCGGGTCCTGGTTGCGCTTGATCCAGCCCTTGTCTTCCAGGGCCTGGAGAAAGGCGCCGATCTGCCCCGGCTGGGCCAGCCACTGATTGACGGTCTGGCCCTCGAAGCGGCAGTAGTCCGAATGCATGTGCTGGCCGAACGTGCGCTTGCGTTCGAGCATCGCCACCACTTCGTCCTGCAGATTGAACCGGCTGATCACCGCGGTGGTGCCCAGGCCGAGGTCGTTGAGCCGGTACCCGTCGGCCACCCGGCGATAGAAGTCCGCCCTGCCCTCGCCCAGCGGCAATAAATTCAGCACCGACTGCGCGGCCTTGCACGCGTGGCCGCTGCTGGCGTTGTCGATAGTCACGTGCAGGGTGAAGTAGTACGGGTCGATGCCCAGCTCGCTCAGCTCGTACGCGGTGATCAACAGGTGCAAGGGCAACTGCTCATAGCCCAGGTTGTAGCCGATGATCTCCGGCAGGAATTCCTCGGCACACAGCCCCAGCGCCAGTTGCAGCGCGCCTTGCAGGTAATGGCTGTCTTCCAGGCCGGCGTCGCTGTCGGCATCGTGTTCGCTGAGCAATTTGCGGTAGATCAGCACATGATTCTGCGCCGCTTCACCGTCGCCCAACTCTTCAAGGTAGGTGGTAAGCAGGCCGTCGAAACGCGGGTCCTGCCAATGGCGCAGCAGGCCGTTGAGCCAGGCGCCGTCGACATGTTTGGTCGGCGCCACACGCTGCAGGAAGTACAACGCGTGGGCCTTGTTCTGGAAATAGCGGCGTGACTGGCCCTGCTGGCGTTGCTCCAGATAATCGGCATAGGCCTGGGCCACCTCGGCGCAACGCTGCTCGACCCACGCGGGCAATTGCTCGGGCGCCTCGGGCAACTCGCCGGGCACATCGCGCAACTGTGCCAATTGCGTGCGAATAAATGCCCGCGCGACCTCTTCTGCACCCGCAGTTTCGCCATGCAGCTGTTGATACACCCGCTGGCACTGGCCCGGCTGGGTAAGGGAGGCCGGTTGGCCCGACAGCGCTGTAAAAAGCGTCATGATGGCAGTGTCCGCAAAGTCCGATGCAACGAGCCTCCCAACAAGGAAGCCCCACAAGAGCGCTGAAAACCACACGCTTCTAACAGTGCAGAGCATCGGGGTGTGCGGAAAATTCCATCGGGGTTAAGAAGGGGCGGATCGGCGGTTATAGATGACCCAGCCCGTAAACCCGTCGAGGCGGGGATGGGCGCTCCGGCGAGCCAATGGGTACTGGAAAAACCTTACTCCGCACAAAAAAAGCTCACTTGATACACAAAGCCCACGCAACGCAGTAAGTTGCCTCTACACAAGGTGCCCCTCACCACAGGGGCAGTGTTCCCCCGCCAATCCAAGGAACGACCATGCCCGAGCCAAGCAAAAAGATGAGCCTGTTGGGCCTGACCACGCTGGTCACGATCAATATGATGGGCTCGGGCATCATCATGTTGCCGGCGAGCATGGCGCAGCTGGGCGCGATTTCGTTGTTGTCATGGGTGATCACGGCAGTGGGCTCGATGGCCATCGCGTATGGCTTTGCCCAGTGCGGACTGTTCTGTACGCGCACCGGCGGGATGTCGGCGTATACCGAAGAGGCCCACGGCAAGTCGGGATTTTTCCTGTGCTCGTTTCTGTATTTTTTGTCGCTGATCATCGCCAATGTGGCGATTGCCATTTCAGCCGTGGGTTATCTGTCGTCGTTTGTGCCGTGGCTGGGCAGCGGGCCGGTGCCGTTGTTCATCGGCAGCCTGGCGCTGATCTGGCTGACCACCGTGGCCAACTTCGGCGGTCCGCGCCTGACCGGGCGCATCGGAGTAGTGACGGTGTGGGGCGTGATCATTCCCGTGGTGGGGCTGTGTGTGATCGGCTGGTTCTACTTCAAGGCCGAGGTGTTTGTGGCGGCCTGGAATCCCAATCAGCTGGAACTGTGGGACGCTATCGGTGCGAGTATTCCGCTGACGCTGTGGGCATTTCTCGGCATGGAGTCGGCAGCGCAAGGCTATGACGCGGTGGAAGAGCCCCAGCGCACCGTGCCGCTGGCCTGCCTGCTCGGCACCCTGGGCGCGGCGTTGGTGTACGTGCTGTCGACGGCGGTGATCCAGGGCATCGTGCCGAATGCGCAGTTGGCCGAGTCTTCGGCGCCGTTTGCCTTGGTGTATGCGCAGATGTTCACGCCCTGGGTGGGTGAAGTGATCATGGCGCTGGCGGTGGTGGCGTGCATCGGTTCATTGCTGGGCTGGCAGTTCACCCTGGCGCAGACGGCCAAGATGTCGGCGGACCAGCGTCTGTTTCCGGCCTTTTTCAGCCGGGTCAGCGCGGCGAATGCGCCGGTACTCGGGCTGTTCGCGTGTGCGACGCTGCAGAGCCTGATTGCCCTGTCGACCATCTCGCCAACAGCCAGCGCGCAATTCAGCAAACTGGTGAACCTGGCAGTGGTGACCAACCTGGTGCCCTACGTGACCGCCCTCACCGGCTTGCTGGTAATGATGCACAAGGCACGCGCCACCGCAGCGGTGCAGGCGCGTAATACGCTGGTGGTGCTGGTGGCCGTGGGGTACTCGCTGTACGCGATTTATGCCTGCGGCGAAGAGGCCGTATTTGGCGCGATGCTGGTGCTGGCGTTCGGGTATTTGCTGTATGGATTCCTGGCCAGGCGCTTTGTCGAGGAACAGGTCTGGGCTCCTGGTACATAAAGGTCAACTGTGGGAGCGGGCGTGCTCGCGAAGGTGGTGGGTCAGTCACCCTTTGCAGCGACTGGCAAGCCGCTTTCGCGGGCAAGCCCGCTCCCACAGTTTTGATCGGTGTTCGGGCTGGAGGCCGAGGTGCTGCAGCGGCATTTGAGCGGGTGGTCCAACACGATTCCAGCCTTGAAATACACACCAAATGTGGGAGCGGGCTTGCTCGCGAAGGCGGTGGGTCAGCCACCCTTTTCAGCGACTGACACACCGCATTCGTGGGCAAGCCCGCTCCCACAGTTTTGATCGGTGTTTGGGCTTGAGATTAGAGGCGGTTCGACAACAGTTTCGACGACGGTACAACCCGATTCCAACCTTGGAACACACCCCAAATGTGGGAGCGGGCTTGCCCGCGAAGGCGGTGGATCAGTCACCCTTTTCAGCGACTGACACACCGCATTCGCGAGCAAGCCCGCTCCCGCAGTTTTGATCGGTGTTCGGGCTTGAGATTGGAGGCGGTTCGACAACAGTTTCGACAACGGTACAACCCGATTCCAGCCTTGGAACACACCCCAAATGTGGGAGCGGGCTTGCCCGCGAAGGCGGTGGATCAGTCACCCTATTCAGCGACTGAAACACCGCTTCAGCAAGCAAGCCCGCTCCTACATCCGCTAACTAGCGCGTTTATTTACGCGCTGCCTCCCACTGCTTGAGCAGATCGCCGTAGGCCACGGTTTCGCCCTTGGGTTTTTCGTTGGCGAGTTTTGGTTTCGGCGCGCCCGGTTGGTCGAACCAGTATTGCGCGTCACGCTCGGGGTTCATCTTCGGTCCACACACCGGCTGCACCTTGGAGCGTTCCAGGCGCGTCATGATCGCGTCCTGCTCCTTGGCCAGGTTGTCGAGGGCCTGTTGCGGGGTTTTCTCGCCGCTGGCGGCGGCGGCGATGTTGCTCCACCACAGTTGCGCCAGGCGTGGGTAGTCCGGCACGTTGGTGCCGGTCGGCGACCACTCCACGCGGGCCGGGCTGCGGTAGAACTCCACCAGGCCGCCGAGTTTGGGCGCCATGTCGGTCATGGCCTGGGAATTGATATCGGACTCACGAATCGGTGTCAGGCCAACGATGGTTTTCTTCAGCGAGACGGTCTTCGACGTCACGAACTGCGCATACAGCCAGGCCGCGAGTTTCTGTTTCTCCGGGGTCGACTTGAGGAACGTCCAGGAACCCACGTCCTGATAGCCCTTCTTCATGCCTTTTTCCCAATAAGGCCCGACCGGCGACGGCGCCATGCGCCACTTCGGCGTACCGTCGGCATTCACTACCGGCAGGCCCGGCTTGACCATGTCGGCGGTAAACGCGGTGTACCAGAAGATCTGCTGGGCGATGTTGCCTTGCGACGGCACCGGCCCGGATTCCGAGAAGGTCATGCCCGCCGCTTCCGGTGGTGCGTAGGCTTTCATCCAGTCGACGTATTTTTGCGTGGCGAATACCGCCGCCGGGCCGTTGGTGTCGCCGCCACGGGTCACGCTGGAGCCCACCGGGTGGCAGTCCTCCACGCGAATGCCCCACTCGTCCACCGGCAAGCCGTTGGGCAGGCCTTTGTCGCCGCCGCCGGCCATGGAGAACCAGGCATCGGTGAAGCGCCAGCCCAGGGATGGGTCTTTCTTGCCGTAGTCCATGTGCCCGTAGATGCGCTTGCCGTCGATTTCCTTGACGTCTTCGCTGAAGAACTTGGCGATGTCTTCATAGGCCGACCAGTTGACCGGCACGCCGAGGTCGTAACCGTATTTTTCCTTGAACTTGGCTTTCAGCTCCGGGCGCTCGAACCAGTCGGCGCGGAACCAGTAGAGGTTGGCGAACTGCTGGTCGGGCAGCTGGTAGATCTTGCCGTCCGGCGCGGTGGTGAACGAGATGCCGATAAAGTCCTTGATATCCAGGGTCGGCGAGGTGAAATCCTTGCCTTCGTTGGCCATCAGGTCGGTGATCGATTCGGTTTTGCCATAGCGAAAGTGCGTACCGATCAAGTCGGAATCGTTGACCCAGCCGTCATAGATATTCTTATCGGACTGCATCTGCGTCTGCAGCTTCTCCACCACGTCGCCTTCCTGCAGCAGGTCGTGGGTCAGCTTGATCCCGGTGATTTCCGTGAAGGCCTTGGCCAGCACCTTGGACTCGTACTCGTGGGTGGTAAGGGTTTCCGACACCACATTGATCTTCATCCCACGGAACGGTTCGGCGGCCTTGATAAACCACTTGAGCTCCTCGAGCTGTTGGTCGGCCGTGAGGGTGGACGGTTTGAATTCGCTGCCGATCCATTTTTTCGCCGCATCTTCGTACGCATCGGCCCAGGCCGTGGCGCTCAAACCGCTGAGGGCCAATACGGCGGCCAATGAAATGCTATGTCGCAGCTTATTGTTTTTATCGAACATAGAGACCTCCTGGTTAGTTTCAAACGGGACCTGCGAACACAACTCCTGCAGGCGCCGGCTTGCCGGCGCCTACAGGGCGAGTACTAGCCCCAACGCATCACACTCAACAGCCATACCAGGGACAGCGCGGACGCCACCCAGATGCTCCAGTCGGTAACGCCGATGACCAGCAAATGCAGGTAGGCGCTGCCGAGAAGACCGATAAACAAGCGATCACCACGGGTGGTGCTGATCGGCAGAAAACCGCGCCGAGGGATGCTCGGCGAACGCAGTTCCCAGGTGGTCATGCCCGCCAGAATCAGCGCGATACCACCAAAGAACAGCGCGGTGGGGGTGGTCCAGGCCATCCATTCCATCATCGATTCCTCTAGACCCGGCCCAGGGCAAAGCCCTTGGCCACGTGGTTGCGAACAAACCAGATCACCAGCATGCCCGGCAGGATGGTCAACACCCCCGCCGCTGCCAGCACGCCCCAATCAATGCCCGACGCCGAGACCGTGCGCGTCATCACCGCCGCGATGGGCTTGGCGTTGACCGAGGTCAGGGTGCGCGCCAGCAGCAACTCGACCCAGGAAAACATGAAGCAGAAAAACGCCGTCACGCCGATGCCGGAGCCGATCAAGGGGATAAAAATCTTCACGAAGAATTTAGGAAAGCTGTAGCCATCGATGTAGGCAGTTTCGTCAATTTCCTTGGGCACGCCGGACATGAAGCCTTCCAGGATCCACACCGCCAACGGCACGTTGAACAGGCAATGCGCCAGGGCCACGGCGATGTGCGTGTCGAACAGGCCGATGGACGAATACAGCTGGAAAAACGGCAGCAGAAACACCGCCGGCGGCGCCATGCGGTTGGTCAGCAGCCAGAAGAACAGGTGCTTGTCGCCGAGGAAGCGGTAGCGCGAAAACGCATACGCCGCCGGCAGCGCCACACTCAACGAAATCACCGTGTTCAGGCTCACGTAGTACAGCGAGTTGAGGTAGCCGGTGTACCAGCTGGGATCGGTGAAGATCACCTTGTAGTTGGCCAGGGTAAAATCCTGCGGAAACAGCGTCAGGCCGCCGAGGATTTCGGTGTTGCTCTTGAAGGACATGTTCAGCAGCCAGTAGATCGGCACCAACAGGAACAGGATGTAGATCAGCAGCGGAATCAGCTTTCTCTTGCTCATGTTGGCGGCCTCAGCGGTTGGCGTCGGAGTGGGTCATGGCGGTGTAGAACAGCCAGGACACCAACAGGATGATCAGGAAATACACCAGGGAAAACGCAGCCGCCGGGCCAAGGTCGAATTGACCTACAGCCATCTGGGTCAGCGTCTGACTGAGGAAGGTAGTCGCGTTACCCGGTCCGCCGCCCGTCAACACGAAAGGCTCGGTGTAGATCATGAAACTGTCCATGAAGCGCAGCATCACCGCGATCAGCAGCACGCTTTTCATCTTCGGCAACTGGATATGTCGGAACACCGCCCAGGCCGAGGCCCGATCAATCCGCGCCGCCTGGTAGTACACATCCGGAATCGCGCGCAGGCCCGAGTAGCACAGCAGCGCCACCAGCGAGGTCCAGTGCCACACGTCCATCACCAGCACGGTGACCCAGGCGTCCATGGTGTTGGCCGCGTAGTTGTAGCTGATGCCCATGGCGTTGAGGGTCGAGCCGAGCAGGCCGATATCGGCGCGGCCGAAAATCTGCCAGATGGTGCCGACCACGTTCCAGGGGATCAACAGCGGAATGGCGAGGATGATCAGCACCAGCGACGACCAGCGCCCCTTGGTCGGCATGGTCAGGGCGATGGCGATGCCCAGTGGGATTTCGATCAGCAGCACGCAGGCCGAGTAGATGAACTGGCGCAGCAATGAGTCATGCAGGCGCGGGTCGAGCAGCACCTGCTTGTACCAGTCGGCGCCGACGAAGTAGCGGCTGGACTGGTCGAAGATGTCCTGCACCGAGTAGTTGACCACGGTCATCATCGGGATCACCGCACTGAACGCCACCAGCAGGAACACCGGCAACACCAGCCACCAGGCCTTGTTGTTCTGCACCTTGTTCATGGCAGCACCTCCAGCAGGTAATCGTCGGCGTAGACCATCAGCCATTGCGCCGGGAAACTGATGGACGCCGTGCCTTCAGGCACCGGTTTGTCCTCGGCCAGGCGCACTTTCAGGGGCGCGCCGTCCAGCGTAAGGGTCATGATCTTGTAGGTGCCGAGGTCCTCGACGTGTGTGACTGCGGCCTGCAAGGCGTCAGGGTTGTACTCGTCCCACACGTGGATAAATTCCGGGCGGATGCCTACCTGCAGTTTCTTGTAGTCCGTATCGGCAATGCGCTGGGTCAGTGCCGCGGACAGAGGCAGATGAGTACCGGCAAAGCGCACCCCGCCGGGTTCGGCCTGCACCTCAATCAGATTCATCCCAGGGCTGCCGATGAAATAGCCGACGAAGGTGTGGCTAGGCCGTTCGAACAGCTCACGCGGCGTGCCGAACTGCACGATCTGCCCGCCGTACATCACCGCGATCTTGTCGGCGAAGGTCGAGGCCTCCAACTGGTCGTGGGTGACGTAGACCATGGTGATGTTGAACTGCTCATGGATCTGCTTGAGCTTGCGCCGCAGCTTCCATTTGAGGTGCGGGTCGATCACCGTCAGCGGCTCATCGAACAGGATCGCCGACACATCGTCGCGCACCAGCCCACGGCCCATGGAGACTTTCTGTTTTTCATCGGCGGTGAGGTTACGGGCTTTCTTGGTCAGCAGGTTTTGCAGGTCGAGCACCTCAGCAATTTCCTGCACCTTGCTGTGAATCTTCGCCTCGGCCATGCCCTGGTTTCGCAGAGGAAAGGCCAGGTTGTCGAACACCGTCATGGTGTCGTACACCACCGGGAACTGAAACACCTGGGCAATATTGCGCCGTTCAGGCGTCAGCTCGTTGACCACCTTGTGATCGAACAGGACCTGGCCCTCGGACGGGCTGAGCAGCCCGGAGATGATATTGAGCAGGGTCGACTTGCCGCAGCCCGAGGGCCCGAGCAAAGCGTAGGCACCGCCCTGCTCCCATACGTGGTTCATTTCCCGAATCGCGTAGTCTTCAGGCCCTGTCGGTGTAAGGCTGTAGCTGTGCGCCAGGTTCTGCAAATGGATCTCGGCCATCAGGCAACCCTCGCGACACGGCGTCCGGGAGCCTGGACCAGACGGCCCTGGGCATCGAACACAAACAGTTTATGGGTGGGGATATACACGCGGATCGGCGCGTCGACGTCGTACTCGTGCACGCCTGGCAGGTGCAGCACCAGCAAGAAGTGCTCGCTGCGCACATGCAGGAAGGTTTCCGAGCCGCTGATTTCGGCGACTTCCACGGTCACTGCCAGCTCCAGGTCATCGTCGTTGCTCGGCACCAGGCTGATATGGCTGGGGCGCACGCCGAAGCGGAATTCGCCTTCGCCAATCGGGCGCAGGTCGACGTTCAGCGGGAAGTGCACAAAATTGGCGAAACTCACCTCGTTGCCGCTGATGCGCCCCGGCATCAGGTTGATCGGCGGTTCGGAAAACAGCTCGGCGGCCAGCACGGTCTGCGGCTGGTGGTAGACCTCGGCGGCCTTGCCACTCTGGATCACCCGACCTTCGTGAAGAATCGTAGTGGTGCCGCCCAGGGCCAGGGCCTCGTTGGGCTCGGTGGTGGCGTAGATGGCGATGGTATGCCGCGCCTTGAACAGCTCGCGCATTTCCTGACGCAGCTCTTCACGCAGCTTGTAGTCCAGGTTGACCAGCGGCTCATCGAACAGGATCAGCTCGGCATCCTTGACCAGCGCGCGGGCCATGGCCGTGCGTTGCTGCTGGCCCCCGGACAGCTCCAGCGGGTGGCGCTGGAGGAATTTCTCGATGCGCAGCATCCTCGCGGTTTCCAGCACCTTGCTCTGGATCAGCTCGTTGGAGACACCGGCCTGGCGCAACGGCGAGGCAATGTTTTCGAACACCGTCATGGTCGGGTAATTGATGAATTGCTGGTAGACCATCGACACGTTGCTCAGGCGCACCGGCTTTTGCGTGACGTCCACGCCGTTCATCAGGATGCGGCCGCTGTCGGGCTTGTCCAGGCCGGCCATCAGGCGCATCAGGCTGGTCTTGCCGGAGAGTGTGCGGCCGAGCAATACGTTGAAGGAGCCGGCTTCGAAACGCAGGCTGGCGTCGTCGATCCAGGTTTGGCCTTCGACAACGCGGGAGACATTTTCCAGGGTCAATGACATGACACGACCTTTTTATTATTGGAATGAATCTGGCCAGTTGTCAGAGCGAGTTTCGTGCCAAAACGGCAAGGGCTTGATGTGTAAGGAAATGGGGAAACCCGATGTTCGTGTTTGAACACTCCAGGTGAACAACTGAACAGTCACGGGGTTGACAATGAACAGTTCTGAACAACACTCTCACCACTAACACAGGACATTTTGATCCGGTTTCAATGGTTGGATTGTGCAACACCCCATAACAATAAAAATGCAGGTCACCCCATGGCCGAACCACTGGCTCACGACACCCTTATCCAGGAATCCTGGCGCCGCTGCCGCGCGTTTGGGCTGGACCATCAGAGCACGCCCAGCTTCGATCAACTGCCTGCCGAGGGCATCAGCCAATTGCTCGAAAGCCAGCATTCCCTGGTGCAGACCACCCATCAGGAAGTGCTGCCCTACTACGAAAACATCCTCAGCAACTCCAACTGCCTGATCATGCTGGCCGACAACCAGGGGCAGGTGCTGACCAGTTGGGGCACCCAGCGTTTTATCGAGCCGAAGCTGGCCCGGGGGTTCAGCGCCGGCGCCAGTTGGATGGAGCGCTCCAGTGGCACTAATGCCATCGGCACTGCGCTGGCCTGCGCGCAGGCGGTGCATATCGAACATGACGAACACTTTCTCAAGGCCAACCGCTTCATGACCGGCTCGGCCGCGCCGATCTTCGACGCACAGCGCGAGATCATCGCGGTGCTGGATGTGTCCAGCGACAGCTACCTGCCGCCCTCCCACACCCTGGGCATGGTCAAGATGATGAGCCAGACCGTGGAAAACCGGCTGATCCTCAACCTGTTTCGCGGCGAGCATTTTCAACTGACCTTCAACACCGGCCTGAGCAACCTCGACAGCCAATGGGCCGGCCTGCTGATCTTCGATGAAAGCGGCCAGGTGCTGTCGGCCAACCGTCGCGCCGACAACCTGCTGGGCATCAGTCTATCGCGGGTGATGATCGACAGTTTGTTCAAGGTCTCGCTGCTGGAGTTGCTCAATCAGCCCGAGGGCCTGCCGTTTTCGCTGCAGGCGGCTGGACGCAACCGTTTCCAGTGCCTGTTGAAACGGCCCAAGCAAATGCCGGTGCAGGCGCGAGTGTTCAGCCAACCCACGCCGCCAAAGCCGGCGGCCATTGGCCTGAACACCCTGCACTTTGGCGATGCGCGCGTAGAAAAGGCCGTGCGCCAGGCCGAACGCTTGCTGGAGAAGGACATTCCGCTGCTGATCCACGGCGAAACCGGCGTGGGCAAGGAAGTTTTCGTCAAGGCCCTGCACCAGGCGAGCTCCCGCAGTCAGCAGGCATTTATCGCAGTGAACTGTGCGGCGATTCCTGCCGAGCTGGTGGAATCGGAACTGTTCGGCTACGAAAAAGGCGCGTTTACCGGCGCCAATCAAAAAGGCAGCATTGGCCTGATCCGCAAGGCCGACAAGGGCACGCTGTTTCTGGATGAAATCGGCGACATGCCGCTGCCGACCCAGGCACGCCTGCTGCGGGTGTTGCAGGAGCGCTGCGTGCAGCCGGTGGGCAGCAGTGAGCTGTTCCCGGTGGATCTGCGCATCATCTCGGCCACCAACCGGGCGCTGCGCGAGCAGGTGCAGGCCGGGCGTTTTCGCGAGGATTTGTACTACCGCATCGGTGGCCTGACCCTCGAGCTACCGCCGCTGCGCGAACGCAGCGACAAGCGCGCGCTGTTCCAGCAACTGTGGCAGCAACATCGCGAGCCGACCCAATGGGCCGGCCTCAGTGCCGAGGTGCTGGCCCTGTTCGAGCAGCACCCCTGGCCGGGCAATTTGCGCCAGGTGAGCAGCGTGTTGCAGGTGGCGTTGGCGATGGCTGAGGAGCAGCCGATTCGCCCGGAGCACCTGCCGGATGATTTCTTTGTCGACCTGAATGTCGCAGCGCCGCCGCCCACCAGCGAGTACCTGGATGACAGCATCGACCTGACCCAGCGCCTGAAAGCGGCCGGCGGGAATATTTCCCACCTGGCGCGAGAGCTGGGGGTGAGCCGCAACACCTTGTACAAGCGCCTGCGCCAGCACGAAGGCTAGCGCGGCTTGACCACCACCAGCAGGTCGGTGAAGTACTCCACCTGAATCGGCAGGTTGTCGGCCAGGGCCGAGAGCGCCGCAGCGGTGTCGTCCAGCTTGAATACGCCGGACACGCGTAGGTTCCGCAGGGCCTGCGGGTCGTAGCGCACCAGGCCGTGACGGTAACTGGCCAGGGTTTGCAGCACCTCGCTCAGCGGCTGGTCGTTGACTTTGAGCAGGCCACGGGTCCAGGCGTCCGCGTCGGTGTTGCCGACGGCTTGTGGCGGTTGGGCGCGGCCATGGTCGAGGACCGAGCGCTGGCCGGCGGTGACGCTGACCCCTTCACTGGTCTGGCCTTTGACCGCGACGGTGGACTCGATCACGGTCACCACGGTGGTGCCGTCCGGCGCACGCTTGACCAGGTAACGCGTGCCCAGGGCGGTCGCGGTGCCTTGGTCGGTGCGCACCACGAAGGGCCGTTGCGCGTCCTTGGCGACCTCGACCCACAGTTCGCCTTGCAACAACTCGATGACGCGTTGGTGGCCGTCGAATTTCACGTCGACTGCCGAATTGCTGTTGAGCTGCAGCTGGCTGCCGTCTTCAAGGGCGATCTGGCGACGCTCGCCGACGCCGGTGCGCTGGTCGGCCATCCATACCGGCAGGTGTTCCAGGCCCAGCCAGCCGCACAGTAAGACGCCAAGCAGCCCCACCACCTGAGTAGCCCGCGGACGCCGCGGGGCGAAGGCCCGGTTGAGTGCCACGCGTGCCGGTTGCGCAGGCACAGCATCGAGGCTGCCCCACAGGACGCGCATGCGTTCGATAGCCACCGCATGGCGTGGATCGGCCTGGCACCAAGTGTTGAATGCCTGGCGCTCGGCGTCGCTGACGTCTTCGTCGTGCAGGCGTGTCAGCCAATTCGCCGCTTGTTGAATGATCTGTTCGGAGTTCATGCCAGCGGATCTGCCGCATGCAGGCTGTGGTAGCAGTGCACCAGGGCGCTGGAGATGTAGTTTTTGACGGTGCTGGAGGACACCTCCAGGCGCGTGGCGATTTCGCTGTAGGTCAGGCCGTCGAGGCGGCTTAACAGAAAGGCTTCGCGCGCCTTGGCCGGCAGGCCGGCGAGCATTTCGGCGATGCGCTCCAGCGCTTGCAGCGCCACATGGATGGCGGCCGGGTCGGGCATGCCGGCGTCTTCGCATTGGATTACCAGGGCTTCCATGTAGGCTTTTTCGATGCGCCGACGCCGCGCGCCGTCGATCAATAACCGCCCTGCCGTGGTGGCCAGGAACGCCCGTGGTTCCTTGATATTTTGCGGTTCGGCAAGCATCAACACGCGGATAAACGCGTCGTGGGCCAGGTCGGCCGCATACTGGGAACAGCCGAGTTTTTTGCGCAGCCAACCGTGCAACCAGCCGTGGTGCTCGCTGTACATCGCCGTAAGGGTCTGCTGACGCTCTGAATCGCCCAGCGCGGCCGGAATGTCATGCATGCGCAAAAAGATCTCAAATGGGAAGAGTTACCAATTGCGCAAACAATGCCAGTAAATCGGTGTAGGAGCAAGAGCGCCTGCCGGATGCGCCGGGGAAAGTTTCGCCCCCGGTGGTGAGCGGGCTTGCCCCGCGTTGGGCGGCGAAGCAGGCCCTGTCACTGCTGGCGATGAGTGTCAGGTTTATTGCGTTGGGTCTTAATGGGGCGGCTTCGCCACCCAACGCGGGGGGC
>NZ_JANLOH010000028.1:0-28968 GCF_025466155.1 Pseudomonas sp. 13B_2.1_Bac1 | reverse complement strand
TTGAAATACACACCAAATGTGGGAGCGGGCTTGCTCGCGAAGGCGGTAGACCAGCCAACTTCTCCAGCGACTGATCCACCGCTTTCGCGAGCAAGCCCGCTCCCACAGTGGAACGGGTCAGCAAATCCAGACCAAAAAAAACGCCAACCCTAGGGTTGGCGTTTGTGTGCAGCGCTTAGCGTATCACTGCGGCTTCTTGCGACCAAAACCTGGACGCTGACCCGAACCGGCCGGGGCGCCACGGCGCTTGCCGGACGGCTCGTCCGCGACCAGTTTCGGCCCGGGGCGCTTGTTTGCCGACGGCTTGGCTGGACGCTTGGTGCTGGCGTTATCCGCTGGGCGATCGGCTTCACCACGGTTGCTGCGACCGCCGCTCGGCGCTTCACCACGGGCCGGACGCGGCGCACGTGGAGCACGCTCGCCTTCCTGACGCGACGGCGCCGTCGGGCGACGCTCGCCTTCGATGTGCGGCTCACGGGAGATACGCCCACCGGTCGCCGGCGCATTCAGGGCCGGGCGCAAGGTGCGCGCCACGCGCTCGGTACGCGCAACAGGACGCGAGGACTTACGCTGCATACGCTCAAGCTTGTCTTTGCTCTTGGCGTTCATCTGCGGCATCGCGACCGGCGTCAGGCCGACTTCGGCGCTGAGGATGTCGACTTCGTACTGGCTCATTTCGCGCCAGCGGCCCATCGGCAGGTCGGAGTTGAGGAACACCGGACCGAAACGCACGCGCTTCAGGCGGCTGACCACCAGGCCCTGGGATTCCCACAGGCGACGCACTTCACGGTTACGGCCTTCCATCACCACGCAGTGATACCAGTGGTTGAAACCTTCGCCGCCCGGTGCCTGCTTGATGTCGGTGAACTTGGCCGGGCCGTCTTCCAGCACCACGCCGGCCTTGAGGCGTTCGATCATCTCGTCGTCGACTTCACCGCGTACACGCACGGCGTATTCACGGTCCATCTCGTAGGACGGGTGCATCAGGCGGTTGGCCAGTTCACCGTCGGTGGTGAACATCAGCAAGCCGGTGGTGTTGATGTCCAGGCGACCGATGTTGATCCAGCGGCCTTCCTTGGGCTTGGGCATCTTGTCGAACACGGTCGGACGGCCTTCCGGGTCGTCACGGGTGCAGATCTCGCCATCGGGCTTGTTGTACATGATCACGCGGCGCACCGATTCGGCGGCCTCTTCACGCTTGATGACCTTGCCATCAATGGTGATTGCATCGTGCAGGTCGACGCGCTGGCCGAGGGTGGCCTCGACGCCGTTGACCTTGATGCGCTTCTGGGTGATCCAGGCTTCGACGTCGCGGCGCGAGCCCACGCCGATACGCGCCAGCACCTTTTGCAGTTTTTCGCCTGCTGGGCCGATTTCCTGGCTGTCGTTCTGGTCTTGGTCGTTCATCTTAAGCACCTCCCGGTGGGTCGATTCAGGCGTGGCCTGAAGAGTGTTGAAAGCGGGGCTTTGGGGCAATAGCGCGCCAAAGGGTCGCGAATCATACGCGCATGGCGCGCGTTGCGCATCAGAGACTAGTCGATTGGGCCGCCATCATTTGCTTTTCCGCCGACCGGTGGCCCCCAGCGCCAGCAGGCGCAGCTCGGCTTCGGCAAGCACCGTGCGCTTGTCGGCTTTGTCGAGTTTCTTCCAGGCACGGATCTCGCGCTTGCTGCGACCACAGCCGACACAGATGTCGTCGTTGAATTTGCAGATGCTGATGCACGGGTCTTTGGTGGAACTCATTGAAATCCTCCCAGGCACTGGTTTTCTGTGGGAGCTGGCTTGCCTGCGATGGCATCACCTCGCATAGCAGAAAGACCGAGTCGCCTGCATCGCAGGCAAGCCAGCTCCCACATTTTGAAGCGGCGTCAGTCTTCGAATTGGCGGCGCTCGTTTTCGATGGCTTCGGCCAGCGCCTGGGCTTCGGCTTCTTCGTCGCTCAGCGACGGTTGTTCGAGGGCGGCGACGGCGGCCAGGAGCTTCTCGCGAGCTTCGGCGACACCGAGGATGTCTTCTTCGGGTTCAGGTTCGGGCTCAGCTTCTGCTTCGACTTCAGCCTCAACTTCAACGTTCACTTGGGCTTCAGCCTCTACATCAACGTCCGCTTGGGCTTCAGCCTCAACATCAACGTCCACTTGGACTTGCGGCTCGGCAGCACCATCACGCAGCAAGTCGTCGAAGTCGGTCTTGATGCCCTGCTCCATGTCGTCCAGTTCCAGCAACAGCGTGTGGAAACTGGTTTCGTCCTTGGGTTCTTCCGGCTCGGCGCTGGCGTCGGCCAGTTCCTGCAGGCTCGCCGGAACCGGCGCGTCGTCGAAGTCGAGCACCGGCTCGGCTTCCATTTCGCGCAGCTCGGCCAAGGGCGGCAGGTCATCGAGGTTCTTCAGGTTGAAGTGGTCGAGAAACACCTTGGTGGTGGCGAACATCGCCGGTTTGCCGGGCACATCGCGATAGCCGACGATGCGGATCCACTCGCGCTCCAGCAAGGTCTTGACGATATGGCTGTTGACCGCCACGCCACGCACATCCTCGATTTCGCCGCGGGTGATCGGCTGGCGATAGGCGATCAGCGCCATCGTCTCGAGCATCGCCCGTGAATAACGCTGCGGGCGCTCTTCCCACAGCCGGCCCACCCACGGGGAAAATTTCTCACGAATCTGCAGGCGATAACCCGACGCCACTTCGCGCAGCTCGAAGGCGCGGCCATCGCAGGACTTGCGCAAGATCTCCAGGGCTTTCTTGAAGACTGGCGGCTCCGGGCGCTCGGCTTCCTCGAAGAGTTCGAACAGGCGCTCAAGGGATTGCGGTTTACCCGAGGCCAGGAGAAAGGCTTCCAGCAGCGGCGCCAGTTCGCGGGGTTCAGTCAGATTCATCGATTCAGCTCTTTATTCGGCTCGCGCCCGCACGTGGATAGCCGCAAAAGGCTCATTCTGGACCAGCTCGACCAAGGATTCCTTGACCAGTTCGAGGATCGCCATGAAGGTCACCACGACGCCCAGGCGCCCTTCTTCGGCAGTGAACAGCTCGACAAACGGCACAAACCCGCCGCCCTTTAGGCGTTCGAGTACATCGCTCATGCGTTCACGGGTCGACAGGGCCTCGCGGCTGACCTGGTGGCTTTCAAACATATCGCCACGGCGCAGCACCTCGGCCATGGACATCAGCAATTCTTCCAGGCTCACGTCCGGCAACAATTTGCGCGCCCGGGCCTCGGGGGCATCGAGCTTGGGCACCACCACATCGCGGCCCACGCGGCTCAAGCCGTCGATGCCTTCGGCGGCGGCCTTGAAGCGCTCGTATTCCTGCAGGCGGCGGATCAGTTCGGCGCGCGGGTCGTCCTCTTCGGCCTCGACCGTCTCCGAGCGCGGCAGCAGCATGCGCGACTTGATCTCGGCCAGCATGGCGGCCATCACCAGGTACTCGGCGGCCAGTTCCAGGCGCACCGACTGCATCAACTCGACATAACCCATGTACTGACGGGTGATTTCCGCCACCGGGATGTCGAGGATGTTGATGTTCTGCTTGCGGATCAGGTACAGCAGCAAGTCCAGCGGGCCTTCGAAGGCTTCAAGAAAGACTTCCAGCGCGTCCGGCGGGATGTACAGGTCCAGCGGCATTTCCATGACCGCCTGGCCATACACCATGGCAAACGGCAGTTCCTGCTGGGCGCCCGCCTGGCTGTCGACGGTTTCCACGGCCGACATTCAGGCCTCGGCCATGAAGGGGGCCGGGTCGCCGCAACCCACGCGGATCACTTCGGGTTCGCCGTCCGCCAGGTTGATCACGGTGGAGGCCTTGCCGCCGCCGAAACCGCCGTCGATGATCAGGTCCACCTGTTTTTCCAGGAGTTGGCGCATTTCGTACGGGTCTTCCAAGGGTTCGGCGTCGCCGGGCATGATCAGCGACACGCTCATCAGCGGCTCACCCAGCTCGGCCAACAGCGCGAGGGCGATGGGATGCTCGGGCACGCGCAGGCCGATGGTGCGTTTCTTCGGGTGCAGCAACAGGCGCGGCACTTCGCGGGTGGCGTTGAGAATAAAGGTGTAGGGCCCCGGCGTGTGGGCCTTGAGCAGGCGGAAGGTGCCGGTGTCGACCTTGGCGAACAGGCCCAGCTGGGACAGGTCGCTGCAGATCAGCGCGAAATTGTGCTTGTCATCCAGCTGGCGCAGGCGTCTTACACGCTCGACCGCGCCCTTGTCGCCGATCTGGCAACCGATGGCGTAGGACGAATCGGTGGGATAGATCACCACGCCACCGGCGCGAATGATCTCCACGGCCTGTTTGATCAGGCGCGCCTGGGGGTTTTCCGGATGAATCTGGAAGAATTGACTCACGTGTTCTACCTGTTCAGACGGTGGCAATAATGGGGTCATGCTTGAATCGCCCCCACAAGAGCGGCAAGTCTTCCGGGACGGGGCGATACTCGCCGATCTCGGACCAGCCGCCTGGGCCATGAAAATCACTGCCGGCACTGACCAGCAGACCAAATTCGCGGGCAAGAATCGCCAGGCTGCCCACCTGTTCGGCGGGTTGATAGCCGTTGACCACCTCAATCGCGTGGCCGCCCGCTCCAATATAGTCGCCAATCAGCTTGCGGCGCTTGCTGCGGGTGAAATCGTAATGCCAGGGATGCGCCAGGCTGACCCAGGCCCCGGACGCCCGCAGGGTCTCGACGGTGTCCTCCAGGGTCGGCCAGTGTTGCTTGACGTCACCCAACTTGCCGGCGCCCAGCCATTTGCGAAAGGCTTCGGCGCGGTCCTTGACGAAACCTTCGCGCACCATCCAGTCGGCAAAGTGCGGACGGGCCGGCGCATTGCCGCTGTCGCCCAGTTCCTGCTGGATGGCGCGGGCGCCGTCGAGCGCGTTGGGCATGCCCTTGAGGGCGAGTTTTCGGCTTATTTCTTCGGACCGCAGCCAGCGGCCATCGTGCAATTGGGCGATGGCCTCGACCAGGGGCGGGGCGTTTTGATCGAATCCATAGCCCAGCACATGAATGGTGGCGCCACCCCAGGTACAGGACAATTCCACCCCGTTGACCAGCTGCATGCCCAGGGCATGCGCGGTTGCGCGGGCTTCATCGAGGCCTTCGAGGGTGTCATGGTCGGTCAACGCCAGGACTCGCACGCCTTTTTCAAACGCACGCGCAACCAGTACCGCGGGCGCCAGGGCGCCGTCGGAGGCCGTGCTGTGGCAGTGCAAATCAACATTCACGGGAGTGTGTAACCTCAAGTCAGCTGGCGCTTTCGCTACCAAGGATGTTTGTTATTATGCCGCCACATCCAGCTTCTGGCTCTTACTGTGAAACAATTCATCGACTTCATCCCGCTGTTGCTGTTTTTCATCGTTTACAAACTCGACCCCAGGGTCATCGATATTGCCGGCCATGAACTGACCGTCGGGGGCATCTACAGCGCCACCGCCGTGCTGATCATCAGCTCCATCGTAGTCTACGGCGCCCTCTTCATCTCCCAGCGCAAACTGGAAAAAAGCCAATGGCTGACCCTGGTCGCCTGCCTGGTATTCGGCAGCCTGACCCTGGCCTTCCACAGCGAGACCTTCCTCAAATGGAAAGCCCCGGTGGTGAACTGGCTGTTTGCCCTGGCCTTCATCGGCAGCCACTTCATCGGTGACCGCCTGCTGATCAAGCGGATCATGGGCCACGCACTGACCCTGCCGGAGCCGGTCTGGACACGTTTGAACGTGGCCTGGATCGTGTTCTTCCTGTTCTGCGGCGCTGCCAACCTGTTCGTGGCCTTTACCTTCCAGGACTACTGGGTCGACTTCAAAGTCTTCGGCAGCCTGGGCATGACCGTGCTGTTCCTGATCGGCCAGGGTATCTACCTGTCGCGCCACCTGCATGACACCGACCCTACTACGCCAAAAACCGAGGACTGACATGCTCTACGCCATCATTGCCACCGATGTTGCCAGCTCGCTGGAAAAACGCCTGTCCGTGCGCCCGGCACACCTGGAGCGCCTGAACGAGCTGCAAGCCGCAGGTCGCCTGGTACTCGCCGGCCCGCACCCGGCCGTCGACAGCAACGACCCGGGCGCCGCCGGTTTCACCGGTAGCCTGGTGGTTGCCGAGTTCGCCTCCCTGGCCGATGCACAGGCCTGGGCCAAGGCTGACCCGTATGTTGCGGCAGGCGTCTACGCCGATGTCGTGATCAAGCCATTCAAGCAAGTCCTGCCTTGACCCAGGCGTGTGTCGAACCTAATACGTGCGGCACACTCCTAATTGCTCATTATTCTCGGTAACCTGCCGACAACGTTCTGAATATTCGTGTGGAATCAGGAGTTCCGATGCGCTTACGTCAGTTGTGTCTGTTGGCAGTGGTAATGATCGGGGCTACGGCCCACGCTGAAGAAACCTCGAACACCGGCAGTTCCACGCCCCTGTCCTTGAGTGCCGGCGCCCAGATCACCGAGTTGCAGCAACGCTTGAAAGAAAGCGAACGGCTGCGTGAAGAACTGAGCAAGCAACTGCAGGGTGCGGATGCGACGCGCGAAAGCGCCCAATTAAGTCGTCTTCGCCAAGAGAACCAACGCCTGGCCCAGCAACTCAAAGAGACACAAGGCGGTGCCTTGACCCGATGGCTGACCGAGCAACAGCAATGGTTTGTCACCGGCGGGGCGGTCGCCCTGATCGCCTTGCTGTGCGGGATCTTCGCCAGCGGTGGGCACCGTCGCCGTCGACAATGGCTAAATTGAGTGAGTCATGAGCGAGCTGTTACTGATAGATGATGACCAGGAGCTCTGCGAGCTGCTGACCAGTTGGTTGAGCCAGGAAGGTTTCCAGGTGCGCGCCTGCCACGATGGCTTGAGCGCCCGCAAAGCCTTGGCCGACAGCGCCCCGGCAGCGGTGGTACTGGACGTGATGCTGCCCGACGGCAGTGGCCTGGAGCTGCTCAAGCAACTGCGCAACGACCACCCGGAGCTGCCGGTACTGATGCTCTCGGCCCGCGGAGAACCGCTGGATCGCATCCTCGGCCTGGAACTCGGCGCCGACGACTACCTGGCCAAGCCCTGCGACCCGCGCGAGCTGACCGCGCGCCTGCGCGCCGTGCTGCGCCGCAGCCATCCGGCCGCCGTGTCCACCCAGCTGGAACTCGGCGACCTGTGTTTCAGCCCGGTGCGCGGCGTGGTCAGTATCGATGAACAGGAATTCGCCCTCACCGTTTCCGAAAGCCGCCTGCTCGAAGCCTTGCTGCGCCAGCCCGGCGAACCACTGGACAAACAGGAACTGGCGCAGATCGCGCTAGGCCGCAAGCTGACCCTTTACGATCGCAGCCTGGACATGCACGTCAGCAACCTGCGCAAAAAGATCGGCCCGCACCCGGACGGCCGGCCACGGATCGTCGCGTTGCGCAGCCGCGGCTATTACTACAGCCTCTGAGTATCACGCAATCTCCTGTGGGAGCGGGCTTGCTCGCGAATGCGGTGTATCAGTCAGCACATGCATAGGCTGCCCCACCGCATTCGCGAGCCAGCCCGCTCCCACATTTGAATACCCAAATCCCCACAGTTTTGTCAGTTCGCAACAAAACCCTCTTTACCCAAGCTTTACCCACACCTGACCGCCGCTGACCTTGATCTCCGTAATCTACTCACATCCGGACTCACCGGAATAGAGACAGGAGAATCACCATGCGCAAGACCCTTATCGCTTTGATGTTCGCCGCTGCCCTGCCGACCGTTGCCATGGCCGCCATGCCAGACGGCCCAGGCCCGATGGGTGAACCTTCCGGCCACATGATGGGTGGCCCAGGCCACGGCGGTGAACATGGTCCGCGTGGCAAAGGTGGCCCTTTCAGCCAGCTGGACCTGAGCAAGGAACAGCGCCAGCAGATCGGCAAGCTGATGGGCGACCAATGGCACGCTCGCAAAGACCTGGTCAAAAAGTACCTGGACAAACTACCGGCCGCCGACCAGAAAGCCATGCAGGATGAAATCGCCGCCGGCAAGCAGAAAACCCAGGCGGATATCCGTGCAGTCCTCAAACCTGACCAGCAGAAGAAGTTCGACGAGATCGTCAAGAAGCAAGCCGAACGCCGCGCCGAGTGGAAGGAATTCCAGGCCTGGAAAGCGCAACAGCCGCAAAAAGCGCAATAATGTTCTAGCTTCACTCCCCCAGCCCAGTGGCTCGCGCCGCTGGGCTTTTCCTGTTTGAGGGTTTCCTGTGCGTTCATTGTTCTGGCGCATCCTGGCCAGTTTCTGGCTGGCCATCGCCCTGGTTGCCGGGTTGTCGATCCTGCTTGGGCACATGCTCAATCAAGATGCCTGGATTCTCAGCCGCCACCCCGGCCTCAATAACCTCGCCGAAGAGTGGACTCAACTCTACGAGACCCAAGGCGAGGACGCCGCCCAGGACTTGCTGCAACAGCGCAAGCGCCAGTACCACATCGACGTGCAAGTGCTCAACGAAAGCGGCGAGCCGGTCGTGCGTGGCACCTTTCCGCGCCGCGCCGCCGCGTTCGAAGCCCGCCAGAATGACAGCCAGGACGGCCACCTGCCCTGGCGACGCCTGACCGCCGAGTACACCAGCGAAAAAACCGGCGACACCTACCTGCTGATCTATCGCATCCCCCATCCCGAGCTGGACGCCTGGCACCGCAGCAGCCTGCTGTGGCCGTTGAGCGCATTGGCCATCGCCCTGGTGGTGCTGACCCTGTTCAGCCTGCTGGTGACGCTGTCCATCACCCGCCCCCTCAGCCGTCTGCGTGGCGCGGTGCATGACCTCGGCCAGGCCACGTACCAGCAGAACAGCCTGGCGCGCCTGGCCAACCGCCGCGATGAGTTCGGCGTGCTGGCCACTGACTTCAACCGCATGGGCGCCCGCCTGCAAAGCCTGATCGGCAGCCAGCGCCAATTGCTGCGCGACGTCTCCCACGAGCTGCGCTCGCCGCTGGCCCGCCTGCGCATCGCGCTGGCCCTGGCCGAACGCGCCAGCCCCGAAGAACGCGAAAAACTCTGGCCGCGCCTGACCCGCGAATGCGATCGCCTGGAAGCGTTGATCAGTGAAATCCTGGTGCTGGCGCGCGTCGATGCCGATAACGCCAGCGCCGAAGACGTTGACCTCAACAGCCTGCTCAAGACCCTGCAAAAAGACGCCCAGCTCAGCGCGCCGGAGCAGGTGGTGCAACTCACCGCCCAACCCGACCTGCGCCTCAAAGGCTGGCCGACCATGATCGAACGCGCGGTGGACAACCTGCTGCGCAACGCGCAGCGCTTCAACCCGAAAGGCCAGCCGATCGAATTGCACGCCCATCTCCACGGCGAGCACATCCTTATCAGCGTGCGCGACCACGGCCCCGGCGTGGATGCCGAACACCTCAGCCAATTGGGCGAGCCGTTCTACCGCGCCCCCGGCCAGACCGCCCAGGGTCACGGCCTGGGCCTGGCGATTGCGCGGCGTGCGGCGGAACGCCATGGCGGCAGCCTGATCCTGGCCAATCATCCTGAGGGCGGGTTTATCGCCAGCATCGACCTGCCATTGGAGCCTGGGGTTGCCACATCGGCCTGATGATCTTCTATAGTGGCCCATCTCTTAAGGAGGGCCTTTGATGACTGACCTGCTGACCCCCATCCAAGCCGCACTCGATCTACCGCCTACTCCATTGACCGTGACCGAGGCCGGGGCCCTGCCCTCGACCTTCGCCGTCACCGACCTGGCCAGTGCCAGTATCGGTGCCGCCGGCCAGGCCGTGGCCCAAATGGTGCTGGCAATGACCGGCCGCTTGCCCGCCGTGAGCGTGGACCGACGCCTCGCCTCCTTCTGGTTCTCGTCGTCCCTGCGTCCGGTGGGTTGGCAAACGCCACCGCTGTGGGACCCGGTAGCCGGCGACTACGCCAGCGCCGACGGCTGGATTCGCCTGCACACCAATGCGCCCCACCACCGGGCCGCCGCCGAGCAAGTGCTGGGCAAGGTCGCCGACCGCGCCGAAATGGCCAGCAAGGTCGCCGCATGGAACGCCGCCGAACTGGAACAGGCGATTGTCGACGCCGGCGGCTGTGCGGCACAGATGCGTTCGTGGCAAGCCTGGCAGCAACATCCGCAAGGGCTGGCGGTGAATGCCGAGCCGCTGGTGCAGCGCCAGACCTTTGCCACCACCACCGCGAAAACCTGGACAGGCTCGGTAGCGCGCCCGCTAGCGGGTATCAAGGTGCTGGACCTGACCCGCGTATTGGCCGGTCCCGTCGCCAGTCGTTTTCTCGCCGGGCTGGGCGCCGATGTACTGCGCATCGACTCACCGACCTGGAACGAGCCGGGCGTGGTGCCGGAAATGACCCTCGGCAAACGCTGCGCGCGCCTTGACTTGAAAACGTCCGAAGGCCGGCAGGTATTCGAAGCGTTGCTCAAGGACGCCGACATCCTGTTCCACGGTTACCGTGCCGATGCCCTGGAACAGCTGGGCTATAGCGCCGCCGAGCTGCAAAGCATCGCCCCCGGCCTGATCGACGTGAGCCTCAACGCTTATGGCTGGAGCGGCCCGTGGCGCAATCGACGCGGCTTCGACAGCCTGGTGCAGATGAGCAGCGGGATTGCCGACGCGGGCATGGCCTGGAAACACGCGGATCAACCGGTGCCACTGCCGTTGCAGGCGCTCGACCATGCGACCGGCTATCTGATGGCGGCCAGCGCGATTCAAGCCTTGAGTGAGCGGTTGAAATCCGGGCGTGGCGGATCGGCGCAGTTGTCGTTGGCGCGTACGGCCAAGTTGCTGGTGGAGGCGGGTCAGGTGCCGGAACAGGTGGCGTTGCGGGCCGAGGAACCGGGCGATCAAGGGCTGGTGGTGGAACAGACCGCCTGGGGTCAGGCCCATCGGCTGCTGGCGCCGGTGACCATCAGCGGTACGCCGTTGCAGTGGGATTTGCCGGCCGGGGAATTGGGCTCACATCGGCCGCAGTGGTAGCCTTTCGAGCGTTATCGCAGGCAGGCCAGCTTGCACAATTTGAGTGCTAGACACCCTCAAATGTGGGCGCTGGCTTGCCTGCGAAGAGGCCCTGCCCGCTCCCTCAATCCGGCCGCTGCAGCGACGTCCACAAATGCTGCGCCGCATACGCCCTCAACGGCCGCCACGCCTCGGCCCGCGCCAACAGCTGCCGCGCCGAGACCGGCCCGCCTTCCAGCGCCGCCAGCGCATTGATCAAGCCGATGTCCCCCGATGCAAACGCATCCGCCTCGCGCAGTTGGCGCATGGCGATGTACTGCGCCGTCCAGTCACCAATCCCCGGCAGCGCGACCAGCCGCGCCACACCATCCTTGAGGCTGGCCTTGGGCTCGAACACCTGCGGATCATCCAGCAATGCCTGGGCCATGCCGGACAAGGTGCGACCGCGCGCCTTGGGCATACCCAGCGCAGCCAGGTCCGCCGCCGCCAACACCTGCGGCGTCGGGAACGCGTGGGTGATGCCGACATGCGGCGTATCCAGGGGCTGGCCATATTGTGCAACCAACTTGCCCGCGAGGCGGATCGCCGCGACTACTGTGATCTGCTGACCGAGCACGGCACGGATCGCCAGTTCCAGGCCATCCCAAGTGCCCGGCACCCGCAGCCCTGGCCGCGCGGCAACCAACTGCGCCATCAACGGGTCTTTCGCCAATTGCCGGTTGATCAAGGCCGGTTGGGCGTCCAGGTCAAACATCCGGCGCAAGCGCCGCTCGATCTCGGGAAAGGCCGCCGGCTCGGGAAAATCGACGCTCACCTCCAGCCAATCGCCGTCACCCGGCGCGACACTGATCCAGCCGTGTCGCCCATCCACGCTGATACTGCGCCGGTACACGCCAGCCACCACCGTCTCGAGCCCGGTGATCGCCCGCGCCGACAAAAAACCCAGCATTGCCGCCCAGTCATAGGGCGGCTGATACGCCACTTTCACAACGACAACACCCCGCTGTACAGCCCATACGCCGCCAGGCTGGCGCCGGCGATCACGCAGCTGAAGATGCCTTTTTCCACGTGGGTGAACAAGGGTTGGGCCTGTTCGCGCTTGGCCAGCGCAAACAGCACCACACCGGGCGCGTACAGCAGCGCCGACAGCAGCAGGTATTTCAAGCCACCGGCGTACAGCAGCCACACCGCGTAGCCGAGGGCGACCAGGCCCACCAGCAAATCCTTGAAACGCTGGCGCTGGGCGCCCTCATAGGTTTCGCCGCGCCCGCTCAACAACACCGCATAGGCCGCCGACCACAGGTACGGCACCAGGATCATCGAGGAGGCCAGGTAGATCAGGGTGGTGTAGGTGCTGTGGGAAAACAGCGTGATCACCAGGAAAACCTGGATCATCACATTGGTCAGCCACAGCGCATTGACCGGCACCTGGTTGGCGTTTTCCTTTTTCAGGAAGGCCGGCATGGTCTTGTCATGGGCGGTGGCGTAGAGGATTTCCGCGCACAGCAGCGCCCACGACAGCAAGGCGCCGAGCAACGACACGGCCAGGCCGATGCTGATGGCCATCGCGCCCCAGGGCCCGACGATGTGCTCCAGCACCCCGGCCAGGGACGGATTCTGCAATTGCGCCAACTGCGGCTGGCTCATGATCCCCAGGGACAACACATTCACCAGCACCAGCAGTGCCAGCACGCCGAGAAAGCCAATCACCGTGGCGCGGCCCACATCCGCGCGTTTCTCGGCCCGCGCCGAATACACGCTGGCGCCCTCGATGCCGATAAACACGAACACGGTGACCAGCATCATGTTGCGCACCTGGTCGACCACGCTGCCGAACTGCGGGTTGCCCAGGCCCCAGATATCACGGGTGAAGACATCGGCCTTAAACGCCACGCCGGCGATCACGATAAACATCAGCAACGGCACGATCTTCGCCACCGTGGTGATCTGGTTGATGAACGCCGCCTCCTTGATCCCGCGCATCACCAGAAAATGCACGGCCCACAGCAGCAAGGACGCGCAGCCGATGGCCACCGGCGTGTTGCCATGGCCAAACACCGGGAAGAAGTAGCCGAGCGTGCTGAAGAGCAATACGAAGTAACCGACGTTGCCCATCCACGCACTGATCCAGTAACCCCAGGCCGACGAGAACCCCATGTAGTCGCCGAACCCGGCCTTGGCGTAGGCGTACACCCCGGAATCCAGCTCCGGCTTGCGGTTGGCCAGGGTCTGGAACACAAAGGCGAGGGTCAGCATGCCGACGGCGGTGATCGCCCAGCCGATCAATATCGCGCCGACCTCGGCGCGCGCGGCCATGTTCTGCGGCAAGGAGAAAATCCCGCCGCCGATCATCGAGCCCACCACCAGGGCAATCAGGGCGCCAAGCCTAAGTTTCTGGGCCGGTTGAGACATGAATACTCCTGGATAACTATTAAATTGAGCTGACAACCGTGCACTCAACTAATTATCTCAGCGAGTGTAGCGTTTATTAAAGACCGCGATAAAACCGCCACGCTCATAACGCAATCGCATGACAATTTATAACGTTCAGGCTTATTTAGAATTTAAATACCGCTGGCACTTAACGTTTGCTGTGCTACTTCGCCCCGCGTCGGGAAAAGTTTGCACATTCAGGAATACGGACTAGCTTCAAACGTCCATACCCCTGACTAAATGATTAACCACAACGCAGAGACCGCTCTGGAAAGCGCCTTTGCGAGGAAAAGTATCGCTCAGGCGTTTTACCCCTAAGTCATTAATTCACAATGGAATGTGCCAATGAAGTGATCTGAGTCAGCTGTTTGATTAGCGCACGGAATTATTCTGTGGTCTCTCTTCTCCTGCATTGGAGTCATGCAATGTCTGAATCTCCCGGAAAACTTCGATTGGGCGCACTGGTTGCACTCGTCGTCGGCTCAATGATTGGCGGCGGGATCTTCTCACTGCCGCAAAACATGGCCGCCAGCGCCGACGTCGGTGCGGTGTTGATCGGTTGGGTGATTACCGCCATCGGCATGCTGACTCTCGCCTTCGTGTTCCAGACCCTCGCCAACCGCAAACCTGACCTCGACGGCGGCGTGTACGCCTATGCCAAGGCCGGGTTCGGCGACTACATGGGTTTCTCGTCGGCCTGGGGTTATTGGATCAGTGCCTGGCTGGGCAACGTCGGCTACTTCGTGCTGCTGTTCAGCACCCTGGGTTACTTCTTCCCGATCTTCGGCGAAGGCAACACCCCGGCAGCCGTGATCGGTGCCTCGGTGCTGTTGTGGGCCGTGCATTTCCTGGTGCTGCGCGGGATCAAGGAAGCTGCGTTCATCAACCTGGTGACCACCGTTGCCAAGGTGGTGCCGCTGCTGCTGTTTGTGCTGATCGCGCTGTTCGCGTTCAAGCTGGAGATTTTCACCGCTGACATCTGGGGCGTGAAAAACCCTGACCTCGGCAGTGTGATGAACCAGGTGCGCAACATGATGCTGGTCACCGTGTGGGTGTTCATCGGCATCGAGGGCGCGAGCATCTTCTCGTCCCGTGCGGAAAAACGCTCCGACGTCGGCAAGGCCACGGTGATTGGCTTTATCACCGTGCTGCTGTTCCTGATGCTGGTGAACGTGCTGTCCCTGGGAATCATGACCCAACCGGAACTGGCCAAGCTGCAAAACCCGTCGATGGCCGCCGTGCTGGAACATGTGGTGGGCCACTGGGGCGCCGTGCTGATCAGCGTCGGCTTGATCATTTCCCTGCTGGGCGCGCTGCTGTCGTGGGTGCTGTTGTGTGCGGAGATCATGTTCGCCGCCGCCAAGGACCACACGATGCCGGAGTTCCTGCGTAAGGAAAACGCCAACCATGTGCCGGCCAACGCCCTGTGGCTGACCAACGCCATGGTCCAGATCTTCCTGGTGATCACGCTGTTTTCCGCCAGCACTTACCTGTCGCTGATCTACCTCGCCACCTCGATGATCCTGGTGCCATACCTGTGGTCGGCCGCCTACGCGCTGTTGCTGGCGGTGCGCGGCGAGACCTACGAAAACGCCCTGCGCGAGCGCAAGAAAGACCTGTTCATCGGTGCCGTCGCGCTGATCTACGCGGTCTGGCTGCTCTACGCCGGCGGCGTCAAATACCTGCTGCTGTCCGCCCTGCTGTATGCCCCCGGCGTGATCCTGTTCGCCAAGGCCAAGCATGAGTTGGGCAAACCGATTTTCACCAATGTCGAGAAGCTGATTTTCGCCGCGGTAGTCGTTGGCGCCCTGGTGGCTGCCTATGGCCTCTACGACGGCTTCCTGACTCTGTAACTGTTGTTCACTGGAGGATCTGTAATGACCACGGAAAAAGTGAAGTACGGCGTACATTCCGAAGCCGGCAAACTGCGCAAAGTCATGGTGTGCTCCCCAGGCTTGGCCCACCAGCGGCTGACCCCCAATAACTGCGATGAACTGCTGTTCGATGACGTGCTGTGGGTCGCCCAGGCCAAGCGCGACCATTTCGACTTCGTCACCAAGATGCGCGAGCGCGACATTGATGTGCTGGAAATGCACAACCTGCTGACCGACATCGTCGCCATCCCCGAAGCGCTGGACTGGATCCTGGAGCGCAAGATCACTGCCAATACAGTGGGCCTGGGCCTGGTCGATGAAGTCAGCTCGTGGCTGCGCAGCCTGGAGCCGCGCAAAATCAGTGAGTTCCTGATCGGTGGCGTGTCGGCCGAGGACCTGCCGAGCAGCTTCGGCGGCAAGACCATCGAAATGTTCCGCGACTTCCTCGGCCACTCAAGCTTCATCCTGCCGCCGCTTCCCAACACCCAGTTCACCCGTGACACCACCTGCTGGATCTACGGCGGCGTGACGCTGAACCCGATGTACTGGCCGGCGCGACGCCAGGAAACCCTGCTGGCCAGCGCCATCTACAAATTCCACCCGGAGTTCACCAACGCCGACTTCCAGATTTGGTACGGTGACCCCGACCAGGAACACGGCGCCTCCACCCTGGAAGGCGGCGACGTCATGCCGATTGGCAACGGCGTCGTGTTGATCGGCATGGGCGAGCGCTCGTCCCACCAGGCCATCGGCCAACTGGCGCGCAACCTGTTCAAAAACAAAGCCGTGGAGCGCGTGATCGTTGCCGGCCTGCCGAAATCCCGTGCGGCGATGCACCTGGACACGGTGTTCAGCTTCTGCGACCGCGACCTGGTCACCATCTTCCCTGAAGTGGTCAACCAGATCGTACCGTTCACTCTGCGTCCAGATGAAAGCAAGCCGCACGGTATCGATATCCAACGCGAGAAAACCAACTTCCTCGAAACCGTCGCTGCGGCCCTCAACCTCAAGGCGCTGCGCGTGGTCGAGACCGGTGGCAACAGCTTCGCCGCCGAGCGCGAGCAATGGGACGACGGCAACAACGTGGTGGCCGTGGAGCCGGGCGTGGTGATCGGCTACGACCGCAACACCTACACCAACACCCTGCTGCGCAAGGCCGGTGTGGAAGTCATCACCATCAGCGCCGGTGAACTCGGCCGTGGCCGTGGCGGCGGCCACTGCATGACCTGCCCGATCATCCGCGACCCTATCGACTATTAATTTTTGGCCTTGGCCGCTGCTTATCCGGCAGTGGCCAGGGGGATAACCGAAACCCAAGGAGATCCATCATGGCTTTTAATATGCGCAACCGCAGCCTGCTCTCGCTGATGCACCACACGACCCGCGAGCTGCATTACCTGCTGGACCTGTCCCGCGACCTCAAGCGCGCCAAATATACCGGCACCGAGCGTCCGCACCTGAAAGGCAAGAACATCGCGCTGATCTTCGAGAAAACCTCAACGCGCACCCGTTGCGCCTTCGAAGTCGCAGCCCATGACCAGGGCGCGCACGTCACCTACATCGACCCGGTGTCGTCGCAGATCGGCCACAAGGAAAGCATGAAGGACACCGCCCGCGTGCTCGGTCGGATGTTCGATGCCATCGAGTACCGTGGCTTCGAACAGGAAATCGTCGAAGAGCTGGCCAAGTTCGCCGGTGTGCCGGTGTTCAACGGCCTGACCGCCGAATTCCACCCGACCCAAATGATCGCCGACACCCTGACCATGCGCGAACACAGCGACAAGCCGCTGCATGACATCAGCTACGCCTACCTGGGCGACGCGCGCTACAACATGGGCAACTCGCTGCTGATGATCGGTGCCAAGCTGGGCATGGACGTGCGCATCGGCGCGCCGAAAGCCCTGTGGCCGCATGCTGATTTCATCAAGCAGTGCCAGGCATTCGCCGAGGAAAGCGGCGCGCGCATCACCATCACCGAAGACCCGAAAGAAGCGGTCAAGGGCGTCGACTTCATCCACACCGATATCTGGGTGTCGATGGGTGAGCCGGTGGAAGCGTGGGACGAGCGCATCGAGCAACTGCTGCCGTACCAGGTCAATGCCAAGATGATGAAAGCCTCGGGCAACCCGCGCGTGAAGTTCATGCACTGCCTGCCGGCGTTCCACAACAGCGAAACCAAGGTCGGCAAGGACATCGCCGCGCGCTATCCGAACCTGGCCAATGGCGTGGAGGTGACCGAGGAAGTGTTCGAGTCGCCGGCCAACATCGCGTTTGAGCAGGCGGAGAACCGCATGCACACCATCAAGGCGATTCTGGTGTCGGCGTTGGCGGATATCTAACCCTCAACACCGTTCCCACTGTTGAAACGCGATCAAAACTGTGGGAGCGGGCTTGCTCGCGAATGCGGTGTGTCAGTCCGCACATGTATCAACTGATCCACCGCTTTCGCGAGCAAGCCCGCTCCCACTTTGGTCCTGTGTTCGCAACATAGCACTCTAGAAGGACATTGTTTATGCGCATCGTCGTAGCCCTGGGCGGCAACGCCCTGCTCCGCCGTGGTGAACCCATGACGGCGGACAACCAACGCGCCAACATCCGCATCGCCACCGAACAGATCGCCAAGATCCACCCCGGCAACGAACTGGTGATCGCCCACGGCAACGGCCCGCAGGTCGGCCTGCTGTCGTTGCAGGCGGCCGCCTACACCAGCGTTTCGCCGTACCCGCTGGACGTGCTGGGCGCCGAGACCGAAGGCATGATCGGCTACATCATCGAACAGGAACTGGGCAACCTGCTGGACTTCGAAGTGCCGTTCGCCACCCTGCTCACCCAGGTCGAAGTGGACGCCAAGGACCCGGCCTTCCAGAACCCCACCAAGCCCATCGGCCCGGTATACGCCAAGGCCGAAGCGGAAAAACTGGCCGCCGAAAAAGGCTGGGCCATCGCCCCGGACGGCGATAAATACCGCCGCGTGGTCGCCAGCCCGCGCCCCAAACGTATCTTTGAAATCCGCCCGATCAAGTGGCTGCTGGAAAAAAGCGCTATCGTGATCTGCGCCGGCGGTGGCGGCATCCCGACGATGTATGGCGAAGACGGCAAGCTGCGCGGCATTGAAGCGGTGATCGACAAAGACCTGTGTTCCTCACTGCTGGCCTCGCAGCTGGATGCCGATCTGCTGGTTATCGCCACCGACGTCAACGCCGCCTTCATCGACTTCGGCAAGCCCACCCAGAAGGCCATCGGCCAGGCCCATCCTGACGCCATGGAAAAGCTCGGCTTCGCCGCCGGCTCCATGGGGCCCAAGGTGCAAGCCGCCTGCGAGTTCGCCCGCCAGACTGGCAAAACCGCAGTGATCGGTTCACTCTCGGACATCGAAGCCATCGTCCAGGGCAGCGCCGGTACGCGCATCAGCACGGCAACACCTGGCATCACCTACCTGTGAAGTAGAGGAGAAACGCCTATGGCCACCTTTGAACCCGGTCACTTGCATGTCGAACGTCACGCGCTCAACAAGGACGACTACAGCTACAACCTGTGCATCGACTACGAGGTCAGCCAGGACCCAAAGGAAGGCAAGGGAATGCTTTTCAAGCTGCACGGTTCGGTGCAGGGCAAGGACCTCAAGGAAGAGTTCTTCCTGCCCAAGGATCAAGCGTTTGATTTTGCCCGGCATGCGATGAACATCGCGCAGAAATACGGGATGCCGAAGATCGCGGTGTTGAACGGCTCGATGCACAAGCAGTACGACTTGATGTTCGAGGACGTGCGGCATCAGCTGGATGTGAAGCCCGGGGACCCGATCAAACCTGAACACCTGGAATAACCCGATTTCATTAACACCGGCGAACCCTGTGGGAGCTGGCTTGCCTGCGATAGCGGTCTGACAGTCAATACCTTAATTGACTGATCCACCGCTATCGCAGGCAAGCCAGCTCCCACATTTTTGATCTCCATCACCTGTCAGGCATACTGGCCACCCTCAGTACGCCAGAACCAACATTCGCCCCATGCGTATCCACGTCAGCTTCATCGACCGCGTCGGTATCACCCAGGAAGTCCTGGCCTTGCTCGGTGGGCGCAACCTCAACCTGGATGCCGTGGAGATGGTCCCGCCCAACGTGTACATCGATGCGCCGACCCTCAGCGCCGAGGTGCTCGAAGAGCTGCGTGACGCGCTATTCAGCGTGCATGGCGTGCAGGCAGTGACCGTGGTGGACATCCTTCCCGGCCAACGCCGCCACTTGCAACTCGACGCCCTGCTGGCGGCCATGACCGACCCGGTACTGGCGCTGGACAGCGCGGGCAAGATCCTGCTGGCCAACCCGGCGTTGATCGCGCTGTACGGTCGCGAACCGGCCGGGGAAAGCATCGCCGAGCTGTTCAATGACCCGTCGCTGCTCGACACCTTGCTGGAGCACGGCTTCCGCCTGCCGCTGCGCGAGATCAGCGTCAACGGCCAGACCTTGCTGCTCGACGCCACGCCGATCACCGACGCCGGCGCCCTGCTCACCCTCTATCAGCCCAACCGCATCGGTGAACAACTGTCGGCGTTGCACCATGACCACGCCGAGGGTTTTGATGCGCTGCTGGGCGAGTCGCCGGTGATCCGTACGCTCAAGGCACGCGCACAACGGGTGGCGGCGCTGGATGCACCGCTGCTGATCCAGGGCGAAACCGGCACCGGCAAGGAGCTGGTGGCGCGGGCCTGCCACGCCATCAGCGCGCGGCACAGTGCACCGTTTCTGGCGCTGAACTGCGCGGCGCTGCCGGAGAACCTCGCCGAGAGTGAACTGTTCGGCTACGCCCCCGGCGCGTTCACCGGTGCGCAGCGCGGCGGCAAGCCAGGGCTGATGGAGCTGGCCAACCAAGGCACGGTGTTCCTGGATGAAATCGGCGAAATGTCGCCGTACCTGCAGGCCAAGCTGCTGCGGTTTCTCAACGACGGCAGTTTCCGTCGGGTCGGCGGCGACCGCGAAGTGAGGGTCAATGTGCGCATTCTCAGCGCGACCCACCGCGACCTGGAAAAGATGGTCAGCGAAGGTACCTTCCGCGAAGACCTGTTCTACCGCCTCAACGTGCTCAACGTCGAAGTGCCGCCGCTGCGCGAACGCGGCCAGGACATCCTGCTGCTGGCGCGCTACTTCATGCAGCAGGCCTGCGCGCAGATCCAGCGCCCGGTGTGCCGCCTGGCTCCCGGCACTTATCCCGCGCTGCTGGGCAACCGCTGGCCGGGCAATGTGCGCCAGTTGCAGAACGTGATCTTCCGCGCCGCAGCCATCTGCGAAAGCAGCCTGGTGGATATCGGCGACCTGGACATCGCCGGCACCTCGGTCGCCCGCCAAAGCGATGGTGAAGTCGACAGCCTCGAGCAGGCCGTCGAGGATTTCGAACGCAACCTGCTGGAGAAACTGTACGTCAGCTACCCCTCCACGCGACAACTGGCGAGCCGCTTGCAGACTTCGCACACGGCCATCGCCCACCGCTTGCGCAAGTACGGTATTCCCGGCAAATCCTGAGTCCGCCCTTTACCAGAATGCGCGCCGCCCACGGTGCTTGACCGAGTCAACAGCGCTGAAAAAAAGACGCTCGGCCATGGGTGCGCTGATGCGCGAATAGTAGATCGCAAGCACATCATTGTCGGCCTTGTCGGCGAGGCTGCGAAAACTCATGAAGCGTTGCTCCGGCCTTTTCAGATGACCGGCGTTGTAGGGCAAGTCTGGATCCGTGGGCGTCGTGTAGTGAAAGTGCGCATACGCCAGAACCCTGCCCTGCCGGTCTTCAATCACATACTCCTGCAAAAAATCCGCGACTCGCTTGAGCGCTATGCGCCCCTCGATGCGCACTATCCGCACTTCATCCTGGGCTTTGAGCCAGGCAATCCCGTCCTCATCAGGTGGCAAGCGCTTGAGCATGTCGATACGCAGCAATCGCCCCTGTTCCAGATAGCGGCTGGAGGCCTGCTCCAACGCTTGGAGCAACGCCTGTGAGGTTGAATCCTCCGTTTGCACCAGCGCTTTGCGAATTTTCTCTGCAACCGTCTTGAGGGCCTCGGACTGGCGTGTCAATCGCGCCTCTATACTGGCCGGCAGCCTGGACGTGAGTGCCTCGTCCCGCACCTGTTGCAGCACCTGCGGCGCTCTATCCAACAGCCGGCGGGCATCGAGCCTGAGGTTCTCCAACGAACGCGTTGGGCGCGGCGGCGTGGCCCTCGCCTCGGCAATCGCTAAAAACTCATCGGAGCCTGCATTCTGATGCAAGCTGACCACCACTTTCTGGTCGATAGGGTTGATGACATCCACAATGTCTTCGGTCGCCTGCGGCGTGTGTGCGCGAACCCGCCCCAGCTGATAGCGCTTCTTCGAGTCGCGTACCAGACGCTGGCCAGCATCAGGCGAACGCAGGGTGGCAGGTTGGCTATTGCGCTCTTGCTCTCGCAGCAGATTGGCCAGGGCTATGTTCGACTCTTGCACCAGGCTCGAGATCGCGGCATCCAATTGCCCACCAAGTTCGCTGTCAATCAAGTGTGATGCGGTTTCACGGTATCCATCGAGGATCGACAATGTCTTGGCGTACTCGTGCAAAACCGCCTGGGTCCCATCGATGCGTTGCTGGACGCTCAACAAATCGAGCTCATTTAGGGTTTTCTGCGATTGGGCCGACTGGATCGCCTCATCCACTGCCGCGTCGAACCGACTGAAGTCGTCGTACTCTTCAGACTGCGGCTGATGGCGCCATATCTGCTCCTTGAGCGTCAGCAGCTGCACAGTCCTCCAGTCCAATGGCTGGCCATGGGGTGAGGGCGATATTTCACCGATATAGGACTTGTAC
Organism: Pseudomonas sp. 13B_2.1_Bac1; assembly: GCF_025466155.1. Classification (NCBI taxonomy): domain Bacteria; kingdom Pseudomonadati; phylum Pseudomonadota; class Gammaproteobacteria; order Pseudomonadales; family Pseudomonadaceae; genus Pseudomonas; species Pseudomonas sp. 13B_2.1_Bac1. The sequence goes on along the minus strand of NZ_JANLOH010000028.1, from coordinate 6,941 downwards.
GCAGGAATACTGATTAATTGCCTATAACTGACGCGTTCCCAAAAACTCAAGCTGACCATCTTGTCCTGGAACTCGCTGATCCTGCGATTTTCCTCAGTTAACGTACTGAGTACTGCCTGGGCTCCAGCCTCGTCCTCCAACTTGATCTGCTCCATCAACTGAACGAGGCGTTCTTCTGAGAATTGCTCCTCGCGGCGACTGAACGTCAGCACGAACATTTGTCGGCGCTGGTTCAGAACGATGTCCTCCAACTGCAGGCTCTGCTCTCTTTCAAAACCGTCCAGCGGCTTATTAGCGTTTCTTTGAACCAGCACGTTGAGTTTTTTCTGCAGCAAGTCGGCTTTTCTCTCCAGCTCCTTCAAATAACGGGCTCGCGCACTCTGCCGATGCTGATCGGTAAACACCGTTTCAGCGGTTAAATGGGCTTTCTCGCACAGCTCTTCGGCAGCATTCACCACACGTTCAGCGCTTAAGAGCGCGGTGCGCACTTCCTCGTAGTCGCGCTCGAGCACGATTTTTTTCTGCTCGATCTGTGCACGACGCTGGGCTGCCGTGCGTCTTGGCTGCCCTGCAAGCAACCTCATGCCCAAGTCGACGTGCCAGACACCGCGCGAATTCTTTGCGAGCCACGGGCCAGGGCGCTGGGGATTCCTGAGGTCGACGATCTGCCAAGTCCCGCCCACGTCCCGCACGCCATACACCTTGCTGTCTATCAGCGTGTAGAGCGCCTGGCGGGCACCGCCGCTGCCACGCAATACCTGGACCCGACCGCGCACCGGGCTGTCAGCCGCAACAATTGTCGGTGAGTCGGGCCAACGCTCCCCCAGCCCGGGTGACCATTGGTAAGTCTCAAGATGCGATCGCTGCTGTGTATCAAGCCTGAACCTTGAGTTGGCCCAGGAATAATCCCAGGCCGTGACATCGGCGAAGGCAAATTCGGACACTGATTGACGCACGTGACCGACCCGGCCCACGTCACGGGCGCGCGCCGTGCCAAAACCCAGCCCCAGACGCTCATCCAGACTGACCACAGGACTCATGAGCAAACCGACCAAGGTGCTGAGCAGTTCGGCAATTGCTTCGGCCGACTCTTCCCGGCTGGCCTGAGCCGGCAGAGCCAGGACTGCCTGGAAAGTCCTGAAAGTTTGAAACAGCCAGCCGGCCACCGCCACCGCCCCCCTGACCATGGGCAACAGCGCATTGAACAGTTGCCACAGATCATTCTTGAACAAGGTCCAGCGCAGCGTCTCATTGGACGTCGACTGAGCCACCGCACGCTGCCACAGGCTTTTAGCGTTTTCATCGAACACCGTCTCAAGAAATTCGCCGCGCACCGGCTCGTCACTGAGCAGCGCCGGGCTCGACGCCGGCAGACTGTCGTATTCATCGCCCTGCAGGAAACGCTGGACATGGGGATGGATAAAGCCGCCATTGCCAAACAGTGCTCGGCTTTTGTCCGGCAGGCGCTGCAGTACCAGGCTTTGCAGATCGCTGCCGGCTCGGGCGATCTCATCGAGCAACGCCTGGCGGCTGGAGAATTGCCGTAACAGTGTCTCGGGTTGATCGGGCCAATAGAGAATATGCGGCAACGTGCTGTTATCGCGCGGGCCGATGACAAACAGGTTGTCCGCCCTGTGCACCTGCCCCCCCGCATGCGCCAGGAACGCCAGGGGCCGAGCGACAATCACCTCGCCCTCGACCACACGCTGAAGCGGATCGCTGCGCAGCAGCGCTTGCACGACCAACGCGCCAGACCGGGTAAAACCGTTGCGCTGACGAAGGCTGTACTCGAAAGCGCGCATCGGCAGTTGAAGCGCCATCTGATCGACAAACAAGCGACGCCTGCGTGCAGACTCCGTCGGGTCCGATATCAATGCATGCTCAAGCAAGCGTGGATATCGCTTGCCGATATCCACCCCCTCGATCAATTGCTTCAAGTAGGCCGGCGTGATCCAGCGGGGCAACCTGCCCGGGTCGGCCCGGTTGCTGATCTGCACACTGGCATAGGCCGTGGCGAAGGGGTTTTCCAGCGAGCATTGGGTCAGGGTCAGGGCGGTTTTCTGCGTCCAACCGACGGTAGCGCCTTGGGTGCGCTCAAAAGTCAGCAGGCAGTCGTCCGGGTTGATGAGCGCACCTCTGGGATGATCTCTACGCATTTGCCGTTGCAGCGCCCCCCGCGCATAGACATCGATGGGCTCCAGCCCATCGAGGAACGACGCAGCGCCGGTACTGTGTTGCAACTGCGCGAGTTGCCGAAGCCACTCCCCGTAGGCTTGGCGATCGCCGCTGTGGGCCGATTGCAGCCAGACAGGCAGTTGTTCTTCATGGGGTTGCGGCAGGTGATCGGGGTCGAACCAGGCCAGCGGCGAGGTCAGCGTGATAAACAGGTTTTCATAGCTGCGCACCTCGGGCAGCGTCGACCAGTCCACTCGGTAAAGAGCGCGCAGTTGGCGCTCCAGCAAGCTCTGGGCCAAGGCATCGAAGGCATCACCCGCTGGCTCACGAAGCACCCATTTCACAGGGACTGCCGGCAGGTAGTGGCTCATGTAGCGCGGCAGCAGGTCACCCAATGTGTCCAAGGTATCGAGCTGCAACAGGGTCATCGCGGGGATATAGGCCAGGGTCACCTGTTGTCCATCGACCTGTCGCTGCAAGATCAGCAGCGGCAGCCACTCACCATTGCGCTCTTGCTGGGCGGCATACACTTGGTAGATCCGCAGCACATCAGGTCCGCCTAATGCCTCGCGGTCCGATCGCGCGCCCCACAACTGCTGGTGTTCATCGCCCAGGCCCAGCAACAGCCGCGCCTGGCGCGGCGTCAATGGCGGGTTTTGTCGCGCCGTGAGCAGGCACGCGCGTAACTGGCTGCCGACCGCATTCCAACGGCTGTAGGCCGAACCGTCCTGCACTGGCGCATTCCAATAGCCCACCAACCGCTCGACAAAGCCTGCGACCAGTTCAGGCGCCAGGGTGTTGAGCATTAATTCGACATCATTCACGCCGATGGCTTCCGTCACAGGCTCAAAAGCCTGCGGCCCCGTCTGGATCAACAGTTGATGATGGCCTGGGGTGTAATTCACCGCCTTGCCACTCATGCACCGTTTGATCAACGCATCGCTCAAGGTAATGAGCGAGCCATAGTGGCTGCCAGCCGGCGTCGGCTGGATCACACCGATCCAGCTGTTATTGGCCAGGAGACGCGAGCCGGCAAACCAGTCGCCGATCCACTCCTGGATCATCGCCTGCGCTGCCTGGGTCAGGCTCAGGCGCCGGGCAAACAATCGGGACAGATAGTCACGGGACATCCGCGCTTGGGAAATTTCCGCGGGAATTGCGGGTGAGGCACTCATACGACGCATCCTGATAGCAAAGTCAGTGCAACCGTAAAACCCCACGTCGTCACCCATGTGGTAGATAAAGCGACCTCGATGCGTACTGAAAGCGCTACAGCGTAACGATATCGCTACAACCCTGTTTTTTGCGCGCCATGCAAGGCTTTGATCCACATAGGCTTTTTTTCTGGCGTCGCACTGTAGCGAAATCGCTACAGCCGATGTTTATATCGTCATCGCCAACTTTATTAACTTATTGATTTATAACGACTTAACGACGTTGGCCGCGATATTGCTAAGCAACTCCTCATTATTCCAATCCCGTCCACCAGACGAATCTGGCCCCGAGGAGTTTCCATGAGCGAGTTGCGTTTCACTGAAGATCACGAATGGCTGCGCGCCGAAGCCGATGGCAGCGTCACCGTGGGTATCACCGCTTTCGCGCAGAATGCGCTGGGTGATGTGGTTTTCGTGCAACTGCCGGAGCTGCAGTCCTACGACAAGGGCGCCGAAGCGTCCACCGTTGAGTCGGTCAAGGCCGCCAGCGGCGTGTACATGCCGTTGGACGGTGAAGTCCTCGAAGTGAACGACAAACTCGACGCCAGCCCGGAATTGGTCAACGAAGACCCGATGGGCGAAGGCTGGTTCTTCCGCTTTAAACCGGCCGATGCCGAGGCGGTCGCTAAACTGTTGGATCAGGACGCGTACGACCGTCTGATCAAAGCCAACGCCCAAGCCTGAGGAGCGCGCCATGACTGTTAATTTGAGCACCGCCAACGAATTCATCGCCCGCCACATCGGCCCGCGCCAGGAAGACGAGCAGCTCATGCTGGCGAGCCTGGGCTTTGACTCCCTGGAAGCCCTGAGCGCCAGCGTGATCCCGGAAAGCATCAAGGGCACCAGCGTGCTCGGCCTGGAAGACGGCCTCAGCGAAGCCGAGGCCCTGGCCAAGATCAAGACCATCGCCGGCCAGAACCAACTGTTCAAGACCTACATCGGCCAGGGCTACTACAACTGCCACACGCCGTCGCCGATCCTGCGCAACCTGCTGGAAAACCCGGCCTGGTACACCGCCTACACCCCGTACCAGCCGGAGATTTCCCAGGGCCGCCTGGAAGCGTTGCTGAACTTCCAGACCCTGATCAGCGACCTCACCGGCCTGCCGATCGCCAACGCATCGTTGCTCGACGAAGCCACCGCCGCCGCCGAAGCCATGACCTTCTGCAAGCGCCTGAGCAAGAACAAGGGCAGCAATGCCTTCTTCGCCTCGATCCACAGCCACCCGCAGACCCTCGACGTACTGCGCACCCGTGCCGAGCCCCTGGGCATCGACGTGGTGGTCGGCGATGAGCGCGAACTGAGCGACGTCAGCGCATTTTTTGGTGCCCTGCTGCAATACCCGGCCAGCAACGGTGATGTGTTCGACTACCGCGAGCTGACCGAACGCTTCCACGCCGCCAACGCCCTGGTGGCGGTGGCCGCCGACCTGCTGGCCCTGACCCTGCTGACCCCGCCGGGTGAGTTCGGTGCCGACGTGGCCATCGGCAGCGCACAACGCTTCGGCGTGCCGCTGGGCTTCGGCGGCCCGCACGCGGCGTACTTCTCCACCAAGGATGCGTTCAAGCGCGACATGCCGGGCCGGCTGGTCGGTGTCTCCGTCGACCGTTTCGGCAAGCCGGCGCTGCGCCTGGCCATGCAGACCCGCGAGCAACATATTCGCCGCGAGAAGGCCACGAGCAACATCTGTACTGCCCAGGTGCTGCTGGCCAACATCGCCAGCATGTATGCCGTGTACCACGGTCCCAAAGGCCTGACGCAGATTGCCCAACGCGTGCACCAGCTCACCGCGATCCTGGCCAGCGGCCTGACCGCCCTGGGCCTGAAGGTCGAGCAGGAACACTTCTTCGACACCCTGACCCTCAACACCGGCGCCCAAACCGCGGCCCTGCACGACAAGGCGCGCGCCCAGCGCATCAACCTGCGTGTGGTGGATGCCGAGCGCGTCGGCCTGTCGGTCGACGAAACCACCACCCAGGCCGATATCGAGACCCTGTGGTCGATCTTCGCCGATGGCAAGGCCCTGCCGGACTTCGCCGCCAAGGTGGAAAGCCGCCTGCCTGCCGCGCAACTGCGCCAGTCGCCGATCCTCAGCCACCCGGTGTTCAACCGTTATCACTCGGAAACCGAGCTGATGCGCTACCTGCGCAAGCTAGCCGACAAGGACCTGGCCCTGGACCGCACCATGATCCCGCTGGGCTCGTGCACCATGAAGCTCAACGCCGCCAGCGAAATGATCCCGGTGACCTGGGCCGAGTTCGGCGCCCTGCACCCCTTCGCACCAGCCTCGCAAAGCGCCGGCTACCTGCAGCTGACGTCGGAGCTGGAAGCCATGCTCTGCGCGGCCACCGGTTATGACGCGATCTCGCTGCAACCGAACGCCGGTTCCCAGGGCGAATACGCCGGTCTGCTGGCGATTCGTGCGTATCACCAGAGCCGTGGCGAAGCACGTCGCGACATCTGCCTGATCCCGTCGTCGGCCCACGGCACCAACCCGGCTACCGCCAACATGGCCGGTATGCGCGTCGTGGTCACCGCGTGCGATGCACGTGGCAACGTCGACATCGAAGACCTGCGCGCCAAGGCCATCGAGCACCGCGAGCACCTCGCCGCGCTGATGATCACCTACCCGTCGACCCACGGCGTGTTCGAAGAAGGCATCCGCGAAATCTGCGCGATCATTCACGACAACGGCGGCCAGGTGTACATCGACGGCGCCAACATGAACGCGATGGTCGGCCTGTGCGCACCGGGCAAGTTCGGTGGCGACGTGTCCCATCTGAACCTGCACAAGACCTTCTGCATTCCACACGGCGGTGGCGGCCCGGGCGTCGGCCCGATTGGCGTCAAGTCGCACCTCACGCCATTCCTGCCTGGCCATGCGGCCATGGAACGCAAGGAAGGCGCGGTGTGCGCGGCGCCGTTCGGCAGCGCGAGCATTTTGCCGATCACCTGGATGTACATCAGCATGATGGGCGGCGCGGGCCTCAAGCGCGCTTCGCAGCTGGCGATCCTGAATGCCAACTACATTTCCCGTCGCCTCGAAGAGCACTACCCAGTGCTCTACACCGGCAGCAATGGCCTGGTGGCCCACGAGTGCATCCTCGACCTGCGCCCACTGAAGGACAGCAGCGGCATCAGCGTGGATGACGTGGCCAAGCGCCTGATCGACTTCGGCTTCCACGCGCCGACCATGTCGTTCCCGGTGGCCGGCACGCTGATGATCGAGCCGACCGAGAGCGAATCCAAGGAAGAACTGGATCGCTTCTGCAACGCGATGATCGCCATCCGCGAAGAAATCCGCGCGGTGGAAAACGGCACCCTGGACAAGGACGACAACCCGCTGAAAAACGCCCCGCACACCGCAGCGGAACTGGTCGGCGAATGGAGCCACCCCTACAGCCGTGAACAAGCGGTGTACCCGGTTGCGTCGCTGATCGAAGGCAAGTACTGGCCGCCGGTTGGCCGCGTCGACAACGTGTTTGGCGATCGCAACCTGGTCTGCGCTTGCCCGTCGATCGAGAGCTACGCGTAACCTAATGTGGGAGCGGG
>NZ_JANLOH010000106.1:0-208203 GCF_025466155.1 Pseudomonas sp. 13B_2.1_Bac1 | reverse complement strand
CCCCCCCCCCCCCCCCCCCCCCGCTCCCACATTTGGACCGCGTACATCCGATCAATAATAAGAAACCGGAGAACAACCATGTCCCTTAGCGTGTTCGACCTGTTCAAGATTGGCATCGGCCCCTCCAGTTCCCACACCGTCGGCCCGATGCGCGCCGCCGCCCGTTTCGTCGAAGGGTTGCGCCGTGACGACCTGCTGGGCGCCACCACCGGCATCAAGGTGGAACTCTATGGCTCCCTCGGCGCCACCGGCAAAGGCCACGGCAGCGACAAGGCCGTGTTGCTGGGCCTGGAAGGCGAACACCCGGACACCGTGAATACCGAAACCGTGGCCGCGCGCCTGGCGCAGATGCGCAGCGACGGTCGCTTGAACCTGCTCGGTGAACACAGCATCACGTTCAACGAGAAAGAACACCTGGCGATGATTCGCAAACCCCTGGCCTACCACCCCAACGGCATGATCTTTCGTGCCTTTGATGCGGCCGGTATCCAGATTCGCAGCCGCGAGTACTATTCGGTCGGCGGCGGTTTTGTCGTGGATGAAGACGCCGCCGGCGCCGACCGGATCGTCGAAGACGCCACGCCCCTGACCTTCCCGTTCAAGCACGCCAAGGATTTGCTCGGCCATTGCACCACCTACGGGCTGTCCATCAGCCAGGTGATGCTGACCAATGAAAGCGCCTGGCGCCCGGAAGCGGAAACCCGCGCCGGCTTGCTGAATATCTGGCAAGTGATGCAGGACTGCGTGGCCGCCGGTTGTCGCAATGAGGGGATTCTGCCCGGCGGCTTGAAGGTCAAGCGCCGCGCTGCGGCCCTGCATCGGCAACTGTGCAAGCACCCTGAATCGGCGCTGCGCGACCCGTTGTCGGTGCTGGACTGGGTCAACCTGTACGCCCTGGCAGTCAACGAAGAAAACGCCAACGGCGGGCGTGTGGTCACCGCGCCCACCAACGGTGCGGCCGGGATCGTGCCGGCGGTGCTGCATTACTACATGCGCTTTATCCCCGGCGCGAACGAGGATGGTGTGGTGCGCTTTCTGCTCACCGCCGCCGCCATCGGCATTTTGTACAAGGAAAACGCCTCGATCTCCGGCGCAGAAGTCGGCTGCCAGGGTGAAGTCGGCGTGGCCTGCTCGATGGCCGCCGGCGCGCTGTGCGAAGTGCTGGGCGGCAGCGTCTCGCAAGTCGAAAACGCCGCCGAGATCGGCATGGAACACAACCTCGGCCTGACCTGTGACCCTATCGGCGGGCTGGTGCAGGTGCCCTGCATCGAGCGCAACGCCATGGGCTCGGTCAAGGCCATCAATGCGGTGCGCATGGCCTTGCGCGGTGACGGGCAACACTTCGTCTCCCTCGACAAAGTCATCCGCACCATGCGCCAGACCGGCGCCGACATGAAAAGCAAATACAAGGAAACCGCCCGTGGCGGTTTGGCGGTCAACATTATCGAGTGCTGACGCCGACAAGCGCGCCAGCACGTTTTTCAGGAGCTGAATATGTCCACCGAAACCCTGTTGAAAACCCCGTTGCATGCCCTGCACCTCGAACTGGGCGCCCGCATGGTGCCGTTCGCCGGCTACGACATGCCAGTGCAATACCCGCTCGGCGTGATGAAGGAACACCTGCACACCCGTGACCAGGCCGGGCTGTTCGACGTGTCGCACATGGGCCAGATTCGCCTCACTGGCGCCAATGCCGCCAAGGCCCTGGAGACCCTGGTGCCAGTCGACATCATCGACCTGCCGGTGGGCATGCAGCGCTACGCGATGTTCACCAACGCGCAGGGCGGCATCCTCGACGACCTGATGGTGGCCAACCTGGGTAACGACGAGCTGTTCCTGGTGGTCAACGCTGCCTGCAAGGACCAGGACCTGGCCCACCTGCGCCAGCACATCGGCCACCAGTGCAGCATCGAGCCACTGTTCGAGGCGCGCGCCCTGCTCGCCCTGCAAGGCCCGGCGGCGGTCAAGGTGCTCGCGCGCCTGGCACCGGAAGTCACCGGGATGACCTTCATGCAGTTCGCCTCCTTGCGTTTGTTGGGCGTGGACTGCTACGTCAGCCGCTCCGGCTACACCGGTGAAGACGGCTTCGAGATTTCCGTGCCCGCCGCCAGCGCCGAAAGCCTGGCCCGCAGCCTGCTGGCCGAGACCGAAGTGCAGCCAATCGGCCTGGGCGCCCGTGACTCACTGCGCCTGGAAGCCGGCCTGTGCCTCTACGGCCACGACATGAACACCGAGACCACGCCGATCGAAGCCAGCCTGCTGTGGGCGATCTCCAAGGCCCGTCGTGCCGACGGCCCGCGTGCCGGTGGTTTCCCCGGCGCCGACCGCATCTTCAGCCAGCAACAGGCCGGAGTGAAGCGCAAACGCGTTGGCCTGCTGCCACAAGAGCGCACACCGGTGCGTGAAGGCGCCGAGATCGTCGACGAACACGGCACCGTGGTTGGCAGCGTGTGCAGCGGTGGCTTTGGCCCGACACTGGGCGGCCCGCTGGCCATGGGTTATCTGGACAGTGCATTCGTCGCACTCGACACCCAAGTATTCGCGCTGGTGCGTGGGAAAAAAGTGCCACTTCGTGTAAGCAAAATGCCATTTGTGCCACAGCGTTACTATCGTCGCTGATTGACTGTTCCTATAAGTAACGCGGTTGCGTTAACGTGCACTAAACTGTAACGCAACCGCCATAAAACAGTGCATTGACGATAGTCATTGTTATCAGCACCGGGCTATAACAAGTGAACAACTCTATCGAATAAGTCAGATCCCAAATGTTGACCGAAGTGTCATACAGCCAAGCAAAACCAAGGGCTTGCCCAGGGCTTGTTTTTTCTCCAGTAGTTGGCGTAGAGTTTGTTCACTGTGTTTGCATGGGTCGCTTGGAACCTGGACCTGGGCAGTAGCCAAAGTTTGCTACAACCCGTTCGACGTCTCTTACTTTCCTGCAACCCAGCCCAGTACTCTTTCATGTGAAAGGGGCTGTCATTAATTTTTAGCGTCAAGGAAATAAGAAAATGGCTGAACGTCAGAGCGGTACCGTCAAGTGGTTTAACGACGAGAAAGGGTTTGGTTTTATCACTCCAGAAAGCGGTCCGGATCTGTTCGTGCATTTCCGCGCTATTCAGGGCAACGGCTTCAAGAGCCTGAAAGAAGGCCAGAAAGTGACGTTCGTTGCCGTGCAAGGCCAGAAAGGCATGCAGGCTGACGAAGTACAAGCAGAAGCCTGATCCCTGCTGCGACAAAAAGCCCCTGATGGTGACATCAGGGGCTTTTTTATGTGCGTTTGCTCGTAAAATGGCTTTTTCCCCAAGAGAGCCTGCCATGTCTAAACCCTTGCTGAGCCCCCAAGGCGAATTCCCCGCCGTTGGCCTGGGCCGTCGTCTGGCAGCGATGTTCTATGACTTCCTGTTGTGCACGGCGCTACTGATCGTCACGGCGTTCATCTACAAGCTGGTGTGGATGGCGTTTATCGGCGAAGCCAAGATGCGCACTCTCACCGAGTCCGGCGCGCTGGATGGGGATCCGTTGCTGTCGACGATTCTATTTTTTGTGCTGTTCGGTTTTTTTGCCAAGTTCTGGACCCATTCGGGGCAGACGCTGGGCATGCAGGTGTGGGGCGTGCGCGTGCAGAACGCCGACGGCTCACGCATCAGCCTGTGGCAGGCGCTGCTGCGCTTTGTGGTGTCGATTGCGTCATGGTTGTGCGTGGGGCTGGGGTTTATCTGGTCACTGTTCGACAAGCGCAAGCGCAGTTGGCATGACATCTATTCCGACACCCAACTGGTGCAGATTCCGAAGAAAAAGAAGTAATCCGCAACGACGAAAATCAAATGTGGGAGCTGGCTTGCCTGCGATGAAAGCGCCTCGGTTTATCCAGTAGACCGAGGTGATGCTATCGCAGGCAAGCCAGCTCCCACATTTTTAACCGTGTCAGCTCAAGATCAGGCGTTGCCAGCGAGTTTGAGGCGCGCGGCCTGGGTGAAGTCCAGCATGCGCTTGAGCGGGCGCACGGCGTGGGGGATCACCGAAGGCTCGACGAAGATCTCGTTACTGCCCTCACGCAGGCATTGCAGGGTGCGCTCCAGCGTGTTCATCGCCATCCATGGGCAGTGCGCGCAGCTGCGGCACGCCGCGCCGTTACCGGCAGTAGGCGCTTCGACAAAGACTTTGTCCGGGCACAGCTGCTGCATCTTGTAGAAGATGCCGCGATCGGTCGCCACGATAAATGTCTTGTTCGGCAAACGCTGGGCCGCCGCGATCAACTGGCTGGTGGACCCCACTGCATCGGCCAATTCGATCACTGACGTCGGCGACTCCGGGTGCACCAGGATCGCTGCGTCCGGGTACAGCGCCTTCATGTCTTCCAGTTGCTTGGACTTGAACTCTTCGTGGACGATGCAGGCACCGTCCCAGAGCAACATGTCGGCACCGGTCTGGCGCTGGATATAGGTGCCCAGGTGTTTGTCCGGGCCCCAGATAATGGTTTCGCCGTTGTCCATCAGGCTTTCGACGATTTCCAGTGCGCAGCTGGACGTCACCACCCAATCGGCACGCGCCTTGACCGCCGCCGAGGTGTTGGCATACACCACCACGGTCCGCTCGGGGTGCTGGTCGCAGAACGCCGAAAACTCATCCACCGGGCAACCGAGGTCCAGGGAGCACGTGGCTTCCAGGGTCGGCATCAGGATGCGTTTTTCCGGCGTGAGGATTTTTGCGGTCTCGCCCATGAAACGCACGCCGGCGACCAATACGGTCTTGGCCGGGTGAGCGGCGCCGAAGCGCGCCATTTCCAGGGAGTCGGAGACACAGCCACCGGTTTCTTCGGCCAGGGCCTGAATCACCGGGTCGCAGTAGAAGTGGGCAACCAGCACCGCGTCCTGAGCCTTGAGCTCGGCGGCGATGGCGGCACGCAGGCTCGCCTCTTCATCGGCGCTGAGGGCCTTGGGCTGCTTGGCGTCGAGGTGGGCTTGAACCAGTAGGCGTTCGGAAATTTGCGTCATGTTCGCAAGACCTGCAGGCGCAGTTGCGCGAAAGTCGAGTGTACCACCGGCTCTGGAGCCCTACGGGCGCCGCCGGACGAAGTGATTGTGTTCATCAAGCACGGGTGAAGCTGCGCAAGGCTACAGAATATCGAATGGATTCAAAAGCCTAATCTGGGGCGGGAATGACGACGCGATTCACCTCCAGCACACGAGCCGGCAAACCGGCTCGTGCACAAGGATCAGCGAACGAGGGCGGAAGGATCGTTCTGCAGCAGAACCGAGGCCTGCATGTTGGCCAGGGCGTCCTTTAACGTGGACTCTTCCAGCGCGTCCTTGGACTTTTTGCTTTCCTTGGCCGCGTACTCCAGCAGCACCAGGTAGTCACGCTGGACAGTGGCGTCCTTCGGCACGTTGGTCTCATCCACGAGCTTGCCCATCACGTATTGCTGCGTGTGGGTGTTCTGGCTGGCCGTTTGCGAGACCGAGGCGTTGGTCAGCAGGCCATCCTTGTAGCCGATGTTGGCAGAGCTGCTGGCCTTATCCTCCACCTGTATATAGAGATAATTCTGCGAGTTTGGATCGCCGCTCAGCTCAGGCGCCTTCCCGCCCTTGAGGCCCTTGTGGAAGCTGGCGGAAAGACTCGATTGCTGGTCTTGGCTCACGCTGCGGTCCAGCGCGCTTTTACCGCCGACGCGGGTCTTCTGCGACACGTCATAGGCGAAGCTGTCGACTTCAGAGGGGCGCATCGGGTTGGACGAATCGACCGCCTGCTTGATCGACGCCTTGAAGTCCGCCAGGCCCGTCAACAGGCCCTGGTCCGTCGGGTTGCGGGTCAGCGCCTCGGGGAGGCTCGCGCCCTGTGGATAGTTGCTGTTCAGGGCGCTGAAGGCATCTTTGAACTGGGTCATCAGCTCGGCCTTGGCGCTGCCACGTTCCTGGGCACGGTCAAACTGGGCCAGGTAGCTTTTCAGCGCCTTGGCCTGTTGCTGCGCATTGCCAAGGATCGAGGCGTTTTTCAGGTCGACGCTCAGGTTGAGCTCGCCGCTCAGGCTGCTCATGCGCGTGGTACGGGTCTGGCTGTCGGCGTGAAAGGCCAGTTTCAGGTCAGGCCCGTTCAGCGTCTTGAGCGTGGTGTTGAGGTCCACCGACGCCAATACTTTGCTGTCAAATTGGGTCAGGTTGCCCAGGTCGAGTTTCGGCGGAACAGCGGTGAGCCCATCCACCGCAGCCTGGAAGGCACTGCCCAGCTGGCCGACCGCCTTGAGTTCGTCGGCGCTCAGAGCACCGCCTTCGACGTTGGCCTGCACACCCAGGCCATCTTTCTGGCTGGACAGGCTGAAGGTCACGGTCTTGCCGCTGGCCGTCTTGATGCTGAGGCTGACCAGGTTGTCGGCTTTGCTGTGCAGCAAAGTTTGATCCGTCTTGATCTCGCCGGCGCTGTCCGCTCGATCGGCGCTCGCGTAGAGCACGGACTGAGAAATGCCCGCGCCATTCTTGGCGAACTGCTCAACCAGGCTGGCGCCCAGGCCATTGAAGCGGTTGGCAGTGGACGGCGAATTGAAGTTGGTATTGATCGCGCGGCTGAGTGTGTCCTGGCTGTCACTTTCCCAGGCACGCACAATGTCCTGGCCCGGCAATTGGCCGCGGCGGGAATAGGTATCGGCAAGGGTGTCGGACACGACGTTGCCCAAGCTGACCACCGACGAAGGCCGTGTGCTGACAACGCTGCTCTGCGGCGGCGTGACGGGTGACGGTTCCACTGGCCGAATCGGCAGCGAATTGGCGGAACTGATAGGTAACAGCGTACTCATGACGATCCCTGTCTGCGAATGTTTACCCTCTGATTTAAGCAAAGACGCAGGAGGATTGACAGGGACAGCGGGGAAATTAGTAGCAAAGAGCCACTACGTTAATCTGGCTCTTTGCTGTCTGGCGCGGATTAAAAGCGGTAAGTCACTGAACCGCCGAACCCATTGGCGCTGTTTTCATACTTGGCGTCGTAGGTCAGGCCCAGTGCAGGTTGGGTCTGACGAACCTTGATCGGCTCTTCCTTCAAGTAGGAATACGCCACATCGAAGGTCAGGTTGTCGACTGGCGTCCAACCGGCTCCCAGGCTGAAAACCGTGCGGTCCCCTGTAGGAATGCGCACGGAGCGGTCGGTGTTGTTGGTCGGGGTCTGGTCGACCGAGAACCCGGTGCGCAATACCAGTTGCTTGTTGACGCGATACGCCGCGCCGATCGCATGGGACCAGGTGTCGTGCCAATGCTGCTGTTCGGTGATGGAGTCCAGGCCGGCGAGCTCACTGGTGATGTCCGATACACCGGTATTGTTGACGGTGATTTTCTTCAACTGGCTCCACCGGGTGTAGGTGCTCCCCACATACAGGGTCCAGTCATCCGTGAGTTGGTGAGTGACCGAGAAATCCACGGACGACGGTGTGGTGACGTTCAGCTTGGCGTCATAACGTTGCGAACCGCCGTCCAACAGATCAGAGAGCACGCCCGAGGCATTGGTATGGCCACTCAGGTGGTAGACGACTTGTGAGTGGTAGGTCACGCCGACGCGGGTAGAGTCCAGCGCCTGCACCAGGATACCGGCGTTGAAACCTGTCGCAGTGTCGTCACCCTTGATCTTGACCGCCTCGGTGCCCAGGCCAAACGCTGGCACTTTGGAGTCGAGTTCGCCGTTGATTTTGTTGAAGGTCGGCCCGAAACCCACCGAGACCTTGTCATTGAATGCGTAGCTGACCGTCGGCTGTACGGTGATGACCTGGACCTTGCTCTTGTTGCCGAAGGCGTTGCCCTGGAAGCTATGTTCGTAATCGGTCACCAGGCCAAACGGCGCGTAGATCCCGAGACCGAATGCCCAGTGTTCATCGATCGGCGTGACCAGGTAGCCCATCGGCACGGCAATCCCAGGGACCATGTCGCCTTTGTTGGTACCCGGGTTGTCGGCACCGCCTTGGCTCGAGCTGGCATCCTTGATGTTCGTCTTGGCATCGAGGTAGGTCGCCCCGATGCTCACTTCATTCTGCTTGAGGCGGGACATGCCGGCCGGGTTGCCGAACACCGTACTGGCATCGTCGGCAGAGGAGGAACGACCGGCATAGCCCGTGCCCATTGAACTGATGCTTTGTTCGTTGAGCGCGAAACCACCGGCGAACAGCGGGGTGGAGGCAAGTGAAACGGCGAGCGCCAAGGCGCCTTTAAGAGTTTTGTTATTCATTATTAGGACTCGAATTATGGGGCAGCGACGAGGAAGCTACCAACGTTCGAGCGAGCGGTTTATGAAGAGTTTTTCATCTGCTGGATTGTCCGACAATCCTAGGTATTTCAAAGACTTTGGTCGATTTTTCGCGTCTTTTTCTGACCTCCTGACCCGAATCTGACCCGCTGGTTCCGGACAGCCAACGCGGGCCATTGGCTGCCCGGCAATCTTATGGATTCCAGTATCTGTTCGCCGCCGCAATCGTCGCAAATTCGGTAGCTACCACCTGGCCAATGCTGATCAGCATGGCGGCGTCATTGGCGTACACATCGCGCAAGCGGCCACGTACCGCCTCGTCGGGCTGCGTGGCCTTGATGACCAGCCGGGACATCTTGATGGCCAGTTCGCGCCCTTCTGGATTTTGACAGCGGCCTGCGCGCCGCCATGGCAGCCGCCGACGCCCTGGGCGCCAGCACTGAAGCCGTGGCCGAAGACGGTGGGGTGATGGTGCGCAACTTCACCTGCCCGGTGGGCAGCGTGGTGCGCGAGGAGCAGTGCGTGTGTCGGGCGATGGCGGGCTTCTTTTCCGAGGCGACAGGCCGTCCGGCCACAGAACAGTGCTTGCGCGAAGATCGGCTGATCTGCCAGTACTTTATCGAGCAGATACCCACAGCGTGACCCTGAAGTCGCGGAGCCTGCGAGCCTTTGTACCTGGCGGTTGCGAAGGCGCGCCGCCAACGTAAATATCGAGAAAAATTCCCATTGGTCCGTTCGGGCACTGAACCCGACGACGGAGTGCGCTTGCGTCAGCCGCTGGGTGCCGGCTACACCAAGATCTTCAATCTGCATGCCCCCTACGTGCGCTACACCAACCGCAAGGCCCTGTCGCCGCTGGAGGACAAGAGCTATGAGGTAGGGATGTATGGCGCGCCGCGTAATGTCATGACCAGCCTGAAGTACAACTTCTAAGGCGCTGGCCCTCGCCTGATAGCCAGGCGAGGGCTGCTCATAAAGTGGGCTGCGAAAGAATGGGTTTCTTGCGGGCAAAAAAAAACCCGGAAATCCTCACTTGCGTGGGCCTTCCGGATTTTCTAAACCGCCAAAAATGGTGGGTCGTGTGGGATTCGAACCTACGACCAATTGGTTAAAAGCCAACTGCTCTACCAACTGAGCTAACGACCCGCTGTGTGGTGGCGCGTATAATACTGATTTCTAAGGATTATTCAACACCTTATTTGAAATAAATCAGAAATAACGCGTTGGGTCCGCAATTCCGGCCGCTTGGAAGCCTTCTGCGCGCAGTCGGCAGCTGTCACATTTCCCACAAGCACGGCCGTCATCGTCTGCCTGATAGCAGGAAACAGTCAGCGAATAATCGACGCCAAGTCCTACACCAGCCTTCACAATATCGGCCTTGCTGAGGTTTTGCAGCGGCGCCAGGATACGGAACCCCTGCCCTTCTACCCCGGCTTTGGTCGCCAGGTTGGCCATGCGCTCGAACGACTCGACGAACTCTGGGCGACAGTCCGGGTAACCGGAATAATCCACCGCGTTGACGCCGATAAAGATGTCGCGGGCGTTCAGCACTTCAGCCCAACCCAGGGCCAGGGACAGGAACACGGTGTTGCGTGCCGGCACATAAGTCACCGGGATGCCTTCGCTCGGTGCTTCCGGAACATCGATGCTGCTGTCGGTCAGGGCCGAGCCGCCGATGCCATTGAGGTTCAGGCCGATCACCTTGTGCTCGGCGACACCCATGTCCCGCGCGACACGCGCAGCGGCGTTCAACTCGGCGCGATGGCGCTGGCCGTAGTCAAAGCTCATGGTGTAGCAGGTGTAACCTTCAGCCTGCGCCATCGCCACCACCGTGGCGGAGTCGAGGCCGCCGGAAAGCAGGATTACCGCGCGTTTTTGATCCATGGTGTGTTCAGTCATATCAGCGTCCTGGCTCGTCGTTCCAAAGGTATTTATGCAACTGCAATTGCAGGCGCACCGGTAGATTGTCCGCAACCACCCAATCGGCGAGGTCACGCGCATTCAAGTCATGGTGGCTGGGGGAGAACAGCACCTCGCCCGCGCGACGGTCCAGGCCATACTGGATCAGCTTGGAGTTAGCCCAGTCGTAATCTTCACGGGAGCAGATGACGAACTTGACCTGGTCGTTGGCCGTCAGCAGGTCGATGTTCTCATAGCGGTTGCGGTGCGCTTCCTTGGAGCCTGGGGTCTTCAGGTCGACCACGCGGCTCACGCGCGGGTCCACCGCAGAGATATCCAAGGCGCCACTGGTTTCCAGGGACACCTCGTAGCCGGCATCACACAGCTGTTTGAGCAACGGGATGGCATTGGGTTGCGCCAGCGGCTCGCCGCCCGTCACGCAGACGTAGCGCGGCCGGTAACCGGCAACCTGCTCAAGGATGTCTTCGAGGGTGCGCACCGTACCGCCACTGAAGGCGTAGGCGCTGTCACAGTATTGGCAACGCAACGGGCAACCGGTCAGCCGCACAAAGACTGTGGGCAGGCCAGCGGTGCGCGTTTCACCCTGCAACGAGTAAAAAACTTCGGTGATACGTAATGTGTCTTGCATAGTCGCCACGGGCGTAACAGCTAAACAGGCTGTCCGCCTCCGTCAGGCACTTCAAGGGACCCCGCCAACGCGTAGACCCCAAAAAGCGTGTTTCATAAAAGGGCGTGGATTCTAACGAAAAAACCCGCGACAGGCGCGGGTTTCTTCTAAACGGACAGCATCGCTTACAAGCGTTGCAGATCCCGTTGCGCCAACTGGGCAGCGGAAGTCCCCGGATACTGGGCGACAACCTGCTGCAGAATGCCTTTGACCTTGTCGGTATGACCCAGGCGGCGTTCTACGTCGGCGAGTTTGTACAGCGAATCAGGCACCTTGGCGTGCTTGGGGTACAGTTGGCTGACCTTGGCAAATGCCTGGCCGGCGCCCTGCAGATCACCCTTGGCCAGGTTGACCTCACCCAACCAGTATTGGGCATTGCCCGCGTACTGGCTGTTCGGATACTTGCGCAGGAATGCGGTAAAGGCCTGGCTGGCCTTATCGAAATCCTTGGCTTTGATCAGGTCGAAAGCGGCATCGTAATACAGCTTTTCCTTGGCCGGATCACCCGGTTCGCTGCTGGCGGCAGGGGCGGCAGCCGCGGCCCCTGCTGCTGCACCACCGGCAGCAGCGCTTGGCGCGCCACCGGTAGAAGAATTATCAGGAGTAGCGGCAGGTGTAACGCCGGCTCCTATACGTCGGTCAAGATCCTGGTAACGCTCCAGGCCTTCTTGCTTCAGCTGGTTCACTTGATTTTGCAGTACTTCAATCGTGCCTTGCTGCTGCGACAATTGATCCTGCATGCGTTGCAGCTGGTTGAACAGTTCGCCCTGTGCCGAGGGAGCGGACGTAGCCGCTCCCCCCGCATAGGCGCCGTTCGTGCCATAACCTGCTGGCGGATAGCTGCTCCCGCTATTGTTATAGCCAGAGTTGCTATCTTCCACAGGAACCGCAGCCCACACCGCAAGCGGGGCGAGGCTGAGAGCCAATACAGTTAGAGCACGACGGCACGTTCGCATGACGAATTACTTACGCAGTTCGACGCGACGGTTTTGAGCCCAGGACTGCTCGTCGTGGCCAGTAGCAACTGGACGCTCTTTACCGTAGGAAACCAGTTCCAGTTGGCCTGGAGCAACACCTTGCAGTACCAGGTAGCGCTGAACGGCTTTCGCACGACGCTCGCCCAGTGCCATGTTGTACTCACGAGTACCACGTTCGTCGGTGTTACCTTCCAGAACAACGCGAGCGCCGTTAGCTTTCAGGTCCTTCGCGTGAACGTCCAGAGCGCGCATGGCTTCTGGCTTCAGGTCCGAACTGTCGTATTCGAAGTAGAAAGTGGTGATAGCGCGCAGAGCAGCTTCTTCGCTCAGGGAGCCGTCAACTGCACCAGTGTTAGCGCCGTAACCAGCGTTTGGATCAACAGCTGCGCCTTCACCGGCATTGTCGCCGCCTTTAGACGAGCAACCAACGGCTACGGACAGAGCCAGAGCCAGAGCAGCAAACTTACCAAACTTCAGCATTTCCATCGTGAAACTCCTAATGAACCCCAGTGTGTTAAGTACTTCTTTTTGTAGCGCCGCGTCAGTTCAGGTAAGGGGACCAGGACGGTTCTCTGACTTCGCCTTGAGCGGTAGGAAGCGGGAGCCTTACGCGTCCATTAATGGACACGAGCATCAAGACTCCCCGGCCCTGCTGGCGGGTGGCGTAGATTACCATGGTGCCGTTGGGCGCAACAGTAGCTGACTCATCAAGGTTGGTATCCGTGAGGATTTTTACGGTTCCACGCTGCAAATCCTGGGCCGCAACCCGGAAATTAGTGAAACCATCCTGACGGTGAATCATCACCAACGTCTTTTCATCAGCCGAAAGCTTCGGATTGGCATTGTAGTTACCGATAAAAGTAACACGCTCTGCACCACCACCATTCACGTTCGCCTTGTAGACCTGTGGCTTGCCGCCGCGGTCAGAGGTGAAGTAGATGGTTGAACCATCCTTGCCCCAGAACGGTTCGGTATTGATACCCGGGCCGCTGGTTGCGCGAGTGATCTGGCGCGAAGCCATGTTCATCACGTAGATATCCGGGTTGCCGTCCTTGGACAGCACGAACGCCAGGCGCGAACCATCCGGCGACCAGGCCGGTGCACCGTTGAGGCCTTCGAAGTTGGTGATCTGCTCACGACGGCCAGTATCAATGTGCTGGACGAAGATACGTGGACGCTTCTGCTCGAAAGACACGTAGGCGATACGCTTGCCATCCGGCGCGAAACGCGGCGAAAGGATAGGCTCACGCGATTGCAGCAGGGTCACGGCGCGTGCACCGTCGTAGTCCGAGCGCTGCAAAGTGTAACGAGTGTTGTCTACGGAGAAACGCTCAGCCGTGACATACAACAGGCGCGTCGAGAACGCCCCCTTGATGCCGGTGAGTTTTTCAAACGACTGGTCCGAGATGTAGTGGGCCATGTCGCGCAGCTGTTCGGCGGTTCCCGAAACGCTGCCGGTCAAGACCTGCTGCTCAGTGGCCACGTTGAACAACGTGTACTGGATCTGCAGGCGACCACCCGCCGGAACGATGTTGCCGACCATCAGGTACTGGGCGCCGACGGCTTTCCAGTCACGGAAGATGACTTCGCTGGCCTGGGTAGGCTGGCTGATCATGTTGCCTTTCGGAATCGGCGCGTAGTAACCGGAATTGCGCAGGTCATCGCTGACGATCTGGGCCATGTCGTCCGGCAGCACGCTGCCGCCCTGCCAACCGAACGGTACAACTGCGATCGGGGTGGCCCGATCGCTACCGCTGGTGACCAGGATGTTCTTTTCATCCGCCGCCGCTATCCCTGCCATACAGCAAATAACGACAAGCATTCCTCGAAGAAGGTTTCTCACAAGGCTAGATCCTCAGGTGTGAATGTCATCTTGAATGAACGATAGGGAGCGAAGTCGCTTGGTTTCATTCCCTGCATCTCGGTCAACCGGCCAATGTTCTTGACCGCGGCAACCGCCGAACTGTCGAACGAACCGTCACCACTGGACTTGGCCACGCTGACCGAAGTCACCGTACCGTCCGGCAACATGCCGATCTGCAGCACTACTGTCATGCCTTTGCGTGCCGAAGGTGGACGAGTCCAGCCTTCTGCTGCGCGTGCCCGAATCAGGTCGTCGAAACTGCCCGCGACTTCATCGCCACGCTCATCGGCCAAGGCTTGCTGACGCTGCGGCGTGTCGGAGAGCAAATCTGCCAAGGCCTGGGCCTTTTTCTCTTCGGCGGATTTACGCGCTGCTTCCTGGGCCTTTTTCTTGGTGGCATCGGCGGCAGCTTTCTTCTTCGCGTCGTCGGCGATTTTCTTCTTCGCCTCGTCTGCTTCAGCTTTTTTCTTGGCGTCTTCGGCGGCTTTCTTCTTCGCGTCTTCGACTATCTTTTTCTTGGCGTCTTCAGCGGCCTTTTTCTTGGCCTCTTCTTCGGCAGCTTTCTTCGCTTCGTCTTCGGCTTTCTTCTTGGCTATATCAGCCAATTGTTTCTCTTCGGCCTTTTTCGCGTCGGCAGCTTTCTCGGCTTTCTTGGCTTCATCAGCCTTTTTCGCCTCGTCGGCCTTCTTCGCTTCGTCAGCCTTTTTCGATTCCTCGGCCTTTTGAGCCGCCTCTTCTTTCTTTTGTTCCGCAGCAGCCTTCACCGCTTCCTGCTCGACCTTCTTCTGTTCCATCTGTTCGACTTCAGTCTGGCGCGCAGCCGACTTCTGGGCCTCACCCGCAATCTTCTGATTGGTCTGGGTGGTGGCCTGGCTTTTCGATTTCAGCTGATACAGGGTCGCCTGCACGATCGGCTTGGCTGGCGGCAGATCCGGGGTCATGGCAAAGCTGACGAACAGCATGCCAAACACCAGGACGTGCAGGGCAATTGCCCAGACGCTAGGCCAGAAGAAGCTTTCCGAGGCGGACGGCTCTCGCTGTTGCTGCATCAGGGCGCCTCGGTAATCAAGCCAACGTTACCGACGCCGGCCTTCTGCAGCCCGCCCATGGCGCCCATCACAGAGCCGTAGTCGACCGACTTGTCACCCCGGATGAACACTTGGGTGTGCTTGCCGCCTTCGTTGCCGGAGCGAATGATCTTGGTCACCGCATCGGTCATCGCCGGCAGGGTCAAGGCCTTGTCTTGCTGTTTCTGAGTATCGACTTCGCTGCCAAGGTTCCAGTAATAGGTCTTGTCAGCCTTGATCGAAATGGTCAGGACCTGTGTGTTGTTGTCTTGCGGCAAGGCTTCACTGGAAACCTTGGGCAGATCAACCTTCACGCCCTGGTTGAGCATCGGCGCGGTCACCATGAAGATGACCAGCAGCACCAGCATCACGTCGATGTAGGGCACTACGTTCATCTCGGCGACCGGCTTGCGCTTTTTGCGAGCTCGAGCGATTAAAGCCATTGGGAATTACCTGCTTATTCTTCGCTGGTGTGCACTTTACGGTGCAGGATCGCCTGGAATTCATCGGCGAAGGTGTAGTAACGGCCGATCAACGTTTCGCTGGTGGCAGCAAAGCGGTTGTAGGCGATTACTGCGGGGATAGCGGCGAACAGGCCGATCGCGGTGGCGATCAGGGCTTCGGCAATACCTGGGGCCACGGTGGCCAGGGTCGCTTGCTGGGCCTGGGCCAGGCCACGGAAGGAGTTCATGATCCCCCACACGGTACCGAACAGGCCGATGTACGGGCTGACCGAACCAACGGTGGCGAGGAACGGCAGGCTCTGCTCCAGCTTCTCTTCTTCACGGGAGATGGCCACGCGCATGGCACGTGCCACGCCTTCCATCACGGCTTCCGGATCAACACCCGGCTGCTGGCGCAGGCGCGAGAACTCCTTGAAACCGGCACGGAAGATCTGCTCCACGCCCGAATCCGGGTCCGGGTTGCTGCCGGCCTGGCGGTACAGCTTGGACAGGTCGATACCCGACCAGAAGCGCTCTTCGAAGCTCTCCAGGGCACGTCGACCGGCGCGCAGCAGGTTGCTGCGCTGAAAAATCATGACCCAAGAGGTAACCGATGCGGCTACCAGGGTCAGCATGACCAGTTGAACCACAACACTGGCATTGCTGACCAGGCTCCACATGGAGGAATGGTCGACGACGGTAGGTTCCACGCTAAATCTCCTGCTTTGATTGTTTACCCGCGCCGCTCACGGCGGCAAAGGCCGCACGTAGAGTTTCGGGAATGGCCCGAGGTTTCAAACTGTTGGTGCGCACACACGCCACCAGGAACTGCCCCTCACAGAGCAGCGTTGCATCCGTTGCCCGCCTGACCTGTTGCTTGAAACGCAGGCTGGCACGGTTCAATTCGATTACTTCAGCGCTGACCAGCAGTTCATCGTCCAACCGCGCCGGCGCGTGATACCGCGCCTCGCTGGAATGCACGACGAACAACAGGTCCTCCCCTGCCAGCTCGGATTGGGCAAAGCCCAGCTCCCGTAGCCGCTCGGTTCGAGCCCGCTCCATGAACTTGAGGTAATTGACGTAATACACGATGCCGCCAGCATCGGTGTCCTCGTAATAAACGCGACAGCGATGTGCGAACGACTGATCCCCGTTTTGCGCGCGCATACTCTAGTGCTTACTCCTCAGGTTGCCAATCCGGCTGGGCAACTGTTTTTTCATCCACCGAAACATTTCCAGTGACTGAATGACGACGCCAGCCACTAGGACAGCACAAACATCGAATAAATCGACTTGCGTGAAGCTTTTAATCGTCCACTGCATCGAGGAATTCGTCTACCACAGGCATCTCACCCAATCGTGACGGAATGTTTAACCCGAAGTGCAGATACGCATGCCGCGTCACCACCCGGCCCCTCGGCGTACGCATGATGTAGCCCTGCTGGATCAGGTACGGCTCCAGCACATCCTCGATGGTGTGGCGCTCTTCACTGATGGCCGCCGCCAGGCTGTCGACCCCCACCGGGCCACCGTCGAACTTCTCGATCATGGTCAAGAGTAGACGCCGGTCCTGATGATCGAAGCCATGCTCGTCCACATCCAGCAGGTTCAAGGCCAGGTCGGCCACGGCCTTGGTGATATGCCCCTTGGCACGCACTTCGGCAAAGTCACGCACGCGGCGCAGCAGGCGGTTGGCGATCCGTGGCGTGCCGCGGGCCCTGCGGGCGATTTCAAACGCGCCTTCCGGGTCCAGCGGCAGGCCGAGAATGCTCGCCGAACGGCTGACAATGGTCGCCAGGTCTGCGGTGCTATAGAACTCCAGACGTTGAACAATGCCGAAACGGTCTCGCAGCGGGTTGGTCAGCATCCCGGCACGGGTGGTCGCGCCGACCAGTGTGAACGGCGGCAGGTCGAGCTTGATCGAGCGAGCTGCCGGGCCTTCGCCGATCATGATGTCGAGCTGGAAGTCCTCCATCGCGGGGTACAGCACTTCCTCGACGATCGGCGACAGCCGGTGAATCTCGTCGATGAACAGCACATCGTGGGGCTCAAGATTGGTCAGCAATGCCGCCAGGTCGCCTGGGCGCTCCAGCACCGGGCCGGAGGTGGACTTGATCGACACGCCCATCTCCTGGGCAATGATGTTGGCCAGGGTGGTCTTGCCGAGCCCCGGCGGGCCGAAGATCAAGGTGTGGTCCAGGGACTCGCTGCGCCCGCGCGCTGCCTGGATGAACAGCTCCATCTGCTCGCGCACGGTGGGCTGGCCGATATAGTCGGCCAGGCTCAGGGGGCGGATGGCGCGGTCCTGGATTTCTTCACGGTCACGGGGGCCAGTGGCCGCGATCAGACGATCAGCTTCAATCACTTAAATCATTCCCTTCAGGGCGCGGCGGATCATGTCTTCACTGCTCAAGTTCTTGTCCTTGATGGCCGATACGGCCTTGCTGGCTTCCTGCGGCTTGTAGCCCAGGGAAATCAGCGCGCTGACCGCATCACTTTCGGCGCTGGCGACCTGGCCCGCCGGCATATCCGGTTGGTTCGGCACCAGGGCAAACATGCTCGGCACCACTTCCCAGGCTTTAAAGCGGTCCTTGAGCTCCACCAGCAGGCGCTCGGCCGTCTTCTTGCCGACCCCCGGGACCTTGGTCAGCGCCGAGGCGTCCTGGGCTGAAACGGCACGCACCAGCTCATCCACTTCCAGGCTCGACATCAATGCCAGGGCCAGTTTAGGCCCCACGCCATTGAGGCGAATCAGCTCGCGGAAGAAGTCGCGGTCGCGCTTGCCAATGAAACCATAGAGTAGTTGCGCGTCTTCGCGCACCACCAGATGGGTGTGCAGCGTCAGCGGCTCACCGACCGACGGTAGGCGATACAGGGTGGTCATGGGCACTTCCAGCTCATACCCCAGCCCGTTTACATCCAGAATCAGGTGCGGCGGCTGTTTTTCAGCCAGGGTGCCGCGCAAGCGTCCAATCACGGTTCAGATCCTTAAAGCTTGGGGTCAGAGCATGGCCTGACCGGAAATAACGATTGCGCTGATGCTATCAGAGACGCAGGCGCCCGCCACGACTGCGTGCCGTACCGAGGCCGTGGGGCAGCAGGCTGGAACGGGTATGCGCGTGGCAAATCGCAATAGCCAGGGCGTCCGAGGCGTCGATCTGCGGCTTGGCGGTGAGCTTGAGCATGTGCATGACCATCATCTGCACCTGCTCTTTATTGGCCGCACCGGTACCCACCACGGCCTGCTTGACCTGGGTCGCGGTGTATTCGGCGATTTCCATGCCCTCCTCCGCACCGGCGACGATGGCGGCGCCCCGGGCCTGGCCGAGCTTGAGGGCCGAGTCGGCATTCTTGGCCATGAAGACCTTTTCGATGCCCATGGTCACCGGCCCATAGGTCTGGATCACTTCACGCACGCCGCGATAGACGATCTGCAAGCGCTCGGCCAGCTCGCCCGCGCCGGTACGAATGCACCCCGATGCAACGTAGATGCAGCCACGTGGCGTCTGCTGCACCACGCCAAAACCGGTGATGCGCGAGCCGGGGTCGATACCTAGGATTAAAGTCATAACGCCTGCGGGTTGGATTTACAGCGGTATGTGCCAGGCACACATCGTGTGTAACAGCATAGAACCCTGTGGGCGCTGGCTTGCCTGCGATGCGCGCGCCTCGGTGTGTCAGTGGCACCGCGGTGATGCTTTCGCAGGCAAGCCAGCGCCTACACTGGATTTTCTTGGATCTTAAGAGAGCTGTTCGGCTACTGATTCAGGGATGTCGGCATTGGAGTACACGTTCTGCACGTCATCCAGGTCTTCGAGCATATCCAGCAGCTTCAACACTTTCTGCGCACCGTCCAGGTCCAGCTCGGCGCTGGTGGTCGGCAACATCACGATTTCCGCGTCGGTACCCTTGAAGCCAGCAGCCTCCAGTGCGTTACGCACGGCATAGAAGCCAGCGAAGGAGGTGAACACGTCGATGGAGCCGTCTTCGTTGCTCACCACGTCGTCGGCATCCGCCTCCATGGCAGCCTCGATCAACGCATCTTCGTCCACACCCGGCGCGAAGGATATCTGCCCCTTGCGCTCGAACAGGTAGGCCACTGAGCCATCAGTGCCCAGGTTGCCGCCGCACTTGCTGAACGCATGGCGCACGGCAGCAGCAGTCCGGTTGCGGTTGTCGGTCATGCACTCGACCATGACCGCCACGCCGCCCGGGCCGTAGCCTTCGTAGGTCAGCTCGACCATGTCGTCGGTATCGGCGGCACCGGCGCCACGGGCCACCGCACGATCAATGATGTCGCGGCTCATGTTGGCGCCCAGCGCCTTGTCCAGCGCCAGGCGCAGGCGCGGGTTGGAACCTGGGTCACCGCCGCCCTGGCGGGCAGCGACGGTCAGCTCGCGGATCCACTTGGTGAAGATCTTGCCTTTCTTGGCATCCTGACGCTCTTTGCGGTGCTTGATGTTCGCCCACTTGGAATGGCCAGCCATAACACAACTCCGAAATTCTGTAGAAACCTTATCAACCCCACCCCAGGTGGGATACAACCCTTGTAACGCAAAGGCGCATCCGAAGATGCGCCTTTTTAGACTGCGTAAACCTCAGTGCGCTTTCACGCAGCGGCCTTACTCAGCCTTCGGCGTCTCGCGCAGACGGATGTGCAATTCGCGCAGAGCCTTGGCATCCACTACACCTGGAGCCTGGGTCATGACGTCCGCAGCACTCTGGGTTTTCGGGAAGGCAATCACTTCACGGATCGACTGGGCGCCGGTCATCAGCATCACCAGGCGGTCCAGGCCGAAGGCCAGGCCACCGTGCGGCGGCGCGCCGTATTTCAGGGCGTCGAGCAGGAAGCCGAATTTCTCTTCCTGTTCCGCTTCGTTGATGCCCAACAGGCGGAACACCGCTTGCTGCATCTCTTTGCGGTGGATACGGATCGAACCGCCACCCAGCTCGGTGCCGTTCAACACCATGTCGTAAGCGCGCGACAACGCGCCTGCCGGGTTGGCTTCCAACTCTTCAGGCGAGCACTTCGGCGCAGTGAACGGGTGGTGCAAGGCGCTGAAGCTGCCGTCGTCGTTCTCTTCGAACATAGGGAAGTCGACAACCCACATCGGTGCCCACTTGCAGGTCAGCAGGTCCAGGTCGTGGCCCAGCTTGATCCGCAGCGCGCCCAGGGCTTCGCTGACGATCTTGGCTTTGTCGGCACCGAAGAACACGATGTCGCCGTCGACCGCGCCGACGCGATCGAGGATCGCGTTGAGGTTGTCCAGCGGAATGTTTTTCACGATCGGCGATTGCAGGCCGTCAACGCCATTGGCGCGCTCGTTGACCTTGATGTACGCCAGGCCCTTGGCGCCGTAGATGCCGACGAACTTGGTGTAGTCGTCGATCTGCTTGCGCGGCATGCTCGCGCCGCCAGGCACGCGCAGGGCGGCGATACGGCATTTAGGGTCGTTGGCCGGGCCGCTGAACACCTTGAAGTCGACTTCCTTGAGCTGGTCGGCCACGTCCACCAGTTCCAGCGGGATACGCAGGTCGGGCTTGTCGGAACCGTAGCGGCGCATGGCCTCTTCGAAGGTCATGTGCGGGAACTCGCCGAACTCCAGGTCCAGCACTTCCTTGAACAGGTTGCGGATCATTTGCTCGGTCAGGCCCATGATCTCTTTTTCATCGAGGAAGCTGGTCTCGATGTCGATCTGGGTGAATTCCGGCTGGCGGTCGGCGCGCAGGTCTTCGTCACGGAAGCACTTGGCGATCTGGTAGTAGCGGTCGAAGCCGGCGACCATCAGCAGTTGCTTGAACAGCTGTGGCGATTGCGGCAGGGCGAAGAACGAACCCGCGTGGGTACGGCTCGGCACCAGGTAGTCACGCGCACCTTCCGGGGTAGCCCGGGTCAGGATTGGCGTTTCGACGTCAAGGAAGCCGTTTTCGTCGAGGAAGCGGCGGATGCTGGTGGTCATACGCGAACGCAGGCGCAGCTTCTCGGCCATTTCCGGACGACGCAGGTCCAGGAAGCGGTAGCGCAGGCGGGTTTCTTCGCCGACGTCGGAGTATTCGTTGAGTGGGAACGGCGGGGTTTCCGACTCGTTCAGCACTTCCAGTTCGTAGCCCAGCACTTCGATAGCGCCGGAGGCCATGTTCGCGTTCACGGCACCGGCCGGACGCAGGCGAACCTTGCCAGTGATCTTGACGACGTACTCGCTGCGCACGCGGTCGGCGGCGGCGAAGCTCTCGGCGCGGTCCGGGTCGAACACCACCTGGGCCAGACCATCACGATCACGGATATCGAGGAAGATCACCCCGCCGTGGTCGCGGCGACGGTGAACCCATCCGCAAAGGGTGATTTCCTGACCATCCAGGGTCTCGTTCAGTTGGCCGCAATAGTGGCTGCGCATCATGGTAGTGGTTTCACTTCTCGTAATTCGAAATTCGGTGGAGGCCTGCCTCGTCACCGTACATTTAAGCAGGGGACGGATAATGCAGGAGCCTGCGCATGCAGTTCAACTCAGTCTGCTTTGTCGCCGCCGGCCAGATTCTTCTTCGAGCCGGTCTTGAAATCAGTCTCGTACCAGCCGCTGCCGCTCAGGCGGAAGCCCGGCATGGACAACATCTTCTTGAGCTCTGGCGCCTTGCAGGCCGGGCAATCGACCAGCGGCGCGGCGCTGATCTTCTGAATGGCTTCCAACTGATGACCACAGGAAGCACATTGATAGTCGTACATGGGCATGGAGATGTCTCGGCGATCAGAACGTTACTGCGCCACGCCTGCCCCAGGGATAAAGCCCCGGCATGCGCAGCAAAGCGCGGGATTATATCTGGTAAATCGAGGCAGCGCAGCCGGCTTTCTGACCAGGGCCCTGCCCACCTCGACGGCAGGCCAGCCCCGGCGCCGGCCGATTACTCAGGGTTCGGCGTACTCACCCGGCCTTTCAAGGCGTGAACGACACACACCACCCTGACCAATCCGCTGAAGTTCTTCACCCCGCCATGGCGCAAGTGCACTTCCCGATCGACATAAGACAGCAACGCACTGACCGAGCAGGCGTTGATCCTGGCTATTTCCGCCAGGATGTTCCAATACACCTGCTCAAGTCGCAGGCAAGTGGAAAACCCATTGAGGCGCACCGACCGGGACAATGGCTTGGCCAGCCCCATATCAAACCCCTTCGCAAAGGGGTCGACCGTTATCCTGTGAAAACCGCCGGTTTCCATTACTCCGTTACCCACTCCACGTGACATACACCTGACACTCCATTGCCAAACAGCAGCCCACGGGTTCTCCCATTGGGCAGTGGCCCTATAAAACAGCAGGCAGAGACAGGCAGCCAGAAGACGCGGAGTTGATCGACGTAGGACAACGCCAGGAAATGCACGGAAACAAGCGAGCGGCGCCAGGACGGCGCCACTCAAGGCGGGCGTTTATTGGTTTTCGAGCAGGGAACGCAGCATCCACGCGGTTTTTTCGTGAACCTGCATACGCTGGGTCAACAGATCGGCAGTCGGTTCATCGCTGACTTTGTCCAGCAACGGGAAGATACCGCGCGCGGTGCGCGTGACCGCTTCCTGACCCGCCACCAGCTGCTTGATCATCTCTTCGGCACTGGGCACACCTTCTTCTTCCTTGATCGAAGACAGGCGCGCGTAGATCGAATAGGCGCCCGGCGCCGGGAAGCCCAGGGCACGGATACGCTCGGCAATGGAGTCCACCGCCAGCGCCAGCTCGTTGTACTGCTCTTCGAACATCAAGTGCAGCGTACGGAACATCGGCCCCGTGACGTTCCAATGGAAGTTGTGGGTCTTCAGGTACAGTACATAGGTATCGGAAAGCAGTCGCGAAAGCCCGTCGACGATAGATTTACGATCTTCTTCACTGATACCGATATCGATTGCCATGTTTATCCCCTTCAATTGACAAGCATTCATTGATCAGGTGCAGCTCCACTCTAGCAAGAGTACCGGTGGTGCGCAGCCCGACACGCCCAGGTGAGGTGCGGCAAATCGCCCCTGCGTAACCTGCCAGCCAGTGCTGCGCAAGCCTTCGCACGCATCGGGAAAACTTCCCCGCACGCCGCTTGAAAACCCTGCACCTGTCTAGGACAAGCGTTTGACGCAGAAATGCCATGCCCCTTGCAACACCCGGAAATGCTTGATTTGAGTAGGCACAGCCTTTGCTGTTAAATAGGCGGCGTGTCGCTGCCGTTAATTTCCGCGGCAGCCGGCATAGGCTGATACCCGCGCACGTGCCCAACGCCTCCCATTGTTCAGAAGCGAACCGTGCCAGTCAGCTCTTCCTTGTGATCCGTCTTAACGTGAGTTAATCAAAATGTTGAAAATCGTCCACCTGCTAACGGGCGTTGCAGCTTTGCTGCTGTCCTTTATACCGAGCTTGCAACAGGGAAGCCCTCCCTACCTGGAACAACACGACGCTCTGTACCTGGCCTTGTTCGGCCTTCTTAACCTGACGCTGGCACCGGTGATCCCTTACTGGAACAAAGGCACTCGTCATCAACTGCAAAACCTGGTCAGCGCGCTGCTGGTTCTGACCGTTGTCGTACAAACCCTCACCCTCCTGGCACCTATGCCTGAAGTGGGCGGCCACCCGGCCATCCTGCTCAGCCTGGTGATTGCTGTGGTCGCCATCGTTCTTCACCTGGCCATCAGCTTCTACCGTTCGTCCCCGGCGGCCGCGTCGCAAACTTATGACATGACCAATCGGGATACCGGTACCGTCAAGTGGTTCAATACGTCCAAAGGCTTCGGCTTTATTTCCCGCGATTCGGGCGACGATATCTTCGTCCACTTCCGGGCTATTCGCGGTGAAGGCCATCGCGTCCTGGTGGAAGGCCAGCGCGTGGAGTTCTCCGTGATGAATCGCGATAAAGGCCTGCAAGCCGAAGACGTGATCGCTGCCCTGCCGCGTCGCTGATTCCAGCCTTCGCAGCAAAAAAAACCGCGATCCAGCGTTGACTGGATCGCGGTTTTTTATTGCCGGCTATTTAGTAGTGAGGCGGCGGCGCTTCTTCTTCCGAGGTTTCGAACTGCCCGCCCATTTCTTCCTGGCGCTTGAGCAGCGCGGTCATCTGCAACTGCAGGCGTTCGACGGCCCGCTGCTGGGTGACGAGGATGTCATTGAGGGTCTCGATGGTGTCGTCCTGGAAGGCCAGGCGGCTTTCCAGGTCGGTGACGCGGTCTTGCAGGTCCATGGTTCAGCCCTGGGTAAAGATGAAGTCGGCGGGCAACAGCTCGCGCAGGCGGGTGCGGATAGCGGCGACCTGCTCTGCAGTATAAGGCTGCGCCGGATGCTTGCCCCATACCGGCGCAGGCCAGGCGGCATCATCGCGTTTGCGCACGATCACATGCACGTGCAACTGGCTGACCACATTGCCGAGGGCGCCGATGTTCATCTTGTCGGCGTTCAAGCCCTCATTGAGCAACTGCGCCAACGCCGTGGTTTCCTGCCATAGACGCTGCTGGTCGGCGACATCCAGTTGAAACACTTCGCTGATACCGTTGATGCGTGGCACCAGGATGAACCACGGGTAGTTGGAATCATTGGACAGCAGCAGGCGGCAGAGCGGGAAGTCCCCAATGGCCAGTGTGTCTTGTTGCAGGCGTTGATCTAAGGCGAACACGCGGGCACTCCGTTTTTGCAGGTCGATTTCAGACGCCCAGCATACCTTCGAATGCTCAAGGCTTCACGGCGAATGCGGCGAGCCGCGATGCAAGTGGAGAAAAATACGCACCCTTTCGAGGCAGCCAGATATTTGAGCTACGCTAATCCGGGCCTGAGCGGGATGCACCAAAATGACCCACTTGTGCATCAAAGGGATCCGCCGATTACCCACTCATGGGGGTGAACCGGTAACGTTTTGCCCGGACCGGGTGTTTTTGTGCCTTCTCACAGGTGTTACACCAAAGCGTCAAGGCCAAACAAAACGACGTAAAAAGCCCGTGCTTATGCGGTTTTTACACGGCCATAACGTTTTTCACGAAAAAATGACATTCGGTTACCGCTTTGTGCACGCTTGTTGCATTCACACCCACATCGTCGGCAACGGCACCCGTTTGGAAGCAGGTGTTTCGCGATAAAAACACAAGCGTTTCAATACGCATCAAGGAAGACTTCAAACTTTGAAACGGGTTTGAAAACAGTATTGAAGTTGTCAGTCCGGCTACAGGTGGACTGTGAATTTGCGACACGGAGATAGCAATTTACGACAGCCTCGTAAAGAAGCTGAAAGGATAGATGGGCAAGTATCGTCAATAGAGTCTGCGTGATATAACTTTGCGCCGACACAAAAAAGAAAGAGCCGCCCAGATAAAAATACAGGTGGGACGGCAGTACTCTTCCTAAACCAAAGGAGCAAATCACGATGCGCGTGATGAAGTGGAGCATGATCGCCCTGGCTGTTTCAGCAGGCACCTCGCAGTTCGCAATGGCCTCTTCCCAGGACGACGCCAAGGGCTTTGTTGAAGACAGCACTTTCAGCATTAATACTCGCGCGCTGTATTTCAGCCGTGACTTCCGCAACAACCCGTCGGGCCCAGACTCCCAGAGCCGCGCTGAAGAATCCGGCCTGGGCTTCAATGCCCTGTACCAATCGGGCTTCACCCAAGGCACCATCGGTGTCGGTGTTGACGTGATTGGCCTGTTGGGCGTCAAGCTCGACAGCGGCAAAGGCCGCGCAGGCACTGGTCTGTTCCCAACCGGTTCCGATGGTCGCTCGCAAGACGACTACTCCAAAGGCGGCGGCGCGGTTAAATTCCGTATCTCCGATACTGTCCTGAAAATCGGTGACCAGTACACCACAGCCCCTGTATTCGCGTCTGACGACAGCCGCTTGCTGCCAGAGCTGCCACAAGGTATCTCGATCACCAGCAACGAAATCAAGGGCCTGAAGCTGGAAGGCGGTCACTTCACTTCCAGCATCGCTCAGAACCAGACCTACCATGACAGCCTGGGCCTGACCAAAACCGACTTCGTCGGCGGCGTGTACTCTTTCACTCCTGAGTTCACCGGTAGCCTGTACTACGCGAAAACCGAAGATTACTTCCGCAAGTACTACAGCAACCTGAACTGGACCCACGCCCTGAGCAACGACCAATCGTTCGCCTTGGACTTCAACATCTACGACACCAAGAGCGAAGGCGAAGGCCTGCAACGTGCTTCCAAGGACAGCGCTCTGCCGTTCGCAGAACGCACCAAGCTCGACAACCGCGCGTTCAGCCTGCAGGGTGCGTACACCATCGGTGCACACACCTTCACCCTGGCAGCCCAGAAAGTCACCGGCGACGGCGACTACGGCTACGGCGTAGATGGCGGCGGCACTGTGTTCCTGGCCAACTCCATCGCTCGTTCCGACTTCAACGCCGAAGGCGAGAAGTCCTACCAGGCGCGTTACGACATCAACATGGCAACCTTTGGCATTCCTGGCCTGAGCTTCATGACTCGTTACGTAACCGGTAGCGGCGCCAACACCGCCACCACCTCGAACGGCAAAGAGTGGGAACGCGACATCGAAGCCAAATACGTGATCCAGAATGGTCCAGCCAAAGACCTGAGCTTGCGTCTGCGTCAAGCCACTTATCGCTCCGGCGATGGTGTGTACTACGGCTCGCCTTCGATCGACGAACTGCGTCTGATCGCGCAATACCCGCTGAACATCCTGTAATTGTCGGTTTAATTACAACGATGACTTAAGGCTTCGGCCTTAAACTAAAAAAGCCGCTCCCCTGCTTTGCACGGGAGCGGCTTTTTTATTTCAGTTTAGTTACAGCACCCAAATAACTAGCAAGCTAACTAACGAGATTACGCTGACACGTTTAACCTGACCTTTCGGCCAAGTTAAACCCGCCCTCTTACTTCGTCGGCGTTTCCTGCATCACGCGAATAACCCGCTGTGGAAACGGAATATCAATATTCGCCGCCTTCAAACGGTCGCGTGCCATTTCATTAAGCATAAACACCACGTCCCAATAATCCGCGGTCTTGGTCCAGCAACGCAGGGACACGGTGATCGAACTGTCACCCAGGGTCGACACTACGGCCGCCGCCGCCGGATCCGCCAGTACGCGTGGATCTTTTGCCAGCTCCAGCAACACTTCGCGGGCTTTCTGCAGGTCCGCGTCATAATCCACACCCACGTCGAACACCACCTTGCGGGTTGGCTGACGGTTGGTGTTGGTGATGATGCCGTTGGACAGGATGCCGTTCGGGACGATCACCGTCTTGTTGTCGCCGGTCCGCAGCACCGTGTGGAAGATCTGGATGCTGTCGACGGTACCCGAGGTCCCTTGGGCTTCGATCCAGTCACCAATGCGGAACGGGCGGAACAACAGGATCAGGACGCCGCCGGCAAAGTTCGCCAGGCTGCCTTGCAATGCCAGGCCGATAGCCAGGGTAGCGGCACCAATCGCGGCGACGAACGAGGTGGTCGCTACGCCGATCATCGAAGCCACGCTGACAATCAGCATCACCTTCAGCGCAATGTTCGCCAGGCTGGTGATGAAGTGCTGCAAGGCCAGGTCGGCGTTACGGATGGCCAGCAAGCGCCCCACTCGGTGGGTCAGGCGGTTGATCAGCCACCAGCCGATGGCCAGGGTGATCACGGCCAGCAACACGCGGCTGCCGTATTCCATAATCATCGGGATCCAAGACTGCGAGGTCTTGATCAAGTGATCCAGTTCAGCATTCAAATCCATCTACATTCTCCTGGTTACCGGATGTTCGGCGTAGTGAGTGCCCAAAATGCAATTGAGCCCCGGAGGGCTCAAGAGTAGGCGCAGGTTCTGGGGCGTGGGACGTCAAAAACCCCCGCAGGTTCCCCAAGGGGCCATCAGTCGCGGAAGTTATTGAACTGCAGCGGCATATCGAAGGTTTTCGCACGCAAGGCAGCAATCGCCTCTTGCAAGTCATCCCGCTTCTTGCCGGTAACGCGTACCTGTTCGCCCTGGATGGCGGCCTGGACTTTGAGCTTGGCATCCTTGATATGCGCAACGATCTTCTTCGCCAGCTCCTTGTCGATGCCTTCCTTGAGCACGGCTTCCTGCTTCATCAGCTTGCCGGAGGCGTAGGCGTCCTTGACTTCAAGGCACTGCACGTCGATCTTGCGCTTGACCAGGGCCAGCTTGAGGATCTCGATCATCGCTTCCAGCTGGAAATCGGCTTCAGCGGTCAGGTTGACGGTCAGTTCCTTTTCCTTGAATTCGAAGCTGCCCTTGCCTTTCAAGTCATAGCGACGGTCCAGCTCCTTGACGGCGTTCTCGACGGCGTTGGTGACTTCGTGTTTGTCCAGTTCGGATACCACGTCGAACGAAGGCATGTCATATCTCCAATATAAGGGGCGGGCTCAGTAGAGATGGAGCGCGCCCGAGCTAAAATGCCGGGGCATTATAGCGGTTCTTTCGTCCCGTTCACTGTGAGCGATCCTACGGAGCAAAAACTGATGTCGACCACCTGGCATATTCTCGGCGCCGGCAGCCTGGGCACACTCTGGGCCACCCGACTGGCGCGCGCCGGCGTGCCCGTGCGGTTGATTCTGCGTGATGAAGCACGCCTGGCGAGCTATCAGTCGAGCAAAGGGCTGACCCTGGTGGAACACGGCGTAGCACATACCTATCCAGTAAGCGCAGAAACGCCCCACAGTCCGGAGCCGATTCATCGTCTGCTGGTGGCGTGCAAGGCCTACGACGCCCACAGCGCCATCGCACAGCTGCAGCACCGACTGGCACCCGACGCTGAGCTGATCCTGCTGCAGAACGGCCTCGGCAGCCAGGACGCGGTGGCCGCGCAACTGCCCCAGGCGCGCTGTATCTTTGCCTCCAGCACCGAGGGCGCATTCCGCGATGGCGACTGGCGCGTGGTGTTCGCCGGCCACGGCTACACCTGGCTGGGCGACGTGAGCCAGCCGACCCCGCCGCTGTGGCTGGATGACCTGCACGCTGCCGGCATCCCCCACGAATGGAGCACCGACATTCTTACGCGCCTGTGGCGCAAACTGGCGCTCAATTGCGCGATCAACCCGCTGACTGTGCTGTACCAGTGCCGCAACGGCGAACTGCAGAGCCATCAATGTGAAGTCGCAACCTTGTGCGCCGAACTCGGCGAACTGCTCGAATGCTGCGGCCAACCGGCTGCCGCGCTGGACCTGCAGCACGAAGTCGAGCGCGTGATCCAGGCCACCGCCGCGAATTACTCCTCCATGTACCAGGACGTGGCCAACGGGCGCCGTACCGAAATCAGCTTTTTGTTGGGCTATGCTTGCCAGGCGGCAACACGTCACCAGTTGAACCTGCCCCATGTGCAACAACTGCAGGTACGCCTGGTCGACCAGTTGCTT
Organism: Pseudomonas sp. 13B_2.1_Bac1; assembly: GCF_025466155.1. Lineage (NCBI taxonomy): Bacteria > Pseudomonadati > Pseudomonadota > Gammaproteobacteria > Pseudomonadales > Pseudomonadaceae > Pseudomonas > Pseudomonas sp. 13B_2.1_Bac1. Next base: position 178,706 of record NZ_JANLOH010000106.1, on the reverse strand, counting down.
GCACGCGGATTGCCCCGCGACTGAGCCACGCGCTACCCTGCCCGCCTGTCTATCACCTGGGAAAACCCTGATGCCGCTGCGCCAGCGTCTAGAAAACCTACCGGTCGGGCAGAAACTGCTCGCCGCCTTGCTGGTGTTGCTGACCACCGTATTGCTGGTGGCCAACCTGACCTTTATCAGCGCCGCCTATTGGATCTCGCAGGAAAGCATGGCGCCCCAGGCCCTGCAGGCCATCGGCCGGCTGGTGTCCAACCCGGCCCTCGCCGCCGAGGCTCTCGAATCTCCCGCTAAAGCCGACGCGCTGCTGAATGAGCTGACCAGCTATTCGCCGTTGCGCGCCGCGGCGCTGTACGACGGCGAGGGCAACCGCCTGGCGCAGATGCAACACGGCGACCGCCTGCACCTGCCGGACAATTACCGGCATATCGAGGCCTGGCGGGTGACTGAATTTCGCAGTAACCAGATCATCACCCTGCCCCGCGCGGGCCAGCCATCAGGGCATCTGCTGCTGGTGGCCAGCAGCGAACTGCCGGTGGCCTTCTACACCGGCACGCTGACAGCCAGCCTGGGTATCCTGATTTTCAGCGTGCTGCTGTGGCTGGTCATCGCCCGGCAAATCAAACGCCTGATCACCCGGCCGATCCATGAACTGGAAGAACTCTCACGCCAGGTCACCCGCGAAGAGAACTACGCCCTGCGCGCCGGGCGCGGCAACCATGATGAAATCGGCAGCCTCGCCGAAGCCTTCAACACCATGCTGTCGCGCATCGAAGCCCGCGAGCAACAGCTCAAGCGCGCGCGCGACGACTCCCAAGCCGCGTACGATCAGGCACAGGGCCTGGCCGAAGAGACACGCCACACCAACCGCAAGCTCGAGCTGGAAGTCCAGGTTCGCAGCAAGATCGAGAAAAAACTCACAGGCTTTCAGAATTATCTGAATAGCATCATCGACTCGATGCCCTCGGCGCTGATCGCCCTGGACGAGCAGCTCTACGTCACGCAGTGGAACCAGGAAGCCAGCGCGCTCTCCGGCACGCGCCTGGATGAAGCCTTGAACCAGCCGATCTACCTGGCCTTCCAACCGCTCAAGCCGTACCTGCCGCAGATCAAGGCCACGGTCGAACAACACACGGTGGAGCGCATCGAACGCGTCACCTGGATCAAGGACGACGAGCCCAAGCATTACGCCCTGACCTTTTACCCGCTGACCGGCGGTGCCGGGCGCGGCGTGGTGATCCGTATCGACGACATCACCCAGCGCCTGTCCCTGGAAGAAATGATGGTGCAGTCGGAGAAGATGCTTTCCGTGGGTGGCCTGGCTGCCGGCATGGCCCACGAAATCAACAACCCGCTGGGGGCAATCCTGCACAACGTGCAGAACATTCGCCGCCGGCTGTCATCCGATCTCCCCAAGAACCTGGAGCATGCCGAACAGGTGGGCATCGAGCTGGAGATGGTCAATCGCTACCTGCAAAGTCGCGAAGTGCCGCAACTGCTCGACGGCATCCAGCAAGCCGGGGCGCGGGCGGCGAAGATCGTCACCCACATGCTCAGCTTCAGCCGCCGCAGCAACCGACAGATGGCGCCTTGCGATCTACCGGCGCTGATCGACCAGGCGGTGGAAATTGCCGGCAACGACTTCGACCTGACCATCGGCTTCGACTTCAAGGGCCAGGCCATCATCCGCCAGTTCGACCCGCAACTGGGTCCGGTACCCGGCACGGCCAACGAGCTGGAACAAGTGCTGCTCAACCTGCTGAAGAACGCCGCCCAGGCCATTCACCTGCGCGAAGACGACAGCGAGCCGGGGCGCATCATCCTGCGCACGCGCCTCAACCCGCCGTGGGCGGAGATCCAGGTCGAAGACAACGGCATCGGCATGAGCGAAAACGTGCGCAAACGGACCTTCGAGCCGTTCTTCACCACCAAGGAAATCGGCCAGGGCACCGGGCTTGGGCTGTCAGTGTCATATTTCATCATCACCAACAACCACAAGGGCCAGATGGAAGTGCACTCCACCCTCGGCCAAGGCACCTGTTTCACCCTGCGCCTGCCCTTGGCCGGCAGCCAACTGCCACCTTACGAACTAACCGAACTGGAGCACTGACCATGGGCTTTCGCCTGTCGAAGATCTACACCCGCACTGGCGACAAGGGCGAGACCGGCCTCGGCGATGGCCGCCGCGTGCCCAAGGACCATCCGCGCGTGGAGGCGATTGGCGAAGTCGATACGCTCAACAGCCAGCTGGGTTTGCTCCTCGCCAGCCTGGAAGAGCAAAGCGGCCAGCACCCGGCGCTCAAGGAGGTGATCGAGGTGCTGAGCCCGTGTCAACATCGCCTGTTTGACCTGGGCGGTGAACTGGCCATGCCGGTGTACAAGGCGCTGAATGCAGCAGAGGTGGATCGGCTGGAAGCAGCGATCGATCGCTGGAACGAGGAAGTCGGGCCGCTGGAAAACTTTATCTTGCCCGGTGGCTCGGCGTTGATCGCTCAGGCCCACGTGTGCCGTAGCCTGGCGCGCAGCGCGGAGCGGCGGTGTCAGCATCTGAATGCGATGGAGCCGCTGGAGGGGGTGGGTTTGGCGTATATCAATCGGCTGTCGGATTTGCTGTTTGTGGCAGCGAGGATAATCGCCAAGCGCCAGGGGGTAGCCGAGATTCTGTGGCAGGCTGCGGCGAAACCACACTGATGATTATTTAGCGCCTGATTGGGCCCTGTCGCCGGCAAGCCCGCTCCCACATTTGAATGCATTCCAGCGTTGGAATCCGATTGAATGTAGGAGCGGGCTTGCTCGCGAAGAGGCCCGTCAGAACAGCATCAAACCTGCGGCCAGAACGCCCGAATCCCAGCCACACCCTGAGCCCCGGCTTCCCAAGCCTGTTCCCGCTCCGCAGGCCCTACCCCGCCCAGCAGAAACACCGGCTTGCTGAACCCACGGATCAACTCTGCCGCCTGCTCCCAACCCAAAGGCTGGGCATCAGGATGCGTCTGCGTCGGCTGCACGGGCGACAGCGTGACAAAATCCACGTCCATCATTTCTGCCAGCGCCAACTCTTCGGCGTTGTGGCACGAGGCTGCCAACCAGCGATCCTTCGGCAGTGGCCGCCCCTTACTGGCGTACTTGCGCAGCTGCGCCGAGGTCATGTGCCAACCGGCTGCAGGGAAATCCCCCAGCCATTCAAATGGACCCTTGAGCATCAGTTGCGCCTTGCCCGCACACAGGCCCACCGCATCCACCGCCAGATCACGGTATTTAGGGTCGTAGCCGTTGGGTGCACGCAATTGAATCAGCTTGATGCCGCCAGCGATGGCTTTCTGGATGCCGCGCAGCAACGTCGGGGTTTCCAGCTCGCCCGGGGTGATCAGGTACTCGGCCGGCAAGCGCGCAGCAGCCACGATGGGCGCGTTCGCTGCGGGAAACTCATAGTTGAGCAAATCCCGCGGGGCCACCCACTCCAGCGGTTGCCCTTCGGCACCATGAGGCTCGCCGGTAAACGCCGAGACATCCCAGACATCCAGCAACACCTGCTTGTCCGGGTAATCATGCTGCACCTTGATCAGCGGCCGCGCCGCGGTGACCTGGATACCCAGCTCTTCCTGCAATTCGCGCGACAGCGCGGTGGCGACCGACTCATCGGCCTCCACCTTGCCCCCGGGAAACTCCCAGAGGCCGCCCTGATGCTGGGTATCGGCACGGCGCGCGAGCAGGATCCTGCCATCGACACCGCGGATCACCGCTGCTGCTACATGCACTCGTTTCACCGCGCTTTCCTCTTTGCTATCAGGTGCGGTATTCCGCATTGATCTTCACGTACTCGTGGGACAGGTCGGTGGTCCAGATGGTTTCGCTGCACGCGCCGCGCCCCAACTCGATACGGATCGTGATTTCTTCCTGCTGCATCACCGCCGAGCCCTGGGCTTCGGTGTAGGTTTCGGCGCGGGCGCCACGGCTGGCAATGCACACGTCGCCGAGGAACACGTCGATCTTGCTCACGTCCAGGTCCGGCACGCCGGCACGGCCGACGGCGGCGAGGATCCGGCCCCAGTTCGGGTCGGAAGCGAACAGCGCAGTCTTGATCAGCGGCGAGTGGGCCACGGTGTAGCCGACATCCAGGCATTCCTGGTGGTTGCCACCGCCGTTGACTTCAACTGTCACGAACTTGGTCGCACCCTCACCGTCGCGCACGATGGCCTGGGCCACGTCCATGCACACTTCGAACACGGCCTGCTTCAGGGCAGCGAACAGCGGGCCTTCGGTAGAGGTGATTTCCGGCAGGTTGGCCTGGCCGGTGGCAATCAGCATGCAGCAGTCGTTGGTCGAGGTATCGCCATCGATGGTGATGCGGTTGAACGACTTGTTGGCGCCGTCCAGCATCAGGCGCTGCAGCACGTCGCGGGAGACTTTGGCGTCGGTGGCGATGTAGCCGAGCATGGTGGCCATGTTCGGGCGAATCATGCCTGCACCCTTGCTGATGCCGGTCACGGTGACGGTCACGCCATCGTGCACGAACTGGCGACTGGCGCCTTTTGGCAGGGTGTCGGTGGTCATGATGCCGGTCGCCGCCGCGGCCCAGTTATCCACAGACAGGTCGTCCAGCGCGGCTTGCAGGGCGCCTTCGATTTTTTCCACCGGCAGCGGCTCGCCGATCACACCAGTGGAGTACGGCAGCACCTGGCTGGCATCCACGCCGGTCAACTGAGCCAGCTTGGCGCAGGTACGTGCAGCGGCCACCAGGCCCGGCTCGCCGGTACCGGCGTTGGCATTCCCGGTGTTGGTCAGCAGGTAACGGATCGGGCCGGCAACGCGTTGCTTGGCCAGGATCACCGGTGCAGCGCAAAAGGCGTTGAGGGTGAATACACCCGCGACAGTCGAGCCTTCGGCACAGCGCATCACCACTACATCCTTGCGCCCTGGGCGCTTGATGCCGGCCGAAGCGATACCAAGCTCAAAACCGGCAACCGGGTGCAATGTGGGCAAAGGACCAAGACCAACAGCCATGAATGCGCTCCTTAAAAATAGGTGATGTCTGTGCCGTCGCGATCGACGGTGAAATTAATGGCAAAACGCCGCGACGGCAAAAGCCGGTCGCGGCGCGAGGTGTTGCAGCGTCAGGCAAAAATCTTAGTTGATTTCGCCGTGGCAGTGTTTGAACTTCTTGCCCGAACCGCACCAGCACAGCTCATTGCGGCCCAGCTTCTGCTCGTTGCGCACCGGGGTTTGAGCCAGGGCCACATCGACCTCTTCGCCCAATACCTCAGGGGCTTCCAGGCCCGGTGCTTCGTCGTGCTGGAACTGCATGCGCGCCGCCAGTGCCTCGGCTTCCTGACGCAGGCGAGCTTCTTCCTCGATCGGGTCTTCGCGACGCACCTGAACGTGGGACAGCACGCGAATCGAATCGCGCTTGATCGAATCCAGCAGCTCGGAGAACAGCGTGAACGACTCGCGCTTGTACTCCTGCTTCGGGTTCTTCTGGGCGTAGCCACGCAGGTGGATACCGTGACGCAGGTGATCCATGGTCGACAGGTGGTCTTTCCACAGGTCGTCCAGCACGCGCAGAACGATTTGCTTCTCGAAGGTGCGCAGTGCTTCGGCACTCGCCTGCTCTTCTTTCTCGTTGTACGCGGCCAGCAATTCGGCCATCAGTTTTTCGCGCAGGGTTTCTTCATACAGGTGATCGTCTTCGTCGAGCCACTGCTGGACCGGCAAGTCGACACCGAAGTCGCTCTTCAACGCCGCTTCCAGGCCGGCGACATCCCACTGCTCAGGCAGCGATTGTGGCGGGATGTGTGCGCTGACGGTGGCGTTGAGCACGTCCTGGCGGAAATCGGCAATGGTCTCGCCAATGTTGTCGGCGGCCAGCAACGTGTTACGCATGTGATAAATCACTTTACGCTGTTCGTTGTTGACGTCATCGAACTCGAGCAGCTGCTTGCGAATGTCGAAGTTGCGACCTTCAACCTTGCGCTGGGCTTTCTCGATGGCGTTGGTCACCATGCGGTGCTCGATCGCTTCACCGGACTGCATGCCCAGGGCCTTCATGAAGTTCTTTACCCGGTCCGAGGCGAAGATACGCATCAGGCTGTCTTCCAGGGACAGGTAGAAGCGGCTGGAACCGGCGTCACCCTGACGGCCGGCACGACCACGCAGCTGGTTGTCGATACGACGCGATTCGTGACGTTCGGACGCGATCACCTGCAAGCCACCGGATTCCAGTACGGCCTGATGACGTTTCTGCCAGTCAGCCTTGATCTGGGCGATTTGCTCAGGGGTCGGGTTGTCCAGCGAGGCCACTTCCACTTCCCAGTTGCCGCCCAACAGAATGTCGGTACCACGACCGGCCATGTTGGTGGCGATGGTCAGTGCGCCTGGGCGACCGGCCTGGGCGATGATCTCGGCTTCTTTTTCGTGGAACTTGGCGTTGAGGACCTTGTGCTCGATGCCTTCCTTGTTAAGCAGGTTGGACACGTGCTCGGAAGTCTCGATGGTGGCGGTACCCACCAGGATCGGACGACCCTGGGCCATGCCGTCCTTGATGTCGTTGATGATTGCCGCGTACTTCTCTTCGGCAGTCAGGAACACCAGGTCGTTGAAGTCTTTACGCGCCAGAGGCTTGTTCGGCGGAATGACCATGACGGCCAGGTTGTAGATCTGGTGGAACTCGAACGCTTCGGTGTCAGCCGTACCGGTCATGCCGGACAGTTTGTTGTACAGACGGAAGTAGTTCTGGAAGGTGGTGGACGCCAACGTCTGGCTTTCGGCCTGGATGTTGAGGTTTTCCTTCGCTTCGATGGCCTGGTGCAGGCCCTCGGACAGGCGACGACCCGGCATGGTACGACCGGTGTGTTCGTCGACCAGCACAACCTGGCCGTCCTGGACGATGTACTCGACGTTGCGATGGAACAGCTTGTGGGCGCGCAGGCCGGCATACACGTGGGTCAACAGGCCCAGGTTGTGTGCCGAGTACAGGCTTTCACCCTCGGCCAGCTCACCGATCTGGGTCAGCATCTCTTCGACGAACTGGTGACCGGCTTCGTTGAGCTCGACCTGGCGGGTCTTCTCGTCGATGCTGAAGTGACCTTCTTTGGTCACCACGCCTTCCACTTCCTCGATGTGCTGCTCCAGGCGCGGGATCAACTTGTTGATCTCGGTGTACAGGCGCGAGCTGTCTTCGGCCTGGCCGGAGATGATCAGTGGGGTACGGGCTTCGTCGATGAGGATGGAGTCGACTTCGTCGATCACGGCAAAGTTGAGTTCGCGCTGGAATTTTTCTTCCATGCTGAACGCCATGTTGTCGCGCAGGTAGTCGAAACCGAATTCGTTGTTGGTACCGTAGGTGATGTCGGCAGCGTAGGCGGCGCGCTTCTCTTCCGGCGGCTGGAACGGCGTTACCACGCCGACGGTCAGGCCGAGGAATTCATACAGCGGGCGCATCCAGTTGGCGTCCCGGCGAGCAAGGTAGTCGTTCACCGTCACAACGTGCACGCCCTTGCCGGACAGTGCGTTGAGGTAAACGCCCAGGGTTGCCACCAGGGTCTTGCCTTCACCGGTACGCATTTCGGCAATCATGCCTTCATGCAAGGTCATGCCGCCGATCAACTGGACGTCGAAGTGGCGCATGCCCATGACACGCTTACCGGCTTCACGGGCAACCGCAAAGGCTTCGGGAAGCAGCTTGTCGAGGGTTTCACCTTTGGCTATGCGGGCCTTGAACTCTTCGGTCTTGGCGCGCAATTGCTCGTCCGAAAGGGCAACCATCTGCTCTTCGAAGGCATTGACCAGCTGCACCGTCTTGAGCATGCGTTTGACTTCGCGCTCATTCTTGCTTCCAAAAAGTTTCTTTAACAAAGGCGCAAACATATCGGCAGGTTCTTCCACACATAGGGATGGAGGGCGCACCGTCAGTGGCCCGAGCAGCCCTCACGGCCGCATGCGAACGCGCATTCTACCCGGATTCGTGGGTGAGGAAAGTGGCGTTGTTCCCCGATGCTGGCATGGGGCTGTGAGAGGGCTTGTTTAAAATAAGGGCTTTTGGCGGAACTTCAACCCATCGGATGCAGAAGTTACCTATTGATTTGCCGGGCACGGCCCCGGCGATGCATTGCCTGGGGGCGTGCAGACGCTTTCTGCTAAGATGGCGGCTCTGTTACTTAAGGTGTCTAATCATGGCATTTCGCCCTCTTACAGCCCGCGCTCCCGGCGTGTTGCTTCGCGAAGCCAAGCCGTTGAAAGCCATCTTTGGCCACGCGCAACGCTTGGGCCATTTGCAACGCCTGCTCGAAAGCCAACTGCAACCGGCCGCACGTGAACATTGTCATGTGGCGTCCTGGCGTGAAGGCAATTTGCTTTTAATCGTCACTGACGGCCATTGGGCGACCCGTTTGCGCTATCAGCAAAAACGCCTGCAGCGTCAATTGATGGCGTTTGATGAGTTCGCCAGCCTGATGCGCATCCAGTTCAAGGTGCAACCGCCCACCGTCCAGCAAGGCGCGGTGGGGCATACCATGGATTTGTCGGCCAATGCCGCCGAAACCATTCAAGCAACGGCCGACGGCATCAGCGACCCGGGCCTGCGCGCAGCGCTTGAGCGCCTGGCCGCCCACGCCAAGCCCAAGGCCTGAGCCGTTACTTGCGCTTGCTGCCGCCCAGCAGCGAGCCCAACAACCCACGTACCAGCTGCCGCCCCATCTGATTGGCGGCTTGCTGCATGGCCGATTTCAGCGCCTTGCCTGCCGTGGTCCCCAGGAACGCGCCGGCCTTGTCGGTAAAGCTCGGCTCCTCGGCGGCGGGCTTGGCCTCTTCGGTCGGCCCCAGCTCCTTGCGCGCCATCAACACTTCGTAGGCAGACTCACGGTCGATCGGCTTGTCGTAGCGCCCCAGCAGCGGTGAACTGGCGACCAGCGCGGCGCGCTCGGCCTCGCTCAGTGGTCCGATCCGCGATTGCGGCGGCGCAACCAGCACACGTTGGACGACTTCCGGCGTGCCCTTTTCCTGCAAGGTGCCCACCAAGGCCTCACCCGTGCCCAACTCCGTCAACACCGCCAAGGCATCGAATGCCGGGTTTGGCCGGAAACCCTCCGCGACGGCGCGCAGGGATTTCTGCTCTTTGGTGGTGAACGCCCGCAAGCCATGCTGGATGCGCAGGCCGAGCTGGGCCAGCACGCTGTCCGGCAGGTCGCCCGGCGACTGGGTGACAAAATACACGCCAACGCCTTTGGAACGAATCAGTCGCACGACCTGCTCCAGGCGGTCCTGCAAGGCCTTGGGCGTATCGGCGAAGAGTAAATGCGCTTCATCGAAAAACAGCGCCAGCAGCGGTTTGTCCGCATCACCGCGTTCGGGCAGTTGCTCGAACAGTTCCGCCAGCAGCCACAACAGGAACGTCGCGTACACCTTCGGCGCCTCATGCACCAGGCGGCTGGCATCCAGCAGATGAATGCGCCCGCGCCCGTCGCCCGTGGGCTGCAGAATATCTTCAAGCTGCAGCGCCGGTTCGCCGAACAACGCCTCCGCGCCCTGCTGCTCGAGCACCGCCAGGCGCCGCAACAGGGCCTGGCTGGAACCGGTGGTCATCAATGCCGCGTCTTCGCCAAGCAGTTCCGGGTGATAACGCAGGTGGTTGAGCAGTGCCTTGAGGTCCTTGAGGTCCAGCAACAACAAGCCTTCGCGGTCTGCCACTTTAAAGGCCGCGTAAAGCGCCGACTGCTGGCTGTCGGTGAGCTCCAGCAAACTGCCGAGCAGCAACGGGCCCATTTCGCTGATGGTCGTACGCAACGGATGACCGGACTGCCCGTGGATATCCCACAACGTCACCGGATAGGCCTTGGCCGTGTAATGGAGGAACGGCATCCCGGCGATCCGCTCAGCCACCTTACCCTGGGGGTTCGCCGCCGCACCCAGGCCACACAGGTCGCCTTTGATATCCGCGGCAAACACCGCCACGCCCGCGTCACTGAAAGCCTCAGCCAGGCGTTGCAATGTGACGGTCTTGCCCGTGCCGGTAGCGCCGGCGATCAGCCCGTGGCGGTTGGCCAGGCGCATGGCCTGGGCAATCGGCTGGCCAGACAGGTCTGCGCCAATGAGGAGTTGCGAGGAGTCAGGCATTTCGTCACCCATGGTTAATCTTTAGTGTCGCCAGGTCGATACAGGCAAGTGTGAGACCCACAAAGTCCAAAAATAGGTCAGATAGTTCCTACAGGGACCCTTAGCGCTACCGCAAGAAGTATCACACCTTTTTTGACGCTGCCATTTTGCGCCTCCCATAAGGACGCGCTTCGGATATTAAGACCTTAGCGGACCCTACAAGCCATGAATAAAAATCTGCGTTTCAGCCACAAAATCCTGCTTGCAGCCTCCCTTATCGTCATCGCCGCGTTCGCGGTGTTTACCCTCTACAACGACTACCTGCAACGCAACGCCATTCGCGACAATCTCAACAATTACCTGCATGAGATGGGGAATGTCACGGCCAGCAACATCCAGACCTGGCTGAACGGGCGCATCGCCCTGGTGGAAAACGCCGCACAGAACATCGCCACCAACCCTGAACCATCTGTGGTCGCCAGCCTGCTGGAGCAGAAAGCACTGACGAGCGCCTTCATGGCAACCTACGTCGGCGACAGCAAGGGCGCGTTCACCATCCGCCCCGACACCAAGATGCCGGACGGCTTCGATCCGCGCGTGCGCCCTTGGTACAAAGGTGCGCAGAGCAGCAACGGCTCGACCTTGACCGAGCCCTACATCGATGCCGCCACCGGCAAGTTGATCATTTCCGTGGCCACCCCAAGCAACCGGGGCAGCCAGAGCATCGGCGTGGTCGGCGGCGACCTGAGCCTGCAGACCCTGGTGGATAACATTGGCGCTCTGAACTTCGGCGGCACAGGCTATGCGTTCCTGGTGAGTGCCGACGGCAAGGTGCTGGTGCATCCGAACAAAGACCTGGTGATGAAAACCCTGGCCGATGTGTATCCAAAAAACACGCCGAAAATCAGCAGCGATTTCAGCGAAGTCGAGGCCAACGGCAAAGACAACATCGTGACCTTCATCCCGATCAAGGGCCTGCCCTCGGTGAACTGGTACCTGGGTATTTCGGTGGATAAAGACAAATCCTTCGCCATGCTCAGCGAATTCCGCACTTCGGCGGTGATCGCGACGATCATTGCGGTGGTGATCATCATCGCCCTGCTGGGCATGCTGATCCGCGTACTCCTGCAACCGCTGCACGTGATGACCCGCGCCATGCAGGACATTGCCGACGGCGAAGGTGACTTGACCCGCCGCCTGGCGATCCAGAACAACGACGAGTTCGGCACCCTGGGTAACGCGTTCAACCGCTTCGTGGAGCGGATTCACACATCGATCCGCGAAGTGTCCTCGGCCACCGAACAGGTCAATGAAGTGGCATTGCGGGTGGTCAGCGCGTCCAACTCCTCGATGGTCAACTCCGATGAACAGGCCAACCGCACCAACAGTGTGGCCGCCGCCATCAATGAACTCGGGGCCGCCGCCCAGGAAATCGCGCGCAACGCCGCACAGGCCTCCAGCCAGGCCAGCGACGCCAGGCACCTGGCCGAGGACGGCCAACAGGTGGTGGAGCGCAATATCAAGGCGATGACAGAGCTGTCGGCGATGATCAGCGCCTCCAGCGGCAACATCGAAGCGCTCAACAGCAAGACCGTGAATATCGGCCAGATTCTCGAGGTCATCACCAGCATTTCCCAGCAAACCAACCTGCTGGCCCTCAACGCGGCCATCGAAGCCGCCCGCGCAGGCGAGGCTGGCCGTGGTTTTGCGGTGGTGGCCGATGAAGTACGCAACCTGGCGCATCGCACCCAGGAATCGGCACAGCAAGTGCAAAAATGATCGAGGAGCTTCAAGTCGGGGCCCGCGACTCGGTCAGCACCATGAGCCAAAGCCAGCGCCACAGTAATGACAGCGTGGAAATCGCCAACCTGGCCGGTGAGCGCTTGAACAGCGTGACGCAGCGCATCGGCGAGATTGATGGCATGAACCAGTCAGTGGCCACTGCGACCGAGGAACAGACCTCGGTGGTGGAGTCGATCAACATGGACATTACCGAGATCAACACGCTTAACCAGGAGGGTGTGGGAAACCTGCACTCGACCCTGCGCGCCTGTGCCGACCTCGAACAGCAGGCGGCCAGGCTGAAGCAACTGGTTGGCAGCTTCCGGATCTGACAGAAATCCTCCACCTCCTGCAGGAGCGGGCTTTACCGCTCCTGCGTGGTCGTTGTCCGCGACGACACACTCATCCCGATCGAACATCTATCCTTACCTCAGGTCCACGTTAAGGAGAGCAATGGATCGGAGGGATGTTCATCGTGCATATCGCTGACATAACCATGTTCTACGCCCCAGCCAGCGGCGGCGTGCGGACTTATCTGGACGCCAAGCACCGACGCTTGACGCTCAAGCCCGGCATTCGCCACAGCCTGTTGATCCCCGGCGCCCACTTGAGTGAACAGGATGGGGTGTACAAGGTACCGGCCCCCGCCCTGCCCTTCGGCAAAGGCTATCGATTCCCGCTGCGCCTGACGCCATGGCGAAACGTCCTGCACGATTTACAGCCCGATCTGATCGAAGTCGGCGATCCCTATCTCACCGCGTGGGCCGCACTGGACGCTCGGCGCCAGCTGGATGTACCGGTCATCGGCTTTTATCACTCCGATCTGCCGTTGCTGGTCAGCAACCGCATGGGGCCGTGGTTTACCCCGAATGTTGAAGCCTATGTCAGCAAACTCTATGGGAATTTTGACCGGGTACTGGCTCCCAGCCAGGTGATGGCCGACAAACTCACCGGGCTTGGCGTGAAGAACGTCTTCGTACAGCCGTTGGGCGTGGACCTGCAAACCTTCACACCCGAGGTCCGTGATCCCGGCTTGCGCGCCGAACTGGGGATCAGTGAAGACACGCGCCTGCTGATCTTCGCCGGGCGCGGTTCCAAGGAGAAAAACCTGCCGGTGCTGCTCAACTGCATGAAGCGCCTCGGCGATGGCTACCACCTGCTGTTGGTCGGGTCTGGCATGCCCGCGAGCGTGCCGGACAACGTTACGGTGATCGACGGCTTCCGCCCGGCCGCGCATGTCGCGCGCTTGATGGCCAGCGCCGATGCGTTGCTGCATGGCGGCGATCAGGAAACCTTTGGCCTGGTCATTCTCGAAGCGATGGCCTGCGGTATCCCGATAGTCGCCGTGGCCGCCGGGGCCTTCAATGAAATTGTCGACGAGCGCTGTGGCCTGCTGTGCACGCCGAACAATCCCAAGGCGATGGCCGACGCGGTGCGCGAACTGTTCAGCGTCGACAGCCAACGCCTGGGTGCGCAGGCCCGGCGGCATGTGGAACACCATTACGCGTGGGATACGGTAGTCGACAGCCTGCTCGGCCATTACTGTGCGGTACTCGGTACCCCCAAGCCGATGCTCTGCCATGGCTGAGCGTTCGGTCTTGCTGGTATTGCACGATGTGGCGCCGCACAACTGGGTCGACTACCGCCCCTTCGTCGAAGCGGTGGACGCGCTGGGCGCGGTGCCCATCACTTGGCTGGTGGTGCCGGACTTTCATCATCAGGATGCCTTGCCCGCCGAAGGCGAGTTTCGACGACTGCTCGACAGCCGCGTCGCCAGGGGCGATGAACTGGCGCTGCATGGCTACTCTCATAGCGACGACCAACCGTCGCCGCGCACGCCAAAAGACTGGTTCATGCGACGCATCTATACCCACGAAGGTGAGTTTTACCAGCTGTCAGAAGCCCAAGCCCTGGAACGTCTGCATAAAGGTATCGAGGTATTTCGCGAAAACCAATGGCCCCTCCACGGCTTCGTCGGACCGGCCTGGTTGATGAGCCCAGGCACCCGTGAAGCCTTGCGCCAATTACCCCTGAGCTACACCAGTGATCCGCAACACCTGTATCGGCTGCCGGATTTCACCCCGGTGGCGGCTCCCGGCCTGGTGTGGAGTGCGCGCAGCAGCTGGCGCCGGGGCGTGTCCAAAATCCTCAGCGACCGCCGCGAGCAACGCTGGCAAGACGCCCCGGTGATTCGCCTGGGCCTGCATCCGGTGGACATGCGCCACGACTTTTCCCGCCGCTATTGGCTCGAAACGCTGCAACGCCTGCTGGACGCCGGTCGCACGCCTATGACCAAAGTGGCCTGGCTGGCTTCCCAACCATGAGCCGCTTGCTCTGGCTGTTGCTGGCGCTGATCGTCGCGCTGATTATTCCGGCGTGGCTGGGCGGCGGTGACACCCTGGCGCGCCTGGTGCAATTCCCCTGGCAACTGTTACTGGCCATGTTCGCCATGATCGTACTGTGCTGGGTGATCAATAGTGTGCGCCTGCGCCTGCTGCTGGGTGAGCACATCGGCCAACTCAGCCGCATGAAAAGCCTCGGTGTCGTGATGTCGACCGAGTTCGCCATGTGCGCCACCCCCGGTGGCAGTGGCGGCCCACTGACCTTGATGGCGTTGCTCGCGCGCAACGGCATACGACCGGCCCATGGCAGCGCGGTGTTTGCCATGGACCAGTTGAGCGATCTGTTGTTCTTTTTATGCGCACTGACGGGCATTGCGCTGTATGCCCTTTTCCACACCCTGAACCCGCGACTGGGATGGCTGCTGGAGCTCAGCGCTGTATCGATGGTCGGTGGGCTGTTCTGTGGCGTATTGCTGGTGCGCTTTCACCGCCAGGCCATCCGCCTGACGGGCGCGCTCCTCAAGCAACTACGGGTGCACCCAAAGGTCCGTCGACGCTGGGCACGCAGGCTGTTGCGCTTCCTCGCGGCATTCACCGACACGCTGAAATTGCCGTGGGCCACGTTGATAAGCGTATTTTTTCTCACGAGCGCGCATTGGACCCTGCGCTACAGCGTGCTCTATCTGGCGTTACGCGGATTGGGCGGGGATGTGCAATGGGCCTGGAGCTTTCTGATCCAGATGCTTTCACTGACGGCCGGGCAATTCAGCCTGCTGCCTGGCGGGGCGGGAGCTGCGGAATTGACCTCGGCAGCGTTACTGGCGCCCATGGTCGGCAAATCCACCGCAGCGGCGGCAATCCTGATCTGGCGGGCCGTAACGTATTACTTTTATCTGCTGGCCGGCGGGCCGGTGTTTCTACTGATGGTTGGCAAGCCTTTGCTCAAGCGTCTTTTTCAGCGGGCCCAGGCGGCGCGTCCGAGGTCTGCAACTGCTCCCACAACTGGGCGGCCCCAGGAAAGTCAGTACCGTCCTCCGCATCCAGCGCGTCCGGGTCATAGCGACTCAGACAGCCTTCGCCCAAGGTAGCGGGCGCCTTGGAGGTAGCTTTATCGAGTGGATCGCTCATGGTCAAAATCCTCAACGGCAGGCAAAGAAAAAGGGCCTGGGACGATTTAACGCCCAGGCCCTTCATTCTTCAATCACAACGCGTCAATCAGAACACGACGGTCTTATTGCCGTGCACCAGCACGCGGTCTTCCAGGTGGTAGCGCAGCCCTCGGGCCAGCACCATCTTCTCGACATCGCGGCCGAAGCGCACCATGTCTTCAATGCTGTCGCTGTGGCTGACACGCACCACGTCCTGCTCGATGATCGGGCCGGCGTCCAGCTCTTCGGTGACGTAGTGGCAGGTTGCGCCGATCAGCTTGACCCCACGCAGGGAAGCCTGATGGTACGGTTTGGCACCGACGAACGATGGCAGGAAACTGTGGTGAATGTTGATCACCTTGCCAGCGTATTCGCTGCACAGTTCCGGCGGCAGGATTTGCATGTAGCGCGCCAGGACCACGACATCGGCCTCGTGCTGTTTGACCAGGCGAGACACCTCGGCGAACGCCGGCTCCTTGTCCTGCGGGTTGACCGGCACGTGGTAGTACGGGATGCCGTGCCATTCGACCATGCTGCGCAGGTCGTCATGGTTGGAAATAACGCAGGCAATATCACAGTCCAACTCGTCGCTGTGCCAGCGGTGCAGCAAGTCCGCCAGGCAATGGGACTCACGACTGGCCATCAGCACCACGCGTTTTTTCTGCTCGGTGTCGGTGATGCGCCAGGTCATCGAAAACTCTTCGGCGATCGGCGCAAAGGCCTCGCGAAAAGCCTCGAGACCAAACGGCAGCGTGTCGGCACGGATTTCGTGACGCATGAAGAACCAACCGCTGAGATTATCCGAGTGATGGCTCGCCTCGGTAATCCAGCCATTGTGGGAAGCCAGAAAGTTACTGACTTTGGCAACGATGCCGACCCGGTCCGGGCAAGCAATCACCAGCCGAAAAGTGCGCATTAGGGGAAAACTCCAGAACTTCGCAAAGGCCGCCATTCTAGCGATTGCGCAGGAAAACTGCAGTATTCGTTAACGCTTATTCTGATCGCCGGCCTGGCCCTTGCCCCTTAATCGCCTAAGGTTTTACCACCTTAATATGAATCTACTGCGTCACCTTGGGTTCTTCCACGGTTTGTCAGGCGATTACCTTAAGGTCTACGACCTAGTAATTAACTCGATTGCGTAGGTTTGTTAAAAACATTCAACGCAATTCACATAAATGCACGCTTAAATGTTTACTTGGGCAAACCGCCTGACTATTATTAGGTCACTGTCCATGTCAATCAGCGCTCTACATAAGGTAGTCCACATGTCTCTGATCAACGAATACCGTGCCACCGAAGAAGCTATCAAAGAGCTGCAAGCCCGTTTGAAGAACCTGTCCCAAGACGACAAACTGCAAACCGAGCTGGAATTCGAAGGCAAATTGCGCACCCTGATGGGCGAATACTCCAAATCCCTGCGTGACATCATCGCACTGCTGGATCCAGAGTCGAAAGTTAAAGCACCGCGTGGCGCCGTGAAAACTACCGGTACCAAGCGTGCTCGCAAAGTCAAACAATACAAAAACCCGCACAACGGCGAAGTGATTGAAACCAAAGGTGGCAACCACAAAACCCTGAAAGAGTGGAAAGCCAAGTGGGGCGGTGACGTGGTTGAAGGCTGGGCTACCCTGCTGGGCTAAGCTTCGCCAGGCTTGCGCCTGATCCGCGACACATTAAAAACGCCAGCTTGCTGGCGTTTTTTATTGTCTGCAGATTCTCCACGAAACGCACTACACATTTACCCGGGCGGCCAAATCATCGGCATATTGCTGCCACTGCTCCAGCACCTCACACTGAAACGGTGTAGCACTTACAGCCAACTCCTGCCGGGCCTGCTTAAATGCTTCGAGGGTATTCGGAGCCCCGCATTCAGGGTCGGACAAACGCTGCTGACAAAAAAGTTTCCAACGTTGTTGCTCCTCGCTATTCAAGGTCTCGGGGAAGTTACGTGCACGGTAGCGAAATAATAATTCAGGCAAACGCTGATCATCAAAAGGCCACTGCTGGCGTGCTAATTGCGCAGGTTCGGCTGCCCGGACTTGTTCACATAAACGTCGATCACGATCGCCGATAAAACCGTCATAAAGCTGCTGTTCAGGGTCGGCACTCGGGGCAAAATCTTCCTCGGCATAAATGAGCGCCAACTTATCGCGCCAAAGTTCCTGTGCGTCAGTTAGCCGCAGCGCCCGCTCCTGATAAACAGTCATATCCAAGTGCAGGCGTTCTCGATCTTCAGCCCGCAGCACATTCAGGGGGGCGACCACCGGGCAACGATTGATATGCACCAACTTGAGCGGCACCGGCAATTCGCCCTCGGCAAGCTCGTCACGCCGGGTGTAGAGGCGCTGGCGCAAGGTCTTGGCATCAAGGTCCAGCAGCCCTTGGGGGTCGAGCCCGAGGTCGCAGACGATCAACGCATTGCGATTGCGCGGGTGCCAGGCCAGCGGCAGGACAACGCCCAGGTAATGACGCTCGGCGGAAAAGCGCCCGGAGATATGGACCATGGGTTGTAACAGGCGCACCTGGTCCATCACCCGCTGTTTACTGCGCAACTGGAACAGCCATTCGTAGAGCTTCGGCTGTTTTTCGCGCACCAGCCGCGCCAGCGCAATCGTGGCGCGCACGTCGGACAACGCGTCGTGCGCCTGGCCATGATCGATGCCGTTGGCAGCCGTCAGGCGCTCCAACTTGAGCGTGACGCGCCCCTCCTGCTGCGGCCACTCGATACCTTCCGGGCGCAGGGCGTAAGCGGTGCGAACTACGTCGATCAAATCCCAGCGGCTGTTACCGCCCTGCCACTCGCGCGCATAAGGGTCGAAAAAATTGCGATACAGGCTGTAGCGCGTCATTTCATCGTCAAACCGCAAGGTGTTGTAACCGGCGCCGCAGGTCCCTGGGGCGGCCAGTTCGGCGTGTACACGAGTCATGAAGTCAGCCTCGGCCAGGCCTTTTTCCGCCAGAATTGCCGGGGTAATGCCAGTAATCGCGCACGCGGCGGGGTGTGGCAGGATATCGTCGCTGGGGTGGCAATAAAGATTGACCGGCGCGCCGATTTCGTTGAGGTCCAGGTCCGTACGGATACCGGCTACCTGAAGGGGGCGGTCATTGCGCGGGTTGATGCCGGTGGTTTCATAGTCGTACCAGAAAATGGAGGTCACGGGCTATTCCTGTACTGAAGATCGGCAAAGTCTAGGCGCTGAACCGCCTTCGAGGCCAGCACGCATTGAACTGTACAAACATCCAGCAAAACCTTGAGTAGTTGCTTCCATCGTCGACGCTGCTAGCATCCCTGTCTCTGAGCCACTCTGCACTGCCAAGGATCGCGATGCCATCAACCCCACTGGACACCCGCTACCAGATCGAGACCCCGGAGGGCATCGACCTGCCCCTGCGCCCTGCCGGCCTGGTGCCGCGTGCGCTGGCCTTCGCCTTCGACCTGGGCTTGCGAGGGGTGGTCATGGGCGTCCTGCTGGTGCCATTGGCCTTGCTGGGCAACATCGGCATTGGCCTGGGGTCACTGCTGCTGTTCCTGATCAGTTGGTGGTACATGGTGCTCTTCGAAGTGCTCAACCAGGGTTGCTCACCGGGCAAACAGGTGATGGGCCTGCGCGTCGTCCAGGACGACGGCACCCCGATCGGCTGGTCCTCATCATTGATCCGCAACCTGCTGCGGTTTGTCGACATGCTGCCGTTTGGCTATTTTCTCGGCGCAATCAGTTGCCTGCAGCACCCTCACTTCAAGCGCCTCGGCGACCTGGCCGCCGGCACGCTGGTGATCTACCGCGAACAGCCACTTGCCCGCCCCCGGGTGCCTCAAGCGCCGGCATTGCGTTTGCCCTTCGCCCTGGACCTGAGCGAGCAACGGGCCATCCTTGCCTTTGCGGAACGCCAGGGAGAACTCTCCGCCGAGCGCGTTCAGGAATTGGCCGCGATCCTCGCCACGCCTTTGCAGGTATCCCCGGCCCGCGCCGTCGAACAACTCAATGGCGTGGCCCGTGGCCTGTTGGGGCCCGCATGAAGCAGAGCCTGTTCGAAAGCCGTCACCAGCCCCAGTGGCAAGCCTTTGCCGAACAACTGAAACAGTTGGAACAAGGCCAGGCAAAATCCAGTGACGTGGCTGACTTCCCCCATCAATACCGGCGTCTGTGCCAGCACCTGGCATTGGCCCAGGAGCGTGGCTATAGCAGCTATCTGGTGGACCCACTGCAACAACTGGCACTGCGCGGACATCAACAGCTGTACCGGCATCGCAGCCAGTTGGCGGCCAATATCCTGAGCTTCGTACTCGCCGACTTTCCGCGGCTGGTGCGGGAGCAATGGCGTTTCGTACTGGCTGCCAGCCTGCTGTTCTTCGGCAGCCTGACGGGCATTGCCCTGCTGGTCTTGCTGTTTCCCGACCTGATCTACAACATCGTCAGCCCCCAGCAGGTGGCCGAGATGCAAAGCATGTACGACCCCGACGCCAGCCGACTGGGTCGCGCCGCCGAACGTGCGTCCAGTGAAGACTGGATGATGTTCGGCTACTACGTGATGCATAACATCGGCATCGCATTCCAGACGTTCGCGGCCGGCTTGCTGTTCGGCCTGGGCAGCGTGTTCTTTCTGATTTTCAACGGCCTGGTCATCGGCGCAGTCTCCGGGCACCTGACCGAAATCGGCTACGGGCAGACCTTCTGGTCCTTCGTCATCGGTCATGGTGCGTTCGAGCTGACCGCCATCGCCCTAGCCGGCGCTGCCGGGCTGCAACTGGGCTGGGCACTGATCGCCCCCGGGTACCTGACCCGGGGCGAATCCTTGCGGCTCGCCGCCCATAAAAGCGTGCAGATGATGTGCGGGGTCATGGTGTTCCTGCTGATCGCAGCCTTTATCGAGGCCTACTGGTCGTCCACCACCGGGATAGCCCCTTGGGTCAAGTACCTGGTGGGCGCAGCCCTGTGGCTGCTGGTGATCGCTTACCTGAGCCTTGCAGGAAGGAGCCATCATGCGCCTGAGTGATGCCAGCGTGGTGATCCGCCCACGCACCGCCTGGGAAGCCATGGACCTGGGTGCATTGATGGCCCGCGAACATCGCCAGCTGCTGATGAGCAGTTGGGCGCTGATAACCCTGCCAGTGTTCGCCCTGCTCACCGCGTTGCTGTGGAACTACCCGTCTACCGCCATATTCCTGTTCTGGTGGTTCAAGCCCGCATTCGATCGCCTGCCGCTGTATATCCTGTCCAAGGCCCTGTTTGGTGAAACGCCCAGCCTCAAGCAGGCCGTTCGCCAATGGCCGCGGCTGCTCAAGGGCCAACTGCTGGCCAGCCTGACCTGGCGGCGGCTCAGCCTCAGTCGCAGCTTCGTCATGCCGGTCAGTCAACTCGAAGGCCTGGATGGCCAGGCGCGCCAGAAACGCCTGGGTGTACTGCAGCAACGTAACGCCGGTGCCGCACGCTGGCTGACCATCGTCGGGGTGCATCTGGAAATCGGCCTGTGGTTCGGCTGCATGGCGTTGTTCTACCTGTTTATCCCCCAGGACGTCGAAATGCAGTGGGACTGGCAACGCCTGGCACTGGACTCTAGTTCGGAAGGGCTGTGGCTGACACATCTGGGCAATGCCTTCTACGCCTTGATCCTGGTGTTTTGGGAGCCCATCTACGTGGCCTGCGGATTCAGCCTCTACCTCAACCGCCGCACAGTGCTGGAAGCCTGGGACCTGGAGCTGGTGTTCCGCCGTCTTCGCCAGCGCCTGAGCAGTGCGGCCATGCTGCTCGTGCTGGTCGCCGGGCTGATACTGCTGCCTGTCAGCCCGCCCGTCATGGCCGAGACATCCCCTGCGCCAAAACCATTGAGCACCCAAGGCGCGAGTCATTCCATTCAGTCGCTGCTCGACAAGCCGCCGTTCAAAAACCCGGAAACCGTCACCCGCTACCACTTTGGCGAAGACAAACCCGTGGTTAAAAACAAGGCACACGGCGATGGCAAGCTTCCGGGCTGGCTGCAGGCCTTCCTGGATAACCTCAACAGCGACACCTTCAAGCACATCGCCCAAGGCCTGGAAGTGCTTTTATGGGGACTTTTGATCGGTGGACTGGCCCTGCTGGCATGGCGATATCGTGACTGGCTACGCACGTTTGCCAGCCGGCGCGGGCCAGGCAAAACCAACGAGGCCAAGCCCGTACCGACACAGTTGTTCGGCCTGGAACTGGGCGCTGAGACCTTGCCCGAGGATATTGCCAGGACCGCCGAGCAACTGTGGGCGACGCGACCGAGGGACGCTCTGGGCCTTCTGTATCGCGGCCTGCTCAGCCGGTTACTGCATGACTTCAACCTGCCGCTGAAAAGCGCAGACACCGAGGGCCAGGTGCTGGAGCGTGTTCATCAGTTGCAGCAACCGCAGCTACTGGCCTTCAGCGATGAATTGACCCGGCACTGGCAAAACCTCGCCTACGGTCATCTGCTTCCGCCCCCCTCGGCCCAGCAAAAACTCTGCAGTGATTGGCGCACGCTATTCAGTCCGGAGGGCCGCCCATGAACCGGCCCTTAGTGTGGGTGGCGTTACTGCTGGCCTGCCTGCTCGGGGCTGGCGGTTTTTACGCGTGGAGCAAAGCGACGCCCTACGAGGTCGTGGTGGATCGCGGCCCTTCACCCGAGGCCACGGCCAACCCCTATCTGGCAGCCGAACACTTTCTGCGCCAGCAGGGCCTGGCCGTGGAACGTGCCAATAGCCTGGAGCGGCTGGCTACCCTCCCCGCCAAGGGCAACAGCCTGTTGTTACTGGGCGACCGGAGCACGATGTCGCCACGCCAGGTCGAGCAACTGCTGGCGTGGGCGAAGTCCGGCGGTCATCTGTTGCTGGTGGCACAGGCACTCTGGGATGAAGAGGCCGGTAAAAGCGGCGACCTGCTGCTTGATCGCCTGTCCATCCACCAGGCCTTGAGTGACGACCCTGAAGAACCGGCCCCGACCCGCAAAAAGAAAGCGCCGGACCTGACCAAGCTCTACGTCGACAATGAAACCGCCCCGGCCTATTTCAGTTTCGACACCCACTTCAACCTCATCGACCCCAGGCACCTGGCACAATTTTCAGCCAATAGCGCCGGCTCAAGCCACCTGATGCAACTTGACCTCGGGCAAGGCCGCGTCACGGTGATCACCGACAGCGACCTGTGGAAAACTCCAGCAATCGGCAAGCACGACAATGCCTGGCTGCTGTGGTACCTGAATCAGGGCACGGCCGTCACCCTGCTGTTCAACAGCGACTTCGACAACTTGTTCACCCTGCTGATACGGTATTTCCCCCAAGCGTTGGTAGCCCTCATTGCCCTGATCGCACTAGGACTCTGGCACGCCGGCATGCGCCAAGGCCCGATCCAGGCACCCGCTCCCAAGGCGCGCCGACAGTTGCAGGAGCACTTGAAGGCCAGTGCCGATTTCCTGTTGCGCCGCAGCGGCCAGGGCACCCTGTTGCAGGCTTTGCAGCGCGATATCCTGCGCGCCGCCCGGCGCCGCCACCCTGGCTTTGAACACCTCGACAACGCAGAACAGTGGCGGGTGCTTGAGCACCTGACGCGCCAATCCTCTCACGTCATCAGCCAGGCCCTTGGCCCACCTGCGGCGAAACGGCTTTCCAGTGCCGATTTCAGCCGACAGGTGGCGTGCCTGCAAACTCTCAGGAATGCCCTATGAGCGATTTTCCAAGCGCCACTGCCGTGAACCGCGAAGCCTTGCACCGTGCCAGCCAGCTAGCCCAGGCCTTGCGCGTCGAGCTGCGCAAGGCAGTGATTGGCCAGGACCAGGTGATCGATGATGTGCTGACCGCGCTGATTGCCGGCGGCCATGTGTTGCTCGAAGGTGTGCCGGGACTGGGTAAAACCCTGCTGGTACGTGCCCTGGCGCGTTGTTTTGACGGCGAGTTCGCACGCATCCAGTTCACCCCCGACCTGATGCCCAGCGATGTGACCGGGCACGCCGTGTACGACCAGCGCACCGAACAATTCAAGCTGCGCAAGGGACCGGTGTTCACCCACCTGCTGCTCGCCGACGAAATCAACCGCGCCCCGGCCAAGACCCAGGCGGCCCTGCTCGAAGCCATGCAGGAGCGCCAAGTTACCCTCGAAGGCGAAGCGCTGCCCATCAGCCAGCCGTTCATGGTGCTGGCGACCCAGAACCCCATCGAACAGGAAGGCACCTATCCGTTGCCGGAAGCTGAGCTGGACCGTTTCATGCTGAAGGTCCGCATGGATTATCCGGATGCGCAGCAGGAGCTGGACATGGTGCGCGAAGTAACGCGCTCGTCCCGCGCCGACATGCTGGATGTGCAGCCATTGCGCAGGGTCCTGGTGGCCGATGATGTACTGCTGTTACAGCAGATCGCCAGTGAATTGGCCCTGGATGAACAAGTTCTCGACTATGCCGTGCGCCTGGCGCGTGCCACCCGCAGTTGGCCGGGTCTCGCCATCGGTGCCGGCCCTCGGGCTTCGATTGCACTGGTCCGCGGCGCCCGCGCGCGGGCACTGCTGCGCGGTGCGGAGTTCGTCACCCCGGATGACATCAAGGGATGCGCCCTCGCAGTGCTGCGCCATCGGGTGCGTATCGCGCCCGAGTTGGACATTGACGGTCTGGAGGTCGACCAGGTGCTCAAGCAACTGCTGGACCAGATCCCGGCCCCACGCCAATGACCCGCCCATGAAACCGACTCGTCTGTTACTGGCCTGGCTTGGCGTGCTGCTGGGCCTGAATATTCTGCTGGGCACCGCAGTGGCGCTGGCGCTCAAAGTGCCTGACACCCTGCACTCCATTGCATGGGGCTTGCTCCTCGCGTTGTTGCTGCTGGCCGGGCTGGACGCCGTGCGCCAGCATCGACGCCCGTCCCCCCGTGTACAGCGGCAGATGCCCGGCAGCCTGGCGCTGGGCCGCTGGGGCGAGGTCCGCCTGACACTGGAGCATGCTTACCCGCAGCCGTTGACGGTACAGGTGTTCGATCATGCGCCGGACGGATTGATGGTGGAGAACATGCCCCAGTCCATAGCACTGCGGCCGGGTGAACGCAGTGAGCTGGGGTATCGCCTTCGCCCTCTGCGGCGTGGGCACTTCATCTTCAACCGTTGCGAAGTCCACCTGCCGAGCCCCTTCGGGTTATGGTCGACACGGCGTTTTATCGAGGTCCGCGATGTCACCCGCGTCTATCCGGATTTCGCCCGTCTCTACGGCGCACAGTTGCTGGGGGTGGATAACTGGCTGAGCCAACTGGGTGTGCGGCAACGCCAGCGGAGAGGGTTGGGGCTGGAGTTTCATCAACTGCGCGAGTTTCGCGAGGGCGACAGCCTGCGCCAGATCGACTGGAAGGCCACGGCACGACAACGCACGCCCATCGCCCGCGAGTATCAGGATGAGCGCGACCAGCAGATTGTATTCATGCTCGATTGCGGCCGGCGCATGCGCAGCCAGGATGACGAGCTGTCCCACTTTGACCATGCCCTCAACGCCTGCCTGCTGCTCAGCTATGTCGCTTTGCGCCAGGGCGATGCGGTGGGGCTGTGTACCTTCGCCGGCGACCCGCCGCGCTACCTGGCGCCGGTCAAAGGCAGCAGCCAGTTGAATGTGTTGCTCAACACGGTGTACGACCTGGATACCACCCGACGCACGGCCGATTACCAGGCGGCAGCCAGCCAACTGCTGGCCCGGCAAAAACGCCGCGCATTGGTGATTGTGGTTACCAACCTGCGGGATGAGGACGATGAAGCGCTGCTGTCCGCCGTCAAGCGTATCGGCCGCCAGCATCGGGTGCTGGTGGCCAGTTTGCGTGAGGAAGTACTCGATCAACTGCGCCAGTCCCCGGTACAGACCCTGCCGGAAGCGTTGGCCTATAGTGGCACCGTCGATTACCTCAATACCCGCGAAGAACTGCACGAACGCTTGAGTGCCCACGGGCTGTCGGTCATCGATACCTCACCCTCACAGCTGGGAGCGTGTCTGGTGACACGCTACCT
The DNA here is from genome assembly GCF_025466155.1 of Pseudomonas sp. 13B_2.1_Bac1. Classification (NCBI taxonomy): domain Bacteria; kingdom Pseudomonadati; phylum Pseudomonadota; class Gammaproteobacteria; order Pseudomonadales; family Pseudomonadaceae; genus Pseudomonas; species Pseudomonas sp. 13B_2.1_Bac1. The sequence goes on along the minus strand of NZ_JANLOH010000106.1, from coordinate 153,386 downwards.
GAGCTGGAAAAAAGCCGGGGTGTTCTAGGTCCAGCTGAAAAAGGCGCACGGCCGCGGCGGGGACGATCCCTCAAACCGGACCGACAACGCGCTATAGCTAGGCTGAGGCCTGCAAAGGATCAAAGCTGAAGTAATGCAACAAGACATTGATCAATTGCCGATATTCCTCGGGGGCCTGCTGCACACTGAACCCCGAATCATAATGCTGAGGATTGATATCTTCATGGCTCCACAAGCAGGTCGCCGTGAGATCGATTGCATGGAAGGTATCGTCCGCCCCTGGAATTTTCAGGCGTAGCTCGAAGTCTACGCCCACCATCAGGGGCAACTGACTGATCAACATCAGCCCGTCTTCAGAGACGTTCCCTAAAAAGCCAATGGGTTTGTCGGTAAGACGGTTAAACACTTGCAGGAAGTAAGGCAGATGATGCCGCTCGATCCGTCGGTCGGTAAACATGGTGAGATCGCCATCCAGTGGCCATGATCTGGCCGCGCCAGTGATTCGGAACGAGTAGAAATCGCTCGCTCTCCCTGAAACTCGGTGTGACAACAAACACCTTTTTGGTCACTAAACAACTGTCGAGTCCGGGCCTTGCATTCATTCGAATAGAAACTTGTACAAATGAACATTCGAAGAATAGCCCAAGACTGGCGGCAGGCCAGTCATGACATGATGAATATCATCATAACGACGCAGGACGTGGCTGGGCGGCGCTTGCGCCGGGGTAGTGCCCCAGTTGTTGCAGGGTATCCAGCCTTGCGCGTGCCCGGTACGCATACTCACTGGAAGGGTACTGATTGATGATGAATTGATAGGTCTGCACCGCATCGACGAACAATTTCTGGCGTTCCAGGCATTGCCCGCGCAGCATCGAGACCTCCGGTTGCACATAACGCCGGGTGCGGCTTTCGCGGTCGACCTGGGATAATTCCAGTGTGACGCGCTGGCAATCGCCGACCCCATAGGCGCGGTAGGCGTTGTTCAAATGGTGGTCCATCGACCAACGTGTGCAGCCGACAACACTGACGGCCAGGGCAGCAACGAGCAAAATTCGCATGAGGGTTCTCCTGTCTTGTGCAGTGTATCGACCCCTCGTGGAAAATCTTCAAGGGTCTTCGTCTATTCAACCGCAGCAAAAACAAGCCGATCGTCGATAAGTAGTGCAAACGAACAATGACTACAACGAAAGAGCATAGTAGCCTTCCTCAGCGCTTGAACTCAGGAGTCTGTGCATGTCCGTCCGTCGTACCAAAATCGTCGCCACCCTTGGCCCGGCCAGCAACTCGCCGGAAGTCCTCGAACAGCTGATTCTGGCTGGTTTGGACGTTGCCCGTCTGAACTTCTCCCACGGCACCCCGGACGAGCACAAGGCTCGCGCCAAGCTGGTGCGTGACCTGGCTGCCAAGCACGGCCGCTTCGTGGCACTGCTGGGTGACCTGCAAGGCCCGAAAATCCGCATCGCCAAATTCGCCAACAAGCGTATCGAGCTGAAGATCGGTGACACCTTCACCTTCTCCACCAGCCATCCGCTGACCGAAGGCAACCAGCAAGTCGTGGGTATCGACTACCCGGACCTGGTCAAGGATTGCGGCGTCGGTGACGAACTGCTGCTGGACGACGGCCGCGTGGTCATGCGCGTCGACACTGCCACCGGCACCGAACTGATCTGCACCGTGACCATCGGCGGCCCGCTGTCCGACCACAAAGGCATCAACCGTCGTGGTGGTGGCCTGACGGCGCCGGCACTGACTGAAAAAGACAAGGCTGACATCAAGCTCGCCGCCGAAATGGAAGTGGACTACCTCGCTGTGTCCTTCCCGCGCGACGCCGCCGACATGGAATACGCCCGCAAGCTGCGCGACGAAGCCGGCGGCACCGCCTGGCTGGTAGCGAAGATCGAACGCGCCGAAGCCGTAGCCGATGACGAAACCCTCGACGGCCTGATCAAGGCATCCGACGCCGTGATGGTGGCCCGTGGTGACCTGGGCGTGGAAATCGGCGATGCCGAGCTGATCGGTATCCAGAAGAAGATCATCCTGCACGCACGCCGCCACAACAAGGCAGTGATCGTGGCGACCCAGATGATGGAGTCGATGATCCAGAACCCGATGCCGACCCGTGCCGAAGTGTCCGACGTGGCCAACGCCGTGCTCGACTACACCGACGCCGTGATGCTCTCGGCTGAAAGTGCCGCGGGTCCGTACCCGCTGGAAGCCGTCCAGGCCATGGCACGTATCTGTGTCGGCGCCGAGAAGCACCCGACGAGCAAGACCTCCAGCCACCGCATCGGCAAAGTGTTCGAAAGCTGCGACCAGAGCATCGCCCTGGCGGCCATGTACACCGCCAACCACTTCCCGGGCGTGAAGGCGATCATCGCCTTGACCGAAAGTGGCTACACGCCGTTGATCATGTCGCGCATCCGTTCGTCGGTGCCGATCTACGCGTTCACCCCGCACCGCGAAGCCCAGGCCCGCGCGGCGCTGTTCCGTGGCGTGTACACCATTCCGTTCGACCCGGCCTCGCTGGCACCGAACGAAGTCAGCCAGAAGGCGATCGACGAACTGGTCAAGCGCGGCGTCGTAGAGCAAGGCGACTGGGTCATCCTCACCAAGGGCGACAGCTACCACACCACCGGTGGCACCAATGGCATGAAGATCCTGCACGTGGGCGACCCACAGTACTGAGTGACACGCTGAAAAACAAAAGCCCCGCCATGTGAATGGCGGGGCTTTTTGCATTTCAGGCCAGAGTGACCGGCTGGCTGTCACGACCTCATCGTGGGCAAGTCCAGCTCCCACAGTTGACTGCACTCCGATGTGCAAGCCGGGCTTGCCCGCGATCAGGCCAGACCAATCAACCTACCTTCAGCGCCGAGTGATAAAAGCCGACAACGCCGCAATCGCCTCCGGTGATTTCAGACGCTGCACAAACAACGCCCCCTCCTCCTCGATCACCTGTCGCAACTGCTCACGATCAACACTCTTCATCAATTGCTTGGTCACCTGCACGGCTCCCGGCGCCAGGTTTTCAAAGCGCTCGGCCATTTCTCGAGCCTTGGCCAGCGCCGCTTCGCCACTGCCCAACGCTTCGGTGGCAATCCCCCACGCCGCCGCTTGTTCGCCGCTAAAGCCCTCGCCCAACAGCAACAGTTCAGCGGCTTTCGCGTGCCCCATCAGGCGCGGCAAAATCAGGCTCGAGCCAAATTCCGGGCACAAACCCAGGTTGACGAACGGCATGCGCAACCGCGCGTCCCGGCTGATATACACCAGGTCGCAGTGCAGCAGCAGCGTCGTACCAATGCCCACCGCCGCCCCTGCCACGGCAGCGATTACCGGCTTGCGACAGTTGAGCAGGCTTTTCATGAAGTGAAACGGTGGGCTGTCGAGGTCGCTGGGCGGCTGCTCGAGGAAGTCGGCGATGTCGTTGCCAGCAGTGAAACATTCACTGCTGCCCTGGATGAGCACGGATCGCACATCCGCATCCGCATCTGCCTGCTCCAGCGCCTCGGCCAGCAGCGTGTACATGGCGCGGGTCAGGGCGTTTTTCTTGTCCGGGCGATTGAGCTGCAAGGTCAGCAGCCCACGTTCGCGGTGCTGCAGGATGGCATCGGTCATGGCGAATCTCGCGGCGGTAGAATTCAGCGCTCAACCACGCGGCAGGAACACGTCGGCCAGCAGTTGATTACGCGGCAAGCCAGCCAGGAACAGACGCTTGGAAAACGCCTCGACACTGGCTGAGTGTCCGCAGAGTAAGGCCAGAGTTTGCCGCGAAACAAGCCGCAGTTGCGCCAATGCCTGGGCCGACTCAGCCGCCGTCCACAGCTCGACAGTCAGGTTGGGATGCTGCGCAGCCAGCTCCGCCAGGGGCTCGGCCAGATAATGGCTGCCGGCGTCATGAGCCAGGTGAATCACGCGGATAGCGCCCTGGTGATCCTGGCGCAGCGCCTCGCGCAACACGCCCCACAAAGGTCCCAGGCCGGTGCCGGAGGCCAGCAGCCATAACGGCCGGGCCTGCCAGTCGGGATCATACTGCAGCGCCCCGCCCCGCAATTCGCCCAGTCGCAGACCATCGCCCACCCGCAACTGCCGGGCAAGATCGCTGAACTCACCGGGCTGGCGGCAATCCAGGTGAAACTCCAGGAACGGCTCCTCCTGCGGCAAGCTCGCCAGGGAATACGGGCGTGCGACGTGCCCCGCCCATAGCACCAGGTGCTGCCCGGCCCGGTAACGCAGGCCGCGCTCCGGTTGCAGGCGCAGGCGCAGCACCGTCGGGTTCAGCCAATCGACACCCACCACCTGGGCCGGCAATCCATCCCGCGTCGGATCAAACGCTTCGACGCGCAGATCCCCGCTGACCTGGCACTGGCAAGCCAATCGCCAGCCGTCCTGGCGTTGCGCGAGGCTCAAGGCCTCGGGTTGCTGGTCCTCGACCTCGCCCTGGCAACGCACCAGGCAGGCATGGCAACTGCCGGCGCGGCAACTGTAGGGCACGGCGACACCTGCCTGGTTCAAGGCGTCCAACAGGTTGCTGCCGGCAGATACCGACCAATGGCGTTCGCCGACGTACAGTTCAGGCATATAAGGACTCAATCACAAGGGGCGCGCACAGGGAATCACGCCTGCGACAGTTTGACCATAGTCGGGTGTATCGGCCACCGCGTCGGGTTATACTGCCGCGCCTTTTTAGCGTCGCGCCTGCACCACTTTGGCGTGCCTTGGAAAGGTGAGCTCAGCCGACCGATGCAACACTGAGCCCACCTTTATTGAATGTTCCCTTATAGAGGAGCGCGACTCATGACCGTGATCAAGCAAGACGACCTGATTCAGAGCGTTGCCGACGCCCTGCAATTCATTTCCTACTACCACCCCGTTGACTTCATCCAGGCGATGCACGAGGCCTACCTGCGCGAAGAATCGCCGGCAGCCCGTGACTCCATCGCGCAGATCCTGATCAACTCGCGCATGTGCGCCACCGGCCATCGCCCGATCTGCCAGGACACCGGAATCGTTACCGTGTTCGTGCGCGTGGGCATGGACGTGCGTTGGGATGGCGCCACCATGGGCCTGGACGACATGATCAACGAAGGCGTACGTCGCGCCTACAACCTGCCGGAAAACGTCCTGCGTGCATCGATCCTCGCCGACCCGGCCGGTGCGCGTAAAAACACCAAGGACAACACCCCGGCCGTGATCCACTACTCCATCGTCCCGGGTAACACCGTGGAAGTGGACGTGGCGGCCAAGGGCGGCGGTTCCGAGAACAAGTCGAAAATGGCCATGCTCAACCCGTCCGACTCGATCGTCGACTGGGTGCTCAAGACCGTTCCGACCATGGGCGCCGGCTGGTGCCCACCGGGCATGCTCGGCATCGGCATCGGCGGCACCGCCGAGAAAGCCGCCGTGATGGCCAAGGAAGTGTTGATGGAATCCATCGACATCCACGAGCTGAAAAAGCGCGGCCCGCAGAACCGTATCGAAGAGATGCGCCTGGAGCTGTTCGAGAAGGTCAACCAACTGGGCATCGGCGCCCAGGGCCTGGGTGGCCTGACCACCGTGCTCGACGTGAAGATCATGGACTACCCGACCCACGCCGCCTCGCTGCCGGTGTGCATGATCCCCAACTGCGCCGCCACCCGTCACGCGCACTTCGTGCTCGACGGTTCGGGCCCGGCGTCGCTGGAAGCGCCACCGTTGGACGCCTACCCGGAGATCGTCTGGGAAGCTGGCCCGTCGGCCCGTCGCGTCAACCTCGACACCCTGACCCCGGAAGAAGTGCAGAGCTGGAAGCCGGGCGAAACCGTGTTGCTCAACGGCAAGATGCTCACCGGTCGTGACGCCGCGCACAAGCGCATGGTCGAAATGCTGAACAAGGGTGAAACCCTGCCGGTGGACCTCAAGGGTCGCTTCATCTACTACGTCGGCCCGGTTGATCCGGTGCGCGAAGAAGTGGTTGGCCCGGCCGGTCCGACCACCGCCACGCGGATGGACAAGTTCACCCGTCAGATCCTCGAGCAAACCGGCCTGTTGGGCATGATCGGCAAATCCGAGCGCGGCCCGACCGCAATCGAAGCGATCAAGGACCACAAGGCCGTGTACCTGATGGCTGTGGGCGGCGCTGCTTACCTGGTGGCGCAAGCCATCAAGAAGTCGCGCGTTGTCGCCTTCGCCGAGCTGGGCATGGAAGCGATCTACGAGTTCGACGTGAAAGACATGCCGGTCACCGTTGCGGTGGACAGCAAGGGCGAATCCGTCCATATCACCGGTCCTGCCATCTGGCAGAAAAAGATCAGTGAAAGCCTGGCGGTAGAAGTGCAGTAAGCACCCTCCCGCAAGACTGAGGCGACCGCGGCCCATGGCCCGGTCGCTTTTTTATTGCCTGCTGTTTCACCGGTGGCAAGCGGGTCTATTGTGGTAAGCGCTTCTTGTGGTGAGCGGGCTTGCCCCGCGTTGGGCTGCGAAGCGGCCCCAAAACCCGGCAATGCGGTTTGACCTGAAGGAATGCGCTGATCTTTATGGGGCCGCTTCGCAGCCCAACGCGGGGCAAGCCCGCTCACCACAAGAGGCCGGCTCACCACAAGAAGCCTGCTCACCACAAAAAGCCCGCTCGCCGCACCAGCCCACTCTCCCCATCAGCCACTACAGCCCCTCACGACAAGATCCAAGCCGCGCATGCTATGGTGCTCTCCCCTTACTGTGCCTGCTCATCATCGTATGATCGTGATCCCTCGCCCCCTGCGACTGACCTTCTACTCTTTGCTGATCATTGCCGGTGCCGTACTGGCCGCGGCCTTGGCCACCCGCCATGCCGAGCGCCAGGCCCTGGTGGATGATGCCGCCCGTGCCAATCAGCAACTGGCGCTGTACGCCAATTCGCTGCACACCCTGATCGAACGCTACCGCGCCCTGCCCGCCGTGCTGGCGCTGGACTCGGAAATGATCAACGCCTTGAAGGGCCCGCTGCAAGCCACGACCCAAGACCTGCTCAACCGCAAACTGGAGCGCATCAACGGCGCCGCGCAGTCCTCCACCCTGGAGTTGATGGACCGCACCGGCCTGGCCGTGGCCGCCAGCAACTGGAACCTGCCGAGCAGTTATGTCGGGCACAACTACGCGTTTCGACCGTATTTCAGCCAAACCCTGAGCCAGGGCACCGGGCGGTTTTATGCGGTGGGCGTGACCACCGGCGTGCCGGGGTATTTTCTCTCCAGCGCGGTGCTGGATGAACACGAGCAGTTCCTCGGCGCGATGGTGGTCAAGCTGGAATTCCCCGAGCTGGAACGCGAGTGGGCGCAGGGCAATGACCTGCTGCTGGTCAGCGATGCACGCGGCATCGTGTTTATTGCCAACCAGCCGGGCTGGCGATATCGCAACCTGCGGCCGCTGTCGGCGAACGATCTTGTCGAACTCAAGGCCACTCGCCAATACGACAAGAAACACCTGCAGCCGCTGGAAACCCAGGTGCTGCAACGCTTTGACGAAAACAGTCACTTGATGCGCGTCAACGGCCCCGACGGCAATGCCAATTACATCTGGGAGTCGCTGCCGCTCAAGGCCGAGGGCTGGACCCTGCACTTGTTGCGCAAACCCCAGTTCGCCTTTGAAGACCAGCGCAACGCCGGCCTGGCCGCTGCCGGCTCCTGGCTGGCATTGGTGTTCCTGGTGCTGTTTCTCACGCAGCGCTGGCGCCTGGCCCGCTTGCGCCAGCGCAGCCGCGAAGAACTCGAACAACTGGTGGAAGAGCGCACCCAGGCCCTGCGCACCGCCCAGGACGGTTTGGTGCAATCGGCCAAATTGGCGGCGCTGGGGCAGATGTCGGCCGCCCTCGCGCATGAAATCAACCAGCCGCTGACCGCCCAGCGCATGCAGTTGGCGACCCTGCGCCTGCTGCTCGACCACGGGCGGGTGGACGATGCCTACAAGGCCCTGACCCCCCTCGACGAAATGCTCACGCGCATGGCCGCGCTCACCGGCCATCTCAAGACCTTCGCGCGCAAGAGCCCCAGCGGCTTGCGCGAGCGCTTGGACCTGGCCACGGTGGTCGACCAATCCTTACACCTGCTCGATGCGCGCCTGCGCGATGAAGCCATCGGCGTGGTGCTGGACCTCACCCGCCCGGCCTGGGTGCGTGGCGATGCGATCCGCCTTGAACAAGTACTGATCAACCTGCTGCGCAATGCCCTTGACGCGATGGCCGACAAGCCGCGCAAACGCCTGGAAATCCGCCTGCACGCCGATCAGCAATTGTGGCAACTGACCGTCAGCGACAGCGGCGGTGGCATTGCCGAGGAGCACCTGAACAATGTGTTCGACCCGTTCTTCACCACCAAGCCGGTGGGGGACGGGCTCGGCCTCGGGCTGGCGGTGTCCTACGCGATCGTGCACGAATTGGGCGGGCGCCTGAGTGCCGGCAACCGTGGCGACGGCGCGGTGTTTACCTTGACCTTGCCCATCGCGCTGGAGACACCAGACCTATGTTGAATGCAGTGATTGTGGTCGATGACGAAGCCAGTATTCGCACGGCCGTCGAACAATGGCTGAGCCTGTCGGGGTTTGACGTGCAACTGTTCAGCCGTGCCGAGGAATGCCTGGCGCGGCTGCCCAAGGATTTCCCCGGGGTGATCCTCAGCGATGTGCGCATGCCCGGCCTCAGTGGCCTGGAACTGCTGGCCGAAGTGCAACGCCGCGACGCCGACCTGCCGGTCATCCTGCTGACCGGTCATGGCGACGTACCCATGGCTGTCGAGGCCATGCGCGACGGGGCCTACGACTTCCTCGAGAAACCCTTCAGCCCCGACGCCCTGCTCAACAGCCTGCGCCGCGCACTGGACAAGCGCGGGCTGATCCTCGAAAACCGCCGCCTGCATCAACAGGCCGATCATCGGGCGCAGTTGGAGTCCAGCCTGCTCGGTGTGTCGCGTGGCCTGCAGAATCTGCGTCGGCAAGTGCTGGACCTGGCGACGCTGCCGGTCAACGTATTGATCCGAGGCGAGACCGGCAGCGGCAAGGAGTTGGTCGCCCGTTGCCTGCATGATTTCGGCCCGCGCGCCAAGAAGCCGTTCGTGGCCCTCAACTGCGCGGCGATCCCCGAGCAGTTGTTCGAGGCCGAGCTGTTCGGCCACGAAAGCGGCGCCTTCACCGGCGCCCAGGGCAAGCGCATCGGCAAACTTGAGTACGCCCACGGCGGCACGCTGTTTCTCGATGAAATCGAAAGCATGCCCCTCGCCCAGCAGGTGAAACTGCTGCGGGTGCTGCAGGAGCAGAAGCTCGAACGGCTGGGCTCCAACCAGAGCATTCATGTGGACTTGCGCATCATCGCCGCCACCAAGCCGGATTTGCTCGAAGAAGCCCGCGCCGGACGTTTTCGCGAAGACCTGGCCTATCGACTGAACGTCGCGCAACTGCGCCTGCCTGCGCTGCGCGAACGTCGTGAAGATATCCCGCTGCTGTTCGATCACTTCGCCCAAAGCGCTGCCGAACGCCTGGGCCGTAGCGTCGAACCCTTGAGCGGCGCGCAACTGGGACGGCTGCTCAGCCACGACTGGCCGGGCAATGTGCGCGAGCTGGCCAACTTCGCTGAACGCCAGGTGCTGGGGTTGGGCGAGCCTGAGCCGGAAGGTATCGAGGCCGGGCAATCGCTGGCGGCGCAGCAGGAAGCGTTTGAGGCTCACTGCCTGAAAGCCGCGTTGACCCGGCACAAGGGCGATATCAAGGCGGTGCTGGCCGAGCTGCAACTGCCACGGCGCACCTTCAATGAAAAGATGCAGCGCCATGGGCTGACCCGGGAAATGTTTCTGTCGATGGATTGAGGGGCCCTTTGAGGGCCTCATCGCAGGCAAGCCAGCGCCTCCATTTTGATGTGTGAATACATTCAAGTGTGGGAGCTGGACAACCACCATAAGCGGATTTCCGCTCACCACTCAAAAATCATCAGCGGCTTTCCGCTCAAAAAAATCCCCCACCCCTTCTAGACCGGGCCTCACCCGGCTTGGCACAGCTCCTGCTATAGCCCCGGACAGGCTGTGCTCGCGCACGCTCCATAAAAACAACTAGATGAAGGATCCTTAAATGGATAACTCCAACACCTTGCCTCTGGGGTCGGCGGCCGCGCCGGCGAAAGAACGCACCACCTCCAGCCGGATCAAATCGATTTTCAGTGGCTCCGTCGGCAACATGGTCGAGTGGTACGACTGGTACGTCTACGCCGCTTTCTCGCTGTACTTCGCAAAAACCTTCTTCCCGAAAGGCGACACGACCGCCCAACTGCTCAACACCGCCGCAATTTTCGCCGTGGGCTTCCTGATGCGCCCGATCGGTGGCTGGCTGATGGGCCTGTATGCCGACAAAGTCGGGCGTAAAAAGGCGCTGATGGCATCGGTCTACCTGATGTGCTTCGGCTCGTTGCTGATTGCCCTGAGCCCGGGCTATGAAATCATCGGCATCGGTGCGCCGATCCTGCTGGTCTTTGCCCGTCTGCTGCAGGGCCTGTCGGTCGGTGGCGAATACGGTACCTCCGCCACTTACCTCAGCGAAATGGCGACCAAGGAACGTCGCGGCTTCTACTCCAGCTTCCAATACGTGACCCTGATCTCTGGCCAGCTCATCGCCCTGGCCGTGCTGATCGTGCTGCAACAATTGCTCACTACCGAGCAGCTGTACGACTGGGGCTGGCGTATCCCGTTCGCCATCGGCGCCCTGTGTGCGGTGGTCGCGCTGTACCTGCGTCGCGGCATGGAAGAAACCGAGTCGTTCACCAAGAAGGAAAAAGCCAAGGAAAGCGCAATGCGCACCTTGATGCGTCACCCCAAGGAACTGATGACCGTGGTCGGCCTGACCATGGGCGGCACCCTGGCCTTCTACACCTACACCACCTACATGCAGAAGTACCTGGTGAACACCGTCGGCATGAGCATTTCCGACTCCACCACGATCTCCGCAGCCACCCTGTTCCTGTTCATGTGCCTGCAGCCGATCATCGGCGGGCTGTCGGATAAAGTCGGCCGCCGACCAATCCTGATTGCCTTCGGCATCCTCGGCACCCTGTTCACTGTGCCGATCCTCACCACCCTGCACACCATCCAGACCTGGTGGGGCGCGTTCTTCCTGATCATGGCGGCATTGATCATCGTCAGCGGCTACACCTCGATCAACGCAGTGGTGAAAGCCGAGCTGTTCCCGACTGAAATCCGTGCACTGGGCGTAGGCCTGCCGTATGCCCTGACCGTGTCGATCTTCGGCGGTACCGCCGAATACATCGCGCTGTGGTTCAAGAGCATCGGCATGGAAACCGGCTACTACTGGTACGTGACCGCGTGTATCGCAGTGTCGCTGCTGGTCTACGTGACCATGAAGGACACCCGCAAGCACTCGCGCATCACCACGGACTAAAAATAGGTACAAGCAAGCTTGCTGCGGCTAGCAGGCTTGCTTGTGCCGGGTGCAAAATCGCCCCCTTAAGCTGCCTCCCACTTCGCCATCGGAGGGGAGCAAACACCTCGCCTCAACATGCCCGCGGGCACATTGCATTTCACGTCTCAGGGTTAATCAGGATAGTTGCGCGACATCGCGCCGGCCATACCGCCGCTGCGCATACGCTGCACCGGCAATCATCACAACCAGTACCGCCGCCAACACCGCCGATGAACCAATAGTGCCGAAATCCATCCCACCCTTTTCATAAGGTTTCGTCAGGAAATCGCCGAGGGTCGCACCAAACGGTCGGGTCAATACAAATGCCACCCAGAACAACAGCACCGACGAAATCTGCGTGAAATACTTCAGTGCCACCACCGCTGCAATGGTCGAGCCGATCAACAAGGCACCGCCTGCGAAGCCGAGCCCTGAATCATCTGCCAGGAAATCGCCTAATGCGGTGCCCAACGTGTTGGAGAACAGGATCGCCATCCAGTAAAACAACTCCCCCCGAAAGGTCTGCACTTTATTCACGTTGAGTGAATCACCACTGAGGTGCCATAGCGCAAAGATGATCATCAGGATCACGATCAGGATCATCGAGCCCGTGGCATAGCCCAGGCCCAGAGAGCGGTCCATGAAGTCCGACATAGTGGTACCAGCGGTACTGGTGGACAGGATCACAATCCAGTACAGCACCGGGTTGTAGGTCTTGGACCAGAGTTGCGTCACCAGAGTGACGAGGAACACGCTGATCAGGATCATCGAACTGATGGCGTAACCGACATTCAGGGTCATGGATAGCAAGTCCCCGGCAGTTTCGCCCAGGGTAGTTGCACAGATTTTCATGACCCAGAACGCAAGGGTGATCTGAGGAAGTTTGTTCATGCGGTAGAAGGCTCCAAGGCTCAGTCTTATAGGGGGTGTCGACCTTGGGCGGAGACTGAATGGGGAGCTGTGAAAAATAGGTGGACGGCGAATGAAAAATCCATAGGCCGATGGAAATTCACCGCCATGGATTGCACTATGGCTGCCTCCCACAACCCACCGCAGGAATCCCGGCCATGTCTGACGATATCCACTTCTACGAACCCGCCAACGGCCACGGCCTGCCCCATGACCCCTTCAATGCCATCGTCGGCCCACGGCCGATCGGCTGGATTTCGTCACACGACAGCGAGGGCCGCCTAAACCTGGCGCCCTACAGTTTCTTCAATGCCTTCAACTACATTCCGCCGATCATTGGGTTTTCCAGTGTCGGGCGCAAAGACAGCCTGAACAATATCGAGCAGACCGGCGAGTTTGTCTGGAACCTGGCTACTCGGCCGCTGGCCGAGCAGATGAACCAGAGTTGCGCCGCCGTATCGCCCGAGGTGAATGAATTCGAATTGTCCGGCCTGACGCCGGTGGCGTCGAAAATCGTCGGCGTCCCCCGTGTGGGCGAAAGTCCGGTGTCGTTCGAGTGCAAGGTGACGCAGATCATCCAACTGCAGCGCGCTGATCAGCAGTTGGTACCCAGCTGGCTGGTGCTCGGCGAAGTCGTGGCGGTGCACATCGCCAAGTGGCTGCTCAAGGACGGCATCTACGACACCGCCGCTGCCGAGCCGATCTTGCGTGGCGGTGGCCCGGCGGATTACTTCCAGCTGGGGCCGGAAGCACTGTTCAAGATGTATCGCCCAGGCGCCACGCTAACTGCCAAGCAATAAAAACTGTGCGAGCGGGCTTGTGTGGGAGCTGGCTTGCCTGCGATAGCAACACCTCGATGCCACTGGAAAACCGAGGTGCTGCTATCGCGGACAAGCCCAGCTCCCACACAAGCCCGCGCCCACATGTGGATCAGCAGCGTGCTTGAGTCAGTTGGCAGCAGAGGCCCAGCTCAGTTGACCGTCTTCGTCCACATCGACCAGGCATTCCAGTTGCAGCGTCGCTGCATCGTCGGCGTCAGAGGCGGTCTTGAACTTCTGTCCATCCAGGATCTTGTGAAACTGCGGTGCGCCCATGCCATCCAGTGCCTTGACGGCGACGGCGGCGCTGTAGCCCCCTTCGCCCGGTACTACGGCGGAAACGGCTTCGTGATGGGCAAATTGTCTACGTGCCATGTTGCAGGTCCTGGCCAATGGAAAGTTGGCCATTCTAAACCAGTGCAGTGCCTCGCCAATACGATACTTCTTGAGGAGTGCTGTTGCCGTCAGGCAAAGGGCTTTTAACCGGCGAGTTGCAGGTACTCGCCGTAGGCGTTGGCGGCAGAAGCGTCGGTGAAGGTCTGGAAGTCCATGCTGCGGATCACCATGTCGTTCAACAGCTCGGTAAAGATCACCAGCGCCGCAGAGTTGAAGTAGGCGCTCATCGCCTGCTCGCTGCTCCAGAAACCGGAGATCAACCACACATCGGGATCGACCTGGGAATGCTGCAACGAGAATTGCAGGCAACCCTGAGCCTGACGGCCCGGTTCGATCAAACTGCTCAAGCGTGCACCGAGTTCGGTGCTGTACCCGGTACGGGCACGGATAAAGGCCATATGGCTCGCGGGAATGGGGGTGGACATGTTCGACTCTCCCGTTGAGAAGTGATGCTCGGCAAGCACTGTGAGGGCGTGTTGCCACAGGATCAAAGATAACGGCGCGGGTGTGGGCGCGGTTAGTCAATTCCTGCAGGCTTATTGCACAATCCTGCGAGAAGCGTAGACAGGACGTTTGGCTGGCCGGTTTATTCCACGGGCGAGCGCCTTGTTTCATTGAGATGACAGCCCCGCTGCTTGCCTGATTCACGATGTGTCGCAGGATCAGGCAAGGATTGTGCAGAATCGACGTAACACTTATTCAAAGGCCACCGCTAAGCTGAGCCCATCAAAAAAGCATGCAGAGGACGCCTCATGTCGTCGCCCGAACATCAGCCCATGCCCCTCGATGCCGAGATGGAAAAACAACGCGCGGAGTTGGCCAGCATCGTCCACCGCCATACCTGGGAGGACGGCTCCTACGGCACGGCGATCACCTCGCTGTACCTGAACCGCCACAACACACCGCGCGACTTCACGCCGGTGCTGGTGGAACCGGCGCTGTGCATCCTTGCCAGTGGCAGCAAGGAAGTACGCCTGGCCGATGAAATCTTCGCCTACGACCCGCTCAACTACCTGGTTTTCTCGGTCGCGATGCCGGTGGCCGGCCGGATCATCGAAGCCACCCCGGAAGACCCCAACCTGTCGGTGCGCATCAATATCGACCCGGCGCAGCTCACCGCGCTGATTGCCGAGGCGGGCCCGATGGGCGTGCCTTCGCGGCCGACTTCCCGCGGGATGTACGTCGACCGTATCGACACGCAACTGCTGGATGCCGTGTTGCGCCTGGCGCGTCTACTGGACACGCCGAAGGACATCGCGATGCTCGCGCCGTTGATCAATCGCGAAATTCTGTACCGATTGCTGCGTGGGCCGCAGGGTTATCGACTGTACGAAATTGCCGTGGCCAACAGTCAGAGCCATCGCGTCAGCCAGGCGATCACATGGCTGAACGGCAACTACGAGCAACCGCTGCGCATCGATGACCTGGCCAAGGAAGTGAACCTCAGCGTCTCGACGCTGCACCACCGTTTCAAGGCGATCACCGCGATGAGCCCGTTGCAGTACCAGAAGCAACTGCGCCTGCAGGAAGCACGCAGATTGATGATCGCCGAAGGCCTGGAAGCCTCGGCGGCGGGGTATCGCGTGGGGTATGAAAGCCCGTCGCAGTTCAGCCGTGAATACAGCCGGTTATTCGGTGCTCCGCCGTTGAGAGACCTGGCCCGGTTGCGCCAAAGCATCTGACCCCTCTGTAGGAGCCCGGCTCACCGGCGATGGCGATCTCACGGCCGCCAGGATTCGACAAGCCGGATTCCTACAAAGGAATCGTGTTCAATCCAGGGTTCGCGGCAGCTGCAAGGTCACCCGCAACCCGCCTTCGCGCAAATTCTGCAAACTCACTTCACCGCCATGGCTATGCGCAATGTTGCGCGCAATGCCCAACCCCAGGCCGTAACCCTGCTGCTGCCCAGCGAGCCTGAAGTGCGGTTCGAAGACTTGCTCCAGGCGCTGCTCCGGCACGCCGGGGCCTTCATCGTCGACGTGCAGGATGAACTCCGCGCCGTCGTCCTCGATATGCAAATGGGCGTTCTGCCCATACTTCAAGGCGTTGTCGATCAGGTTGCCGATGCAGCGCTTGAGCGCCAGCGGCTTGCCCGGATAAGTCGTCAGCGCGCGCCCATGCTGGGTCACCCGGCCGTTGCCGTTGGGCGCCAGGTACGGTTCCACCAGGCAGTCGAGCACATGGTTCAGGTCCACCGGCTCGATGTTTTCGTGGATATCCGTGTCTTTCACACATTGCAGCGCGCCCTTCACCAGCAACTCCAGCTCATCCAGGTCGCGGCCGAATTTGGTTTGCAGGTTCTCGTCTTCCAGCAGTTCCACACGCAGGCGCAAGCGGGTAATGGGGGTGCGCAAGTCGTGGGAAATCGCACTGAACAGCTGGCTGCGTTCGGTCAGGTATCGGCTGATGCGCTCACGCATCGCATTGAACGCGCGCCCCACTTCCACGACTTCACTGCCGCCGCCTTCGGCCACCGGCTCCACGTCCGCGCCCAGCGACATGTCCCGCGCGGCCCGCGCCAGGCGCTTGAGCGGCCGGCTCTGCCAGTGCACCAGCAGGCCGATGAACAGCAGCAGAAAACCGCTGGTCAGCACGATAAACCACACCTGCTGCGAGGGTAGGCCTTGCTCTTCGAGGCTGGTGTAGGGTTCGGGCAACAAGGAGGCGATGTACAACCACTCGCCGGGGGCCAGTTGAATCTGTGTGACCAGCACCGGCGGGTTCACCGGCTCCAGGGTCAGCGCGTAATGCGCCCAGGAGCGCGGCAGTTCATCGAGTTTCAGGCCGGCATTGAAAATGCGCAGGTCTTCGGCGCTGACAAACTCCACCGAGATATGCACGTCGGCGCCCAAAGTCTGGCGCAGCACCTCATCCACCGCTTGCAGTACCGCCTGCTTGCGCGGGGTCTGCGGCAGTATCGCCATGTCCAGCGGACGGTCATTGAGGGTCACCACGAAACGCGTGCCGCCCATGCTGCGCAATTGGTCGAGGACCAACGGCCGGTAGGCCACCGGCAATGAACGGAAATAACTCACGCTGGCGGTCATCGAATGCGCCAGGCTGCGGGCGCTGGTGACCAGGCCTTCGAGCTGGGTGGCACGCAATTGCGAGACCCAGATCACGCTGGACAGCGCCTGGGCGAACAGCACCGCCAGCAACGTCAGCAGCAGCATGCGCCCCAGCAGCGAGCGCGGCACCGGGAAGCGGCGGCGGCGCTCGATCAGGTGTTCAGTGGGCATTGCCGGCAACCACGCTGGCTGCCAGTTGATAACCGCTGCCGCGCACGGTGCGGATCAGCCTCGGAGGTTTTTCGGTGTCGCGCAGGCGTTGGCGCAGGCGGCTGACGGCCATGTCGACAATCCGGTCCAGCGGCATCAGGTCACGGCCACGGGTGGCATTGCCGATGGTGTCGCGGTCGAGGATCTGTTGGGGATGGTCGAGAAACAACTTGAGCAGGGCGAAGTCGGCACCGGACAGGATCACCTCTTCACCGTCAACGTGGAACAGCCGGTGGCTGATCATGTCCAGGCGCCATTCATCGAACACCAGCACGTCGCCATTGCCACTGCGCTCCTGGCCGAATTGGCAGCGCCGCAACAGCGCCTTGATCCGCGCCTGCAGCTCGCGGGGGCTGAAGGGTTTGCCGATGTAGTCGTCAGCGCCCAGCTCCAGGCCGATCACACGGTCGGCTTCGTCGGAACTGGCGGTGAGCATGATGATCGGCACCTGCGCCTGGCGCGGGTGCTGGCGGATCCAGCGGCAAAGGCTGAAACCGTCTTCGTCCGGCAACATCACATCAAGGATGACCAGGTCGCAGGGCGCCTCGTTCATCGCCTGGCGGAACCCGGCGCCATCCGGCACGCCACGCACCTGGAAACCGGCGCGACTGAGGTAGGTTTGCAGCAATTCGCGGATTTCCTGGTCGTCATCGACGAGGAGAATCGATTTACTGATTACGCTCACGGGGTCCTCCTTGTTGTTATGGCCAAGCTTATGTCATTTGTTGCCCTTGAGGCCCCCTTCGCGAGCAAGCCCGCTTCCACATTTGACCAAGTTCCAACATTGGAATGCAGGCAAATGTGGGAGCGGGCTCGCTCGCGAAGGGGCCATCAGCACCTACGCAAAAGCCTGTTCCAATGCGACTCCAGCCCCAGTCAACCCGGAATACGGCGCGGTCACCAGCCACACAGGGATGCCTTTGAAATAGTCGCTCATGCAGCCCTTGTCGCTGAAACTCTTGGCAAAACCACTGTTGATGAAGAAGTCGGCAAACCGTGGAATCACCCCACCCACGATATACACACCACCGCGTCCACCGGTGGTCAGCACGTTGTTACCGGCGACGCGGCCCAGCCAGATACTGAACTGGTTCAACACTTCCATCGCCACTGGATCGCCAGCCAGGCCCGCCGCCGTAATGGCTTCGGGGGTGTCCAGCACCGGGGTATGTCCATCGACCGCACAGATGGCGCGGTAGACACGCGGCAAACCGCCCCCGCTCAACGCCGTCTCGGCGCTGACGTGGCCGATCTCAGTGTAGATGTGCTGCCACAGCTGGGTTTCACGCGGGCTGCTCAGGGGCAGGTCAACGTGTCCACCCTCCCCCGGCAATGCCGCGTAACGACCGGCACCGAGGTCCAGCAACGTGCCGACGCCCAGGCCGGTGCCCGGCCCGATCACCACCGCCGGGCGCAACGGTTCCGGCGTGCCTTCGCAGACCACGCGGAATTCGTCGGGCTTGAGGCGCGTCATGCCCAGGGCCATGGCGGTGAAGTCATTCACCAGCAGCAGCTCATCCACCTGCAACGCCTGGCAAAACGCAGTCTTGCTCAGGCGCCAGTGGTTGTTGGTGAATTTGAATTCATCGCCACTCACCGGCCCGGCAACCGACAGGCAGACAGCACCGATGTCACCGATTTCCAGGCCTTCTTCCTTGAGGTAGGCCTTGATCGCGTCCTCGGGACTCTGGTGATCCGCCGTGGCATGCACGCGGATCGAATGCAGAGCCTGATCCCGCCACAACGCAAAACGGGCGTTGGTACCCCCGATGTCACCGACCAGCGCAAGCTTCACTTAAGCGTCTCCAAGGCAGAGGTAAAGGCGCTGGCGCCCTGCTCTGCGGAGCTTGCGGCCAAGCGCATAAATGCAAACAGCTCGCGACCGGCCCCCACGTTGTTGCCCAACAGGCCCGTGGCAGGCGCGCGCGCTGCAAATTCTTCGGCGTCCACCTTAAGCTCCAAGGTGCCCTTCACGCCATCCACGCGAATGATATCGCCATCGCGCACGCGTGCCAGTGGCCCGCCGCTCTGGGCTTCGGGGTTCACGTGGATCGCGGCGGGGATCTTACCCGACGCGCCGGACATGCGCCCGTCTGTCACCAATGCGACCTTGAAGCCTCGGTCCTGCAAGACGCCGAGGAACGGGGTCATCTTGTGCAATTCCGGCATGCCGTTGGAGCGTGGGCCCTGGAAGCGCATCACCGCGACAAAGTCTTTTTCCAGCTGGCCAGCCTTGAATGCATCGGCCAGGTCCTGCTGGTCCTGGAACACCACCGCCGGTGCTTCGACGATCTGGTGCTCAAGGGCCACGGCCGAGACTTTCATCACACCACGGCCGAGGTTGCCTTCCATCACGCGCAAGCCGCCTTCCGGGGAGAACGCACGGGCCACGGGGCGCAGGATGGTTTCGTCGAGGCTTTCGATGGGGCCTTCGCGCCAGATCAGCTCGCCGTCGACCAGGAACGGTTCCTGGGTGTAGCGGCTCAGGCCCTTGCCGGCCACGGTGTTGACGTCTTCGTGGAGCAAGCCGGCTTCGAGCAGTTCGCGGATCAGGAACGACATCCCGCCCGCCGCCTGGAAGTGGTTGATGTCGGCCTTGCCGTTCGGATACACGTGGGACAGGGTCGGCACCACCTCGGAGAGGTCGGCCATGTCCTGCCAGGTGAGGATGATGCCCGCCGACATGGCGATGGCCGGCATGTGCAGGGTGTGGTTGGTCGAACCGCCGGTGGCGTTCAGTGCGACGATGGAGTTGACGATGGATTTTTCGTCGACGATCTCGCCGATTGGCGTGAAGTTGCCGTTGGCCTTGGTCAGGCGCGTGACCTGGTGCGCGGCTTCGCGGGTCAGCGCGTCACGCAGCGGCGTGTACGGGTTGACGAACGAGGCGCCCGGCAGATGCAGGCCCATGACTTCCATCAGCAACTGGTTGGTGTTGGCGGTGCCGTAGAAGGTGCAGGTACCGGGGCTGTGGTAGGACTTCATCTCCGATTCCAGCAGCTCCTCGCGGGTGGCCTTGCCTTCGGCGTAGCGCTGGCGCACATCGGCCTTCTGCTTGTTGGAGATGCCCGACGGCATCGGGCCGCCCGGCACGAAGACCATCGGCAGGTGGCCGTAGCGCAGCGCGCCCATCATCAGGCCCGGGACGATCTTGTCGCAGATGCCCAGCATCAGCGCGGCATCGAACATGTTGTGGGACAGCGCTACCGCCGTGGACATGGCGATGACTTCGCGGCTGAGCAGGCTCAGCTCCATGCCGGGTTCGCCCTGGGTCACGCCGTCGCACATGGCCGGGGTGCCGCCGGCGAACTGGCCGACCGAGCCGACTTCGCGCAGGGCTTTCTTGATTTGCTCGGGAAAATGTTCGTACGGCTGGTGCGCCGAGAGCATGTCGTTATATGACGAAACAATTGCCACGTTGGCGGCATTCATCATTCGCAGACTATTTTTATCTTCAGTGCCGCATCCGGCCACGCCGTGGGCAAAGTTGGCGCATTGCAGCTTACCGCGCATCGGGCCGTCGCTGGCAGCGCCGCGAATGAGTGCAAGGTAAGCCTCGCGGGTTGCACGACTGCGGGCGATAAGCCGTTCGGTGACCTCAATAACGCGGGGATGCATGTATAGAACTCCAGGCTAACGGATGTGGCGACCCTCGTTCCTATGCTGGTCAAACGCCCGCCGCAAAAAGGTTGGCAGGGTGTTACTTGACCACTCGGACCAGTTGATTCAGGTCACTCGTTGTAGATTGAACAAAATATTGCCACTAAAAAGGCTTGTTTTCTATTTTTATGCGAATAATCTTGTAATTCTTACAACAAATCGACGACAGGCACTTTCCAATGACTCTTCGTATCGCAATCAATGGTTTTGGCCGTATCGGCCGTAATGTCCTGCGCGCACTGTATACCCAAGGCTACCGCCAGGATTTGCAGATCGTCGCCATCAACGATCTCGGCGACAGTTCGATCAATGCCCACCTGCTCAAATACGACACCGTACATGGCACTTTCGACGCAGAGGTCGCCCACGATCAGGAAAGCCTGACCGTCAATGGCGACCGGATTGCCGTCAGTGCCATTCGCAACCCCGCCGACCTGCCGTGGGCTGCACACAAGATCGACGTAGTGTTCGAATGCACCGGCCTGTTCACCGACCGTGACAAGGCTGCCGCCCATATTACCGCCGGCGCGCGCAAGGTGATCATCTCGGCCCCCGCCAAGGGCGCAGACGCCACCGTGGTCTACGGGGTAAACCATGACATTTTGCGTCAATCCCACCAGATCATCTCCAATGCCTCCTGCACCACCAACTGCCTGGCGCCGGTCGCCCAGGTGCTGCACCGCGAGCTGGGCATCGAGAGCGGCCTGATGACCACTATCCACGCCTACACCAACGATCAGAACCTGACCGACGTCTACCACACCGACCCGTACCGCGCGCGTTCGGCCACCCAGAACATGATCCCGAGCAAGACCGGCGCCGCCGAAGCGGTCGGCCTGGTACTGCCGGAACTGGCGGGCAAGCTGACCGGCATGGCCGTGCGGGTGCCGGTGATCAACGTGTCGCTGGTCGACCTCACCGTGACGCTGAAAAAAGACGCCACCGCCGACGAGGTCAACGCACTGCTCAAGGAAGCCAGCCAGCACTCGAAAATCCTCGGCTACAACACCCTGCCGCTGGTTTCGAGTGACTTCAACCATAACCCGCTGTCGTCGATTTTCGACGCCAACCACACCAAGGTCAGTGGCAAGTTGTTGAAAGTGTTGGCCTGGTATGACAACGAGTGGGGCTTCTCCAACCGTATGCTGGATAACTGCCTGGCACTCTGCAACGCCGAATAACCCGTTTGGCAGCTCGCCAGTATGGAAGCTCGCCTGTTCGGGAGCCGGCTTATGTGGGAGCTGGCTTGCCTGCGATAGCATCACCTCGGTCCAACTGGAAAACCGAGGTGCCTGCATCGCGGGCAAGCCCGGCTCCCACACAAGCCCACACACCGGTATCCAGGCGACACACCTAAGTGCCGCTTGCCATTTGCGTTGATGATAAGCATTATCATTAACTGCAAATCGATCTGGTAGCACTGTGAGCCAATCTCGCTTCAATCACGTCTTCCTCACCCAACGGGTGATTCTGCTTCGCACGTTGCAGCGGATGGTGAATAACCACAGCACCGCCGAGGACCTCTTGCAGGAAACCTACCTGCGTGTGACCCGGGCCCTCAGCGAGCGGCCGATCGATCATCTTGAACCCTTCGTCTACCAGACCGCGCGCAACCTCGCACTCGACCACTTGCGCGCGCGTCGGATCCAGGCGCGCACGCTGCAGGAAGATGTCCCGCTGGACGTCCTGCAAAGCGTCGCCGCGCCCATCAGCACGCCCGAAGACGCGACCCAGGCCGAGCAACTGCTGGAGCACCTGAGTGTCAGCCTCGGTCAATTGAGCGCCCGCCAACAGCAGATTTTCATCCTCAGCCGCCTGCACGGCTGCAGCTACCAGGAGATTGCCGACCAATTGGAAGTGTCCTTGAGCACCGTACAAAAGGAACTGAAATTGATCATGGCCATCTGCGTAGGTGTGGCCCAAAGGCTGGATCGGCCTTAAGCTTCACCCGACAGAAATGTCACCCAAGGCTGTAGGACATTTGAATAGAACGTGGCGAAGACCCGAGGAACACCGTGACGGACCCGAATAAACTGCGCCCCCATGAGCTGGCTCATGAGGTGTTGCAAGACATGGCTATGGACCAAGCCCTCGACTGGCTGATCGCCCTGCAGTGCCCGCAGCCCGGGCAACAAGCCGAATTTGAAGCGTGGCTGGCACAGGACCCCGCGCATGTTCACGCGTTTGGCAAAGCCCAGGCTGCCTGGGGCTCCGCGCCCGTGCACAGCGCCGCCGTCGCCCTGGCCGCGCCGCGCAAGCCCAGTGCCTGGCGTCGTATCCGGCCGCACTGGAAACCACTGGCCACGGCCGCCGTGCTGCTGATCGGCCTGTTCAGCTTCAGCAACCTGCCGGTGCGCCTGCAGGCCGACCACCTCACCGTGGTAGGAGAACGCCAGCGCCTGCAATTGGACGACGGCTCGAAAGTGTTGCTCAACACCAATTCGGCGTTTTCCAGCAGCATCAAGGATCATCAGCGCATCGCCCGTCTCTACCAGGGCGAAGCGTTCTTCGAAATCGTGCCCAACCATGGCCTGCCGCTGGAAATCGACGCCGGCCCCGTGCGCGCCAGCGTGCGTGATACCGCTTTCGCCGTGCGCTACCTCAACGGCGAAGCCCAGGTGCAGGTGCAGCGCGGCGACGTGGACCTGAGCAACACCTTCGACGATGCCCGCGTGCGCTTGAGCGCCGGCGAAAGCATCCGCATCGGGCCCAAGGGCTTCGGTCCACCGGCCAAGCTGGATGCCAACAAGGACCTGGCCTGGGTGCAGGGCCGGCTGATTTTCGAAAACTGCCCGATGAGCGAAGTGCTCGCCGAGCTGCGTCGCTATTACCCCGGCTGGATCGTCAACACCAACGACAAGCTCGCCAGCGTTGCCGTCACCGGCAACTACCGCCTCGACCAGCCCCTGGACGTGGTGCGCTCCCTGGCCAACATCACCTCGGCCAAACTGTCGGAATACCCGGCGCTGGTGATCCTCAACTAAATGAGAATTATTTTTACTCGATAGCCTTCGGCGGTACGTCTCGTCTTAGCCAATGCAACTGATTCCTATTTGATTCGGTTCGCAACTATAAGATTCGTACCTTCCGGAGCGCTCTCGATGTCCTCTCGTTTCAACCGCCGGCCCTCTTCGCCCGTCCTGTCCCTGCTGACTGCGGCCATCCTGCTGGCCGGCACGCCGGTCATGGCGGCCACCGCCGCTGAACCGGTGCAGCGCAGCCACGGCAATTACACCTTCACCATCGAGCAACAGCCGCTGGTCTCGGCGCTCAACGCCTTCACCGCGGTGACCGGCTGGCAAGTCGGCCTGCCGGCGGAACTCGGCCAGGGTGTGTCGTCCCCGGGCGTGCGCGGCCCGTTGTCAGCCGAGAAAGCCCTGGACCGGCTGTTGGTGGGGACCAACCTGAGCTACCGCAAACTAAGCAGCAACAACATCGTGCTGGAAAAGCGCGCGGCGGGCGGCGCCCTCAACCTGCAACAGGTCACCATCAGCGCCACCCGGAATGAGCAGAACATCAGCAGCGTACCGAGCACCGTGACCGTGCAGGAACGCGAAGAGCTGGACCGCCAGAACGTGAATACCATTCGTGAACTGGTGCGTTACGAACCCAACGTCTCGGTGGGCGGTGCCGGTGGCCGCTCGAGCAATTCGGGCTACAACATTCGCGGCATCGACGGCGACCGCATCCTCACTCAGGTCGACGGCGTGGAAGTGCCGGACAACTTCTTCAACGGCCCCTACGCCAAGACCCGCCGCAACTACGTCGACCCCGAAATCGTCAAGCGCGTGGAGATCCTGCGCGGCCCGGCCTCGGCCCTGTACGGCAGCAGCGCGATTGGTGGCGCGGTGAGCTACTTCACCCTCGATCCCGATGACATCATCAAGCCCGGCCAGGACGTCGGCGCCCGCCTGAAGACCGGCTACAGCTCCGCCGACGACAGCTGGCTGACTTCCGGCACCGTCGCCGGCCGTGTGCAGGACGTCGACGGTTTGCTGCACCTGAGCCAGCGCAATGGCCACGAGATGGAGTCCTACGACGGCAACAATGCCACCGGCCTGGCCCGCACCGGCGCCAACCCGGAAGACGCGCGCACGACCAACGTGCTGGCCAAGCTGGGCTGGAACTATGGTGATGACAATCGCCTCGGCCTGACGTACGAGAAGTACAAGGACGATCGCGACGTCAACCTCATGAATGCCGTGGGCGGTCCGTTCACCGGCGGACGCGGCTTCAATTTCTACCGGGCTCGTTCGGGCAACGACACCATCACCCGCGAGCGTTTTGGCATCGAAAACCGCTTCGCCCTGGACTCACCGATAGCCGATCAGATCAAGACCAGCCTCAACTACCAGATCGCCAAGACGGACCAGTCCACCGCCGAGATCTACCAGCCGTCCCGCCGAGTCCTGCGCACCCGCGAGACCCTGTACGAAGAAAAGCAGTGGGTCTTCGATGCCCAGCTGGACAAGGCTTTCAGCATCGGCGAAACCGATCACCAAGTGACCTACGGCACCACCCTCAAGCAGCAGAAGGTCACCGGCTCCCGCGAAGGCGCCGCGACCTGCCTGGCTGTCGGCGGCGGTTGCACGGCCATCGGCGCACCCAGCCCGATCGCCAGCGACAGCGTGAAGAAGGCCAGTGATTTCCCGGACCCGACCATCAACACGTATTCGCTGTTCGCACAGGACCAGATCACCTGGGACAAGTGGACCTTCCTGCCCGCCGTGCGCTACGACTACACCCAACTCAAGCCCAAGTTGACGGATGAGTTCCTCAACACCGTCGACCCGACGCGGATCTACGCCCACAGTGACAAGGAGAAAACCTGGCACCGCGTCACGCCGAAATTCGGCCTGACCTATGCGCTGACCGACCAGTACACCTGGTTCGGCCAATACGCTGAAGGCTTCCGCACCCCGTCGGCCAAAGCCTTGTACGGCCGCTTTGAAAACCTGCAGCAGGGCTACACCGTCGAGCCCAACCCGAATCTCAAGCCAGAAAGCAGCAAGGGCGTGGAAACCGGGATTCGCGGCAACTTCGATTCCGGTTCGTTTGATATCGCAGTGTTCTACAACAAATACCGCGACTTCATCGACGAGGACGCCTCCGTCGCCGGCGGCACCGCACAGCAATTCGAAGCCAACAATATCAAGCACGCGACCATCAAGGGGGTCGAAGCCAAAGGGCGCCTGGACCTGGACGCCTTCGGCGCACCGCAAGGCCTGTACACCCAGGGCTCGGTTGGCTACACCTATGGCCGCAACGACGACAATGGCGAACCGCTCAACAGCGTCAACCCGCTCAAGGGCGTCTTCGGCCTGGGCTATGAGCAAGCGCAATACGGGGCGCTGGTCAGCTGGACCCTGGTGAAGAAGCAGGATCGCGTCGACAGCACCACCTTCCATGCGCCCGACGGCAGCACTGGCGCGCCCTTCAAGACGCCCGGCTTTGGCATCGTCGACCTGACCGGCTTCTACAAGGTCACCAACGACGTGACCATCAACGGCGGCCTGTACAACCTGACCGACAAGAAATACTGGAACTGGGATGACGTGCGCAGCTACGACGGCGTCGGCGAAGCCGGTGTGACCGCGCCCGCCAACCTTGACCGCCTGACCCAGCCCGGTCGCAACTTTGCGATCAACGTGATCTGGGATATCTGATAACGCCCACCCTCACCTCGTCGATTTTCAGCGCCGGGGTGAGGATTTTTTACTGTGCCGCGTCTTCTTGTTCGTCTAGTTGATAACAGCTCTCTTTCAGAGCACCAAGGCGCTCCTCTTCTCAAGGACTTTTTCATGACCGCTTCCTCTACCGCAGAACGCCCGAGCCTGCGCTCCCAGCGCCTGAACCAGATCACCAACGAGCCACACACCAAGCTGGACGCACTGGTCAAGGCACACGCCCCGTTTGAAACCCAAGCCAACTTCGCCCGCTTCGTGGTCGCGCAGTACCTGTTCCAGTCGGAACTGGTGAGCCTCTACAACGATGCCGAACTGATCAAGATCGTGCCGGACCTGGCCGAGCGCTGCCGCGCCGAAGCCGCCAAGCTGGACCTGGGCGACCTGGACACAGACGTGCCGGCGCCGGTCGCCGGTGCGGTGAAGAACCCGAGCAAGGCCGAAGCCCTGGGCTGGCTGTTCGTGTCCGAAGGCTCCAAGCTGGGTGCTGCGTTCCTGATCAAGCGCGCCGTGGGCCTGGGCCTGAGCGAAACCTTCGGTGCACGCCACCTGGGTGAGCCGGCCGGCGGTCGTGCCGAAGGTTGGAAAAGCTTTACTCGTACCCTGGACGGCCTGGAATTCAGCGCCGAAGAGGAAGCCGCAGTGGAAAAAGGTGCGATCGACGCGTTTGTGCGCTTCACCGTGTTGCTGGAACAGGCGTACGCTAGCGCCCCTGAACTGGCCTGACTCGAACCCCCTCGGTAGGAACAGGCTTGCCGGCGATAGCAACTTCACGGACGCCATCGCCAGCAAGCCAGTTCCTACAGAGTAAGCAACCCTTTCCTTCTGCAAATTGCTTCCCATGACCGGCAAAACCCAATCCACCTCGAAAATCGCACAGATCCTTTTCGGCCTGCTGGCCTACGTCAGCCTGGGCATCGGATTGGTGGCGATTGTCATACCGGGCTTGCCGACCACCGAGTTCATCCTGCTGGCCGCGTGGGCCGCGACCAAAAGCTCGCCGCGCCTGAGCGCCTGGCTGGAAAACCACCGCCTGTTCGGCCCGATCCTGTTCAACTGGCGCAACGGCAAGATCATCGCGCGTCGAGCCAAGGTCAGCGCCACGGTGAGCATGCTGCTGTGCGCCATCCTGATGCTGGTGATGCTCGATCATGGCTGGCCGATCTACCTGGCCATTGCCGGCATGAGCCTGGGCAACCTGTGGATCTGGTCACGCCCTGAACGGCTTGCGGAGCCCGCGTAACACTGGCTGTAGCCGTTTTCCTACCGCTCATCGCCTGCTTCTCATGAAATGATTTGTTACGCCGATGTTCCAGACATAGCGCTGAATGGACTTGGCCTGCACTGCGTGCCATCCAACAAGTCCATTCGCGAGTGAGCTATGTTCAACACCCTCTCCATCCGCCTGAAAATCGTGCTGTTGTCCGGCCTTTGCCTGTTGGGGGTGATTGCGCTGGTCGTCAGCATCAACCTCTACAACACCGCTCAGAATGATCAGTTGGTCAGCGATTCCAGCTCGCACATGCTCACCGCCAGTGTCGAACAACTGTTGCAGGCCAAGGCCGCCGAGCAAGCCGTGCAATTGCAGAAAACCTTCGGCGACAGCCTGGTCGCCGTGGTCGCCCTCGGCGACCAGATCAAAGACCTGCGCACTTTGGCAGCCAAGCGCGACCTCGCGCCCGGCGCCTTGCGCGAAGAACTCAACCAGAGCCTGAAAACCGCCTTCGAACGCAATGACAAGGTGCTGGGTATCTGGCTGTCGTTCGAACCCAATGGGCTGGATGGCAAGGACAGCGAATTCGTCGACGACAAGGCACGCGCCTCCAACGAAAAAGGCCGCTTCTCCAGTTACTGGAGCCGCGCCGGTGGCGAAGGCTTGAACACCATCATGGTCGAGGACGACCTGACCAAGACCACCCTCAACCTCAGCGGCACGCCCTACAACATCTGGTACACCTGCCCACGGGATACCCGCCGTATTTGCCTGCTCGACCCGTACGAAGATACGGTGGCCGGCAAACCGGTGCTGATGACCACCCTTTCCCTGCCACTGCTGGTGGACGGCAAAGTCATCGGCGTGGTCGGCATCGACATCGCCCTCACCGCCCTGCAAGCGGCCACCGATGCGGCACAGAAAGACTTGTTCAACAGTGCCGCGCACCTGGAGATTCTCGCCAGCAGCGGCTTGATCGCGGCCTACAGCGGTGAACCGGCCAAAGTCGGGAAAAACCTGATCGATACCCTCGGTGCCGAAGGCAAGGAAATCGTGCAACTGCTGGCCAGTGACACCCGCATGATCCGCGCGCAGGACGACACGATTCGCGCGGTGTACCCGGTCAAGCCGATTGCCGATGCCAAGTCCTGGGGCGTCGTGATCAAGCTGCCCAAGGACGTGATGCTGGCCGACACCGTGAAGCTGCAGGCGCTGCTCGACAAGGCTCAGGCCTCGGGCACCTTGAAGGCGCTGCTGGTAGGCGCCGCCGCCGGCTTGCTGGGCCTGCTGCTGATCTGGCTGACGGCCACCGGTGTGACCCGGCCGATCAACGGCGTGGCCGCGATGCTCAAGGACATCGCCAGTGGTGACGGCGACCTCACCCAGCGCCTGGCCTACGCCAAGCACGATGAACTGGGCGAGTTGGTGAACTGGTTCAACCGCTTCCTCGACAAGTTGCAACCGACCATTGCGCAGATCAAGCAAAGCATCACCGAGGCGCGTGGTACCGCTGACCAATCCTCGGCCATCGCGCGCCAGACCAGCGAAGGCATGCAGGTGCAATTCCGCGAAATCGACCAGGTCGCCACCGCCTCCAACGAGATGAGCGCCACCGCCCATGACGTTGCCAACAGTGCATCGAATGCCGCCAGCGCGGCACGCGGCGCCGATCAGTCGGCGCGTGAAGGCATGTCGATCATCGAGCAGAGCACCCGCGACATCACCACCCTCGCCGAGGAAGTCAGCAAGGCCGTGGGTGAAGTCGAAGCCCTGGCCGTCAACAGCGAGCAGATCGGTTCAGTGCTGGAAGTGATCCGCAGCATCGCCGAACAGACCAACCTGCTGGCCCTCAATGCGGCAATCGAAGCGGCCCGGGCCGGCGAAAGCGGGCGCGGCTTTGCGGTCGTCACCGACGAAGTGCGCAACCTGGCCAAGCGTACCCAGGACTCCGTGGAGGAAATCCGCCTGGTGATCGAACGGATCCAGAGCGGCACCCGCGGCGTGGTGGCGACCATGCACTCCAGCCAGCACCAAGCCCAGAGCAATGCCGGGCAGATTCATCAGGCAGTGCAAGCCTTGGGCAAGATCAGCGATGCCGTGACGGTAATCAGCGACATGAACCTGCAGATCGCCAGCGCCGCCGAGCAACAGAGCGCCGTGGCCGAAGAGGTCAATCGCAACGTCTCGGCGATTCGCGGCGTGACCGAAACCCTCACCGGCCAGGCCACCGAGTCGGCGGCCATCAGCAGCCAACTCAATGCATTGGCCAGCCAGCAGATGAAACTCATGGATCAGTTCAAGGTGTAAGACACACCAACGGTCAAATGTGGGAGGGGGCTTGCCCCCGATAGCGGTGTGTCAGCTACAGATAAGTAGACTGACACTCAGTCATCGGGGGCAAGTCCCCTCCCACATTTTGACCGCCTACTGCTTAGAGACCCGTCCAGGCCTGCACAAACGCCGCCACATCTTCCTTCGGCGCCGTACGCGGTGGGTTCTGCGGTGTCCCCAAATAAAGGAAGCCAATCACTTCCTCATCCGCCGTCAGCCCCAGGCCTTTGGCGACATGAGCCGAGTAGGACAGTTCACCCGTGCGCCACACCGCACCAATCCCCTGGGCATAGGCCGCCAGCAGAATACCGTGGGCCGCGCAGGCGGCTGCCAACAGCTGTTCGGACTTGGGCACCTTGAAGTGTTCCTGCAGGCGGGCAATCACCACCACCACCAGCGGCGCGCGCAACGGGCCGTTCTGGGCCTTGTCGATGACCGCTTGCGCAGCGTCGGGGTCTTGCAGGCGCGCGGCTTCGGCCAGCAGGGTGCCCATCTGCTCACGGGCGGCACCCTCTACGGTGAGGAACCGCCAAGGGCGCAGTTGACCATGGTCGGGCGCGCGCATGGCCGCGGCGAACAGCACATCACGCTGCTCCTGGGTCGGTGCCGGTTCCAGTAGACGCGGCACGGAAACACGGTTGAGCAAAGCGTCGAGAGCCTGCATTGGCCACCTCCAGAAAAAAATGTGCGGTCATTCTAGCGGGAATGAATCGGATTCGAGCAAACGATAATTGCTCTTATTCATTGCGCCCTGCCCTGTTAGACTTTGCGCCCATATTTTCAGCCTTCGTTCAGGAAACCTGATGTTCGGTTCGCTTTTTCGCCTGTCCGCAGCAGTGATGGCTTTAAGCCTGACTGCCTGCGATGACGCCCCACGTTTCACCCAGGCAGAGCCTGGTGAAGCGCGTGCCGGCGGCGCGACGACGGTGAACAAGCGCGACCAGAACGCGTTCTCCCTGCCATCGGCCAACCTGTCGCCCACGCGCCGCCTGGACTTCAGCGTCGGCAACAGCTTCTTTCGCAGCCCGTGGGTCATCGCGCCGTCCACCACCACCGCACGCGATGGCCTGGGTCCGCTGTTCAATACCAACGCCTGCCAGAACTGCCATATCAAGGACGGCCGTGGCCACCCGCCGCTGCCCGACGCGGCCAATGCGGTGTCGATGCTGGTGCGCCTGTCGATCCCCCTGTCTATCCAGGAGCAGCCGTCCTACGCCAAGCTCATCGAGCAGGTCGGCGTGGTGCCCGAGCCGGTGTATGGCGGGCAGCTGCAGGACATGGCCGTGCCGGGCGTCGCACCGGAAGGCAAGGTGCGCGTCGACTACACGCCGGTCAAGGTGACCTTCAAGGACGGCAGCGTGGTCGAGTTGCGCAAACCGGACCTGCAGATCACCCAGCTCGGCTATGGCCCGATGCATCCGGACACACTTTTCTCCGCGCGCATCGCCCCGCCGATGATTGGCCTGGGCCTGCTCGAAGCCATCACCGACGCCGATATCCTGCGCAACACCGACCCGAAGACCGCCGACAAAGAAGCCATCGTCGGCCGCGCCAATTGGGTCTGGGACGACGCCGAACAAAAAACCGTGCTCGGGCGCTTTGGCTGGAAAGCCGGGCAACCCAACCTCAATCAACAAAATGTTCACGCGTTTTCTGGTGATATGGGCCTCACCACGTCTTTGAGACCCTTTGATGACTGCACCGATGCGCAAGTCGCCTGCAAACAGGCGCCCAACGGCAATGGCGCCGATGGCGAGCAGGAAGTCAGCGACAACATCCTGCGCCTGGTGCTGTTCTACACGCGCAACCTTGCCGTGCCGGCACGCCGCGACGTCAACGCGCCGCAGGTGCTGGCCGGGAAAAACCTGTTCTACCAGGCCGGCTGCCAGGGCTGTCACAAGCCATCATTCACCACGCCAGCCACGGCGGCCGAACCTGAGTTGGCCAACCAGGTGATCCGTCCCTACAGCGACCTGCTGTTGCACGACATGGGCGAAGGCCTGGCCGACAACCGCAGCGAATTCAAGGCCGGTGGCCGCGACTGGCGCACAGCGCCGTTGTGGGGCATCGGCCTGACGCAGACCGTCAGTGGCCACACCCAGTTCCTGCATGACGGCCGCGCCCGCAACCTGCTCGAAGCCGTGCTGTGGCACGGCGGTGAAGCGCAAGCGGCGCAGCAGCATGTGTTGTCCTTCAATGCCGAGCAGCGCGCTGCGTTGCTGGCGTTCCTGAATTCTTTATAAGCTTCGCCCCAATTACAGAAGGGAGCTCGACATGTTTCGTCCCAAGTTGTTGTTCACCAGCCTGGCCGCCCTCGCCCTCGGCGCCTGCTCGCCCCAGGATCCACAAGCCGTGACCTCGGCGGCGATCGCCAAGCAAGTGATCCTGCCGACCTACAGCCGCTGGGTTGAAGCCGACCGCCAACTGGCCGTCAGCGCCCTGGCCTACTGCCAGGGCAAGGAAAGCCTGGAGACCGCCCGCGCCGACTTCCTCCATGCGCAAAAAGCCTGGGCCGAGTTGCAACCGCTGCTGATCGGCCCACTGGCCGAAGGCAACCGCGCCTGGCAGATCCAGTTCTGGCCGGACAAGAAGAACCTGGTGGGTCGCCAGGTCGAGCAACTGGTCATCGCCCAACCGCAGATCGACGCCGCCGCCCTGGCCAAGTCCAGTGTCGTGGTGCAAGGCCTGTCGGCTTACGAATACATCCTCTATGACGCCAAGACCGACGTCGCCGACGAAGCCCAGAAAGCCCGCTACTGCCCGCTGCTGGTGGCCATTGGCGAACGCCAGAAAGCCCTCGCCGAAGAGATCCTGGCCAGCTGGAACAGCACCGACGGCATGCTCGCGCAGATGACCAAGTTTCCCAACCAGCGCTACGCCGATTCCCACGAAGCGATTGCCGATCTGCTGCGCGTCCAGGTGACCGCCCTGGACACCCTGAAGAAAAAGCTCGGCACGCCGATGGGCCGCCAGACCAAGGGCATCCCGCAGCCGTTCCAGGCCGATGCATGGCGCAGCCAGTCGTCCCTGCAAAGCCTCGAAGCCAGCCTCGCCGCCGCCCAGACCGTGTGGGTTGGCGTCGACAACAAGGGCCTGCGTGGCCTGCTGCCGTCCGAACAGAAGCCGTTGGCCGACAAGATCGACGCCGCCTATGCGGCCTCGCTGAAACTGTTCGCCAGCAACCAGCGCAGCCTCAACGAACTGTTGAACGATGACGCCGGGCGTCAGCAGCTCAACGATATCTACGACAGCCTCAACGTCGTCCACCGCCTGCACGAAGGTGAACTGGCCAAGGCGCTGGGCATCCAACTGGGCTTTAACGCCAACGACGGTGACTGATGATGCTCAGGCGACAGGCTTTGGCGGTTGGCAGCGTGCTGCTCAGTGCTCTCACGCTGGGTGGCTGGACGCTGTTCAAGCAGAAAGACAAGGGCCCGCTGCTGCTGTCGGCGCGCGATGATGCGGACGGCAACCACTATGCCGTGGGTTATCGGCTGGATGGCAAGCCGGTATTTGCCACCCAGGTCGGCCAGCGGTGCCACGACATCATCAACCACCCGACACTGCCGATTGCACTGTTTGTCGCCCGTCGCCCGGGCACCGAGAGCTACCTGATCGACCTGCGTGATGGCACGCTGCTGCAGACCATCACCTCGCATGCCAATCGCCACTTCTATGGCCACGCGGTGATTCACAAGAGCGGCGACTGGCTGTATGCCACCGAGAACGACACCTCCGACCCGGGCCGTGGCCTGCTCGGTGTGTACGCGTTCGAAGGTGAGCGGCTGGTGCACAGTGGCGAAATCTCGACGCACGGTATCGGCCCGCATCAGGTGTCGTGGATGCCCGACGGCGAGACCCTGGTGGTGGCCAACGGCGGCATTCGTACCGAAGCCGAAAGCCGCGTGGAGATGAACCTCAATGCGATGGAGCCAAGCCTGGTGCTGATGCACCGCGATGGCAGCCTGATCAGCAAGGAAACCCTCGGCCAACAGATGAACAGCGTGCGCCATATGGGGATCGCCAGCGATGGCACGATCCTCACCGGCCAGCAGTTCATGGGCGCGTCCCAGGAGCGTTCCGAGCTGCTGGCGATCAAGCGTCCGGGGCAGCCGTTCGTGGCGTTCCCGGTGGCCGATGAGCAGTTACAGGCGATGGGGCATTACACCGCCAGTGTCGCGGTGCACAGCGAATTGCGCCTGGTGGCGTTGACCGCACCACGGGGCAACCGCTTCTTCATCTGGGACATGGACAGCGCCGAGCTGCGCCTGGATGGGCCGTTGCCCGACTGCGCCGGGGTCGGCGCGGTGGCGGATGGGTTTATCGTTACCTCAGGCCAGGGCCGTTGCCGGTTCTACGATTGCCGGCAGAAACAGCTGGTTGCCAAACCGCTGGAATTGCCGGCGGGGCTTTGGGATAACCATCTGCACCTGATTTGAAGCAAAAAAAAGGGCCTCGCATCGCAAGGCCCTGTTTCGGGGGTTTGAATCGTTTCAACTCTGCGGCCTCATCCCTTGAGACATCCCAAACATGAACAACAGCAACTCATGATCAGGCTTGACCGCCACACTCGCCTTGGCGACGCGCGGCAACAGGCATTGCCCGCCACCTTGCACCGCGCTGAGTACTTGTGTGCGAGGCTGTTCCCACGCTGCCAGGGCCAGGGCTGCAACGCCCATCGCCCCAACCAGGAACAGACCTCGTGCTATTTCTAGCTTCATCTGGTTAAACCCTTGATAGCGCTGCCAAACGCCGTCTCATAAAAGTAGCTGAGTTTTTCCCAGTCTGTACTGTTCCACGACGAATGGCGGCGCAGTTGCAGCATGTCATGGGAAGCCGCGCGATAAGCGGTCAGGCGCTGGCGGCATTTCTCGAAATCCAGCAGTGCCACTTCCACATTGGCCGAGTCGCCTTCACCGGTCACGCGCACGAAAATGTGCTTGATGTACAGGCAACCATGCTGCCAGCGCCCTTTGTGCATACGCGCCAGGGTGCCAGCCAATTCCTTGAGCAGGCGCTCGTGGACCAACTCGCCATACTGTTCGCGACCACCGGCGGCGTACCAGTTTTCAATCTCGTCGAAGCCTTCCAGGGCGGCCGTGACCAGCAATGCCTTCCAACGGTGCTCGGGGTCGCGACGTGCTTCGCAAAAGACCATTTCCGGCACGCGTACATCCAACAGGCGCAGGCCCTTGAGTGCATCCCGCTCGCGAAGCACGGTGGGGCGTCCGAAGGGGTGCAGCCAGCTGCGGTAGATGTGTCCGGTCTGGCGCTTGCTGTAGAGCAAACGGCCATTCGCACTCGTTACTCGCTGCACACCACTTTCACCACCACGCCGACGATTGGGTTCCTCGACCCACTCGCCCTGCTGGCGCCAGAAATAATCGAAGCGTTCTTCGGGCGCTACATCACTGCCTGCTACGCACTCAACTGCCATCCTGTTACCTCTTGCGCAATACATACACTCGCCACATGGCGTAGAGCGGTATGAAGTCCAGGGATTCCTGAACACGAAAACCGGCCTGCTCAAACTCTGCTTCAACAGTAGCAGCCGGTAACACAAATCTGTTTTGGTAACCTTCCT
This sequence comes from Pseudomonas sp. 13B_2.1_Bac1, assembly GCF_025466155.1. Classification (NCBI taxonomy): domain Bacteria; kingdom Pseudomonadati; phylum Pseudomonadota; class Gammaproteobacteria; order Pseudomonadales; family Pseudomonadaceae; genus Pseudomonas; species Pseudomonas sp. 13B_2.1_Bac1. The sequence continues at coordinate 118,107 of NZ_JANLOH010000106.1, read as the reverse complement.
GCTCACCTTTTTCGCGACGCTGTCCTTCGAGACGCTTGCGTTTCCACGCTTTGAAATTGCCATCGACCCACAGCGAAATAATCACGCTGTCGCGGGTAACGCGTTGAAACTCCCGCAGTATCGCCAGCCGATGCGCCGGATCACCAATGTGGTGCAGCAGGCGCATACAGAAAATGCTGTCGACCGAGTTGTCCGGCAAATCAATATCAAAAGCAGACGTCTGCAAGGGCCGTACCCGTTTCACCACATCCGCCGGCTGGGCGACCGTCGCCACCTTCAACATCGAGGCCGAATTGTCGGCACCGATGATCACGCGATTGGGTTTTTCAGCCAGCAGCGGCCAGAAACGTCCGGCACCGCACGGCAGGTCCAGCACCAGGCCAGGCTCACCGGCCATCGCCAGTGCGCCACGGGCCAATTGCTCGTCGCGTTTGTGGGACAACCGGCGAGCCAAATTGTCCTGATGCTTGAGCAAATATTCGTGGGCGTGCTGATCGTCGTACTTTTCGGAAAATTCGAGCTTGATCGGGGTAGACATCAACGGATCTCCAGTTGCTGATGCCTACAACCTTATTCAGCGAGCTGTGATCACCAGGTCAACCCGTTGTGAAAAACTTGTCCTGTCCAATCTCATACATTTCAAGACTTTACAGACACAAGCAATAGCATGGGGCCACCTTCGCCGAAGTACGGGGTACTTCGGCAGGATAGCGGCAGGGGATGGGATCAGGGTTTGACCTGACTCAATTCGACATGAAAGCGGCAGCCATTCGGCTCCATGGTACTCAGGCTGACGCTCCAGCCCTGGTTCTCGCAGATGCGCTGCACCAGCGACAGACCCAGGCCCAGGCCATCGCCGCGCTTTTCGTTGCCGCGCACAAAAGGCTCGAACATGGCTTCGCGCTTGTCTTCAGGGATGCCCACGCCGGTGTCCTCGACCACGAAGCCACTCGGCTCCAGGGTCAGGCGGATGAACCCCTGCTCGGTGTAGTGCAAGGCATTGCGCAGCAGGTTGCCCATCACCGCATGCAGGAAGGTGGCGTTGTAGCGCGTGTCCAGCGGGTTGCCGCGCTGGTAGATCAATTCCAGGCCCTTGCGCTCGATGGGTTCGCGCCAGATACCGAGCAAGTCGTCGGCGACCTGCTCCAGGCTGACCTGCGGCGACATGGTGCCATCGTCATGTTCGGCACGGGCCAGCATCAGGAAGGTCTGCACCAGTTCGCGCATTTCCTCACAGGCTCGGGCGATGCGCTCAACCTGGTTGCGCCCGCGCTGATCGATGGCCGGGTTTTCCAGCAACAATTCGCAAGAACTGGCCAGCACCATCAAGGGCGTGCGCAATTCGTGACTGACATCGCTGGTAAACAACTGTTCGCGGGACAACGCCTGGCGCAGACGCCCCAGGGTGGCATCGAAGGCCACGGCCAACTCACCGACTTCATCGGCTGCGTAGTCCGGCGCCAGCGGCGGCGCCAGACCGAGTAACTGATCGCGATGTCGCACCTGGCGGGCCAGGCGCACCACCGGCGCCATCACCTTGCGGGCCAGCACCCAGCCGAGGAATACCGCCAGCGCCAGGCTGAGCACGAAGCCCACCAGCACCACCGCAAACAATACGCGCTCACGCTCTTCGAAATCGCTCTGATCCTGCAGCAACACATAGCGCCGGCCATCGACCACTTCGACCATGGCGTGGTACGACAGCGCCTCACGAAACACCTCGTGAAAGCCCGGTTCCAGATGCCGCAGGTCCTTGGGCAATTCGAAATCGCCCGGCCCGCCGCTGAAGTAAAACAGCTGGTCCGGTTCGGGTCGGTGCCGCCAATCTTCGACAGTGTCCATCAGCAACAGGCGTTGCAAGTCACCGCCGAGGCCTGCCGAAATCAACTTCTCTTCTACCAGGTGCACCGTCGCGACGATGCCCATGGCGAAGGCTCCCGCCACCAACGCGCTCATCAAGGCAAAGGCGATGATGATCCGCTGCGCAAGGCTTTGCTTAAACTCCATCTCGGCCCTCGGCCAGGCGATAGCCCACACCATGCACCGTCTGCAGCAACGGCTTGGCGAACGGCTTATCGATCACTTGGCGCAACTGGTGCACGTGGCTGCGCAGGCTGTCGCTGTCCGGGCAATCATCGCCCCACAGCGCCTCTTCGAGGATTTCCCGGCGCAGTACATGCGGGCTCTTCTGCATCAGTACCGCGAGCAGTTTCAGGCCCACCGGGTTGAGCTTGAGCAGGCGCCCTTCGCGGGTCACCTCAAGGGTGTCGAGGTCGTAGCTCAGGTCACCCACTTGCAGGGCACGGCGACCGCCACCCTGGGCACGGCGCAGCACGGCTTCGATGCGCGCGGCCAATTCCGACAGGGCAAACGGCTTGAGCAGGTAGTCATCGGCGCCGGACTTGAAGCCCTGCAGCCGGTCATCCAACTGGTCGCGGGCGGTGAGCATGATCACCGGCGTGTCGCGACGCGCGTCTTCACGCAGGCGTTTGCACAAGGTGTAGCCATCAATGCCGGGCAGCATGATGTCGAGCACGATCAAGTCGTAATGTTCGGTGGCGGCCAGGTGCAGGCCCGACAGACCGTCCTGCGCGCAGTCGACTGTATAGCCTTTTAGCCCCAGGTAATCCGCCAGGTTGGCCAGAATATCGCGGTTGTCTTCAACCAATAAAATTCGCATGGGCAGTGTCTCCGTACGCGGTAACGGCCGTGTTGGCTCGCGCAGCTTAAGGCCAAGTGTGGCTCAGGGATAGAGCTGAAAGGCCCGTCGATAAAGGTTTTCAACTGATTGATAGGCCGAACGAGTTTTTCACTATAGCTTCACAAATTGACTACGGTGTCAGGGCGAAGATCGCCCCCCATTGATATAAGGAACATAGACATGGGTTTTGTCAAAACAGCGCCAATGCGCTATTTGCTGTTGATAACCGGTGCCTGGCTAGTGGTATTCCTGCTCACGCGCAGCGTGCTGCTCATCGCTCACCTGGATGAAGTCGGCGGCAATCTGCTGCCGGTGTTTGGCGTGGGCCTGCTCTACGACCTGGGGTTTTTGGCCTATGCGGCACTGCCGTTGGGGCTGTATCTGCTGCTGTGCCCACCGGCCCTGTGGCGCCGCCGCGGCCACCGCTGGTTCCTGCAGGCGGTGCTCACCGTCAGCCTGTTTGCCATGCTGTTCACGTCGGCGGCCGAGTGGCTGTTCTGGGATGAGTTCGGCGTGCGCTTCAACTTCATTGCCGTCGATTACCTGGTGTATTCCGATGAGGTGTTGAACAACCTGTTGGAGTCCTATCCGATCGGCAAACTGCTGAGCCTGCTGGCGATGCTCGCGATTGTCTTCAGCGTGGTGTTGCGCAAGCCGTTCAATGCCGCAATGAACGCGCCGCTGCCTGCGCTGCGTAGCCGTGTGGTGAATGCCTTGGCGCTGCTGGTTGTCGCCGGCCTCAGCCTGCAACTGATCAGCCAGGACAGCCCACGCACCCAGGGCGGCAACGCGTACAAGAACGAGCTGGCGAGCAATGGCCCGTACCAGTTTTTCGCCGCCTTCCGCAATAACGAGCTGGACTATTCACAGTTCTACCAAAGCCTGCCCACCGAGGTGGTCGCCAAACAGTTGCGCGCGGAACTGAGTGAGCCCAACGCGCGCTTCATCGATCAGGACCCGCTGGATATCCGGCGCGCGATCACCAATCCTGGAACACCGCGCAAACCCAACATCGTGCTGGTGACCATCGAAAGTTTCAGCGCCAAATACATGGGCAGCAATGGCGATGGGCGCAACCTCACGCCCAACCTCGATGCGTTGCGTAAACAGAGCCTGTACTTCAGTAACTTCTATGCCACCGGCACCCGTACCGACCGTGGCCTGGAGGCGATCACCCTGGCGATTCCCCCCACGCCGGGCCGCTCGATCGTCAAGCGCATCGGCCGGGAAAGCGGCTTTGCCAGCCTCGGGCAACAACTCAGTGCGATTGGCTACGACAGTGTGTTTGTCTACGGCGGGCGGGGTTACTTCGACAACATGAACGCGTTTTTCAGCGGCAACGGTTATCGGGTGGTCGACCAGAGCAGCATGCCCGAAGCGGAAATTTCGTTTAAAAATGCCTGGGGCATGGCCGACGAAGACCTTTATCGCCAAACCCTGAAACTGGCCGATGCCGATTACGCCAAGCAGCAACCGTTTTTGCTGCAACTGATGACCACCTCCAACCATCGCCCCTACACCTACCCGGATGGGCGCATCGATATCAAATCCGGCAATGGTCGCGACGGCGCGGTGAAGTACACCGACCATGCCATTGGCGAATTCCTCGAGGCGGCCCGGCAGAAGCCCTGGTTCGATAACACGATCTTTGTGTTCGTCGCCGACCACACGGCCGGCAGCGCCGGCAAGGAAGACCTGCCGATCAGCAACTACCAGATTCCGCTGTTTATCTATGCACCGAAGCTGATCGACGCCCGCGAAACCGCACAACTGGCCAGCCAGATCGACTTGGCGCCGACGCTGCTGGGGCTGATCAACTTGAGCTATGAATCAACCTTCTTTGGCCGCAACCTGTTGCAGGACAATCCACTGCCACCGCGCGTGGTGGTCGGCAACTACCAGCACCTGGGGCTGTTTGATGGCCAGGACCTGGCGATTCTCAGCCCGCGCCTGGGTTTGCGTCGTCACTATCAAGCCTTGGCGGCGAGCCAGGAAGTCCGGGTGGGCAGTGATGATCCATTGATCCAACGGGCGATCACCTATTATCAGGCCGCCAGTTATGGGTTCAAGCAGCAATTGCTGAGCTGGAAGCCGCCGAAGCCAGCGGCGCCACAGTTGAGCGAACGCTGACCCCGCAGAAGCGGGCTGGCCCGCGATAGCAGTGTGACTGGCACACCTCTCGTCGCGGCCAAGCCCTCTCTCACCAGCAAGCATGGATCCGGACAATCCTGCTCCCATAAAAAAGCCCCGCCTGCATCACTGCAGGCGGGGCTTTTTCAGTACGGGGGTAAAGCTGGCTTACATCATGCCGCCCATGCCACCCATGCCGCCCATGTCTGGCATACCGCCGCCAGCCGAGCCTTCAGCCTTCGGCTTGTCAGCAATCGCAACTTCGGTGGTCAGCAGCAGACCAGCGATCGAAGCGGCTGCCTGCAACGCGGAACGGGTCACTTTGGTTGGGTCCAGGATGCCCATTTCCACCATGTCGCCGTATTCGCTGGTTGCAGCGTTGTAACCGTAGTTACCTTTGCCGTTCTTCACTTCGTTGACCACAACACTTGGCTCGTCGCCGCTGTTGGAAGCGATCTGACGCAGTGGGGATTCAACGGCGCGACGCAGAACAGCGATACCGACGTTCTGATCAGCATTGTCGCCTTTGAGGTCAACCAGCGCTTCCAGAGCACGGATCAGCGCAACGCCACCGCCAGGTACCACGCCTTCTTCGACGGCTGCGCGGGTTGCGTGCAGGGCGTCTTCAACGCGGGCTTTCTTCTCTTTCATTTCAACTTCGGAACCAGCGCCAACCTTGATCACTGCAACGCCGCCGGACAGCTTGGCCAGACGCTCTTGCAGTTTTTCGCGGTCGTAGTCCGAGGAAGTTTCGGCAACCTGGGCGCGGATCTGGGTGATACGCGACTGGATGTCGCCGTCAACGCCAGCACCGTCAACGATGATGGTGTTTTCCTTGGAGATGGTCACGCGCTTGGCGCTACCCAGGTTTTCCAGGGTGGCGCTTTCCAGGCTCAGGCCGATCTCTTCGGAGATAACGGTACCGCCGGTCAATACGGCGATGTCCTGCAGCATGGCCTTGCGACGGTCGCCGAAGCCTGGAGCCTTGACGGCTGCGACTTTAACGATGCCACGCATGTTGTTCACAACCAGCGTTGCCAGGGCTTCGCCTTCAACGTCTTCGGAAACGATCAGCAGTGGGCGGCCGGCTTTGGCAACGGCTTCCAGTACTGGCAGCATTTCGCGGATGTTGGAGATCTTTTTGTCGACCAGCAGGATCAGCGGGCTTTCCAGCTCGGCAACCATGGTTTCTGGCTTGTTGACGAAGTACGGGGACAGGTAGCCACGGTCGAACTGCATGCCTTCTACAACCGACAGTTCGTTTTCCAGGCCAGTGCCTTCTTCAACGGTGATCACGCCTTCTTTACCGACTTTTTCCATGGCTTCGGCAATGATGTCGCCGATGGAGCTGTCGGAGTTGGCGGAGATGGTGCCTACCTGAGCGATAGCCTTGGTGTCAGCGCATGGCTTGGACAGGTTTTTCAGCTCGGCAACAACGGCGATGGTGGCCTTGTCGATACCGCGCTTGAGGTCCATCGGGTTCATGCCGGCAGCGACGGCTTTCAGGCCTTCGTTGACGATCGACTGAGCCAGGACGGTAGCGGTGGTGGTGCCGTCGCCTGCGTCATCGTTGGCACGGGAGGCAACGTCTTTGACCAGCTGCGCGCCCATGTTTTCGAAACGGTCTTCGAGTTCGATTTCTTTGGCGACGGAAACGCCGTCCTTGGTGATGGTCGGAGCGCCGAAGCTCTTCTCGATGATCACGTTACGGCCTTTCGGGCCCAGGGTCGCTTTTACTGCGTCAGCCAGGATGTTGACACCGGTGAGCATTTTCTTACGGGCGGAATCGCCGAATTTAACTTCTTTAGCAGCCATGATCGATATTCCTTAAATTCTTTGGAGTAACGGAAAAATGAGCGGGAAAATCAGCCTTCCAGTACAGCGAGAATCTCGTTCTCAGCCATTACCAGCAGGTCTTCGCCGTCAATTTTCACAGTGTTGCTGCCGGAGTAAGGGCCGAATACAACCTTGTCACCGACTTTAACGGCCAGCGCACGCACTTCACCGTTTTCCAGAGTCTTGCCTGGGCCTGCAGCGACGATCACACCGTGGTTGGCTTTTTCAGCAGCCGAACCTGGCAGAACGATACCGCCAGCGGTTTTCTTTTCTTCTTCGCTGCGACGGATAACGACGCGGTCGTGCAGAGGACGAAGCTTGCTCATTGTCGATCTCTCCTAATTGTGTTTTTCATCGGCCGGTATCGGTACCGGCGGGTTGTATTCCGGCTGTGCCGGTCGCGCCTCGCCAAGCAAGACGCGGAAGTCTGTCTGGTGTCGCCACCAGAAACCTTGCGGTGACCGTTACATAAGGGCGCATAAGGTTATTACAAGGGCCCGGGCAGGAAATTTTTTGCATCTGCCCGCCTATAAATGCAACACGGCACCCGAAGGTGCCGTGGCAATGAAGCGGTTATTTACTGTCGCGGTGCTCGAACTCGCCTTCGATCACATCACCTTCGCGCCCCAGGGGTTGGCGCGGAGCCGGGCCACCACGAGGTTGCAGGTCATCGGCGAATGCACGCTGGCGAATCGCAGCTTCTTCGGCACGCTGGCGCATCTTGCCGGCCAGCAGCTTGCGGGTGACCGGCAGCAACATGACCAGGCCGACCACGTCGCTGATAAAGCCCGGCAGGATCAACAGGCCGCCCGCCAGAGCCATCATCAGGCCTTCGAGCATGGTCTGGGCCGGCAACTCGCCGCGGTTCAGGCTTTCACGCGCACGCAGTGCCGTGGCCAGGCCGGCGACACGCAGCACCAGAACGCCGAGCATCGAGCCGAGAATAATCAGCAGCAGCGCCGGGAAAAAGCCGATTGCACTGCTGACTTGTACGAATACGAACAGCTCCAACACCGGGAACAGCAGAAAGAGCAACAAAAAAGGGCGCATCAAATGGTTCCTCAACGCAAGAATGCCTTGCTAGTCCACCTTAGATGACGTCGCCATTTCGTGAATTCAAGCGTCAGCGCTGGCTTTTTTCGGCCAGACCTCGGCATGGGCCAATGAAACCAGGGCTTCGCGTACTTGTGTCGGCGTGTTGCAAGACGTTGCGAAAGGCAACCAGTGCAGCGATTGGCCAATACGCAGGTGCATGCCTTCGCTGTCGATACCGGCCAATTGCGCAGGCTCGAAGGTGGGCAAGCCGGTCAGGGCGACGTAGTGGGCGATGGCCTTGGTGTGATCGCTGTTCATGTGCTCGATCATGCTGCGCTCGGCCTTGCCCGCGAACGGATTGGCCAGGGTCAGCTGGTCGACCCAATGAATCGCGCCAAAGCCACCTATATAACGATGGCGCACCGGCTTGAGCACCCAGAAGTCGAAATCGTGGGCCTTGTGATAGTTGGCCGAATCGGGGAAGTAGCGGTAATAACGTTCGGCGGCCGCCTCGATGGCAGCGCCGTCTTCGAGTTTCTCGGCTTCGGCCAGGTAAGTCAGGCGCCCCACTGCCTGCACATCGTCCGCTTCGCGCTCGCCGACCAGCAGCGAGCACTTGGGGTCTTTTTGCAGGTTATGGGTGTGCTGGGCGATACGGCTGATCAGGATCAGCGGGCGGCCCTGCTCGTCCAGGCAATAGGGCACGACCGAACCGAAGGGAAAGCCAGGCATGGCCTTGGACAATGTGGAGAGAGCCCCACGGTATTCCTTGAGCAACAGCTCTCGGGCGTTCTTGGCAACGTGCGTGCTCAACGTATGACTCCTCGGGTATGCGGCCGCCCATAGCATATGGGAATGGATCTCAACACAAGGTAATCAATATCAGCAAAGGTTGCCAAGCGGGTTTTACGCGGCCGGATTACCAGGCCACGCCGAAGCCTGCGGTGTAGCGGGTCTTGCTCAGGCTGCTTTCCGAGTCGCCGCTGATAATGTCGCGCTCGGCCTTGAGGTTGAGCGAGGCCCACTCGGTGACCTTGTAGCGCAGGCCTATTTCCGAATCCAGGGAATAGGCGGCCGGCCCGGACAGCGGCTTGCCCACCTCGCCGCTGGTGAAGAACTCGACCGTCTTGCCTACCAGGTAGCGGTTGTAGTTCCACTTCATGGCCAGGGAATAGAAGTTGTCCTTGCCGCCATCGGCGTATTCGTAGTCGGTGCGGTTGACCAGCGAACCGAGGGAGAACGCGCCCAACTCGTCGTCCCAGAACTGATAGCCCGGGCCGGTACCGACAGTGCGTTGACGGGACAGGTCTTCAACCTTGTCGCGCTTGTAGGTCAGGCGGCCCTGCCAGAACCAGTGCTCGGTGATGAACCGGTCGAGGTCGTATTCCAGCGCCCAGTTGTCGGTGGTGGTCACGTCGTCCTGGAACTCGCGGTTGTATTCGCCCTGCCCGGTATGGCGCCACTGGCCATGCCGTGCGGTGGTCTTGAAGTCGACATCGTAGTCGTTGGTGTCCTTGTCGGCACGCTTGTAGTCCAGTGCCAGGTCGACATTGCCTTTCCACACCAGGTCTTCGATCACAGGCTTGGGCTTGATGATCTGCTGGATGCTCGCCAATTCGACGGTCTTGGGCGCTTCGCCATTGGCCAGGACCACCTTGCCATCGTCCGCCGCTTTCAGCGACTTGGCCTTCTCGCCGGTGTAGGCATCCTGCTTGACCAGCAGTTCCTGATCGCTCTCCAGGGTTTTCACCTGTTTCCAGTCGACCGGAATGGCGCCTGCGTAATCGGTCTGGATCAGCAATTTGCCACCGTCGAAGACCTTGATCTTGCCGGTCAGGCGGTCACCGTTCTTCAACCAGACGGTATCGGCCAGCAAGGGCGAGGAGGCGCTGAAAACAGCGAGGCACAGCAGGGTTCTGGACAACATAAGCAAGTAAGAGGCTCAAGGTTGGCGAAAAGGGGCACTTATCGTGTTAGATAGCTAGGACTGACTCAAGGATTCAGGTTGAGTTCCATGCTCATCGCCATGTTCTCAGACGTTTCTTACAGATAGACCGCCACTCCCTACGGATAGACCCCAGTGAATCCAACCGCCGAAACGCCGCAAAGCCCCGCCGAAATGCGCCGCACCGCGCTGTACCTGACATTGGCGCAGGTCCCGCCAGGTTGCGTGGTGAGTTACGGCGAGTTGGCGCACTTGGCCGGCCTGGGGCGCGCGGCGCGCTGGGTGGGGCGCACCCTGAGCCAGCTTCCCGAGGACACCAAACTGCCCTGGCATCGTGTGCTGGGTGCCGGTGGTCGGATAAGTCTGCCCGTGGGCAGTGCCTCGGGCGACGAACAACGCGCGCGTTTGCGCGATGAAGGCATCACAGTCCGCAACAATCGCGTGGATATTCAGCGCCATGGCTGGCGCCCGGTAGAGCACAGCGGTTAGAGTGCGCGCTTTGTTTCCGTGAATCTGAGGCAGACTCCAGCCCATGCCCCGTAAAACCTGGCGCGCCGCGCTCGCCGCCTATGCCAGCCCCTCGACGTTAGTCCTGTTGTTGCTCGGCTTTGCCGCCGGCTTGCCTTACATGTTGGTGTTCTCGACGCTTTCGGTGTGGTTGCGTGAGGCCGGTGTGGCCCGCGAGACCATCGGCTATGCGAGCCTGATCGGCCTGGCATACGCCTTCAAATGGGTGTGGTCGCCGCTGCTCGACCAATGGCGCCTGCCGCTGCTCGGTAAACTCGGACGTCGTCGTTCCTGGCTGGTGCTGGCCCAGTCGCTGGTGATCCTCGGATTGATCGGCATGGGGTTCTGCGACCCTCAGAAACACCTGTCCTGGCTGATCGCCATTGCGGTAATCGTCGCCTTTGCCTCGGCGACGCAAGACATCGCAGTCGACGCCTACCGCCTGGAAATCGCCGACGACAGCCGCCAGGCCGCCCTCGCTGCCAGCTATATGTCCGGCTACCGGATCGCCGCCCTGCTGGCCACGGCCGGCGCGCTGTTTTTTGCCGAAGGCTTCGGTTCCACCGGTTTCAACTATAAGCACTCGGCATGGACCGGCACCTATGTGCTGTTCGGCGTGCTGATGATCCCGGCGCTGCTGACCACCCTGTTCATGCGCGAACCCAATGTGCCATTGCGCACCCAGCTGCAGGCAGGGCGCTACAGCTTCGTGCATCAACTGGTGTCGGTGTTCGTACTGATCGTGCTGCTGGTGTCGGTGCCCGCGATGTTTACCCAGCTGTACAACACCGACTTTGCCAGCGTGCTGTTCCACGGCATGAGCCTGTGGGAACTGCTGATGGAAGACCGCGCCTTCCTGCGCGCCATCCTCTATATCACCCTTACCGCCCTGTGCCTCTCGGCCATGGGTCGGCGTGGCCTGGCGCCGGTGCTGACGCCGGTCAATGACTTTATCTTGCGTTACCGCTGGCAGGCATTGCTGCTGCTGGGGCTGATTGCCACCTACCGGATGTCAGACACGGTGATGGGCGTGATGGCCAACGTGTTTTACATCGACCAGGGCTTCACCAAGGACCAGATCGCCGGGGTCAGCAAGATCTTCGGCCTGATCATGACCCTGCTCGGCGCCGGCATGGGCGGCCTGCTGATTGTGCGCTTCGGCATCCTGCCGATCCTGTTCATCGGCGGCGTGGCGTCGGCCGGCACCAACCTGTTGTTCGTGGCACTCGCGGACATGGGCCCGGACCTGCAGATGTTGATTTTCACCATCTCCCTGGACAACTTCAGCTCAGGGCTGGCGACCTCGGCCTTCGTCGCGTACCTGTCGAGCCTGACCAACCTGAAGTTCTCCGCCACACAGTACGCGCTGCTCAGCTCGATCATGCTGTTGCTGCCGCGCCTGATCGGTGGGTACTCGGGGGTGATGGTGGAGAAGTTCGGGTATCACAATTTCTTCTTGATCACCTGCCTGCTGGGTGTGCCGACGCTGTTCCTGATTGCGCTGCACTGGTTTCAGGAGAATCGGCGGATTCGGTTGAATCCTCCGGCCGAGGACTGACACGACCGGTTACTGCAGGGGCTGGCTTGCCTGCGATGCGCACACCTTGGTCTACAGTGACAACGAGGTGATGCCAGCGCAGGCAAGCCAGCGCCTGCACAAAGGCTTTAACTGAAGCCTCACCACGACCTGATGCCTGTACTCCAGCAGCAAGCGCCCGTACAATCCCAAGTCATTTCAAGTCCAAGCAACCGACAACGGCCTACCATGCGTACCAGTCAATATTTGCTCGCCACACAGAAAGAAACGCCTTCCGACGCGGTCGTGATCAGCCATCAGCTGATGCTGCGCGCCGGCATGATCCGCAAACTGGCCTCTGGCCTGTACACCTGGCTGCCCATGGGCTTGAAGGTGATGCGCAAGGTCGAAGCCATCGTTCGTGAAGAAATGAACGCCGCCGGCTCTCTGGAAGTGTTGATGCCGAGCACCCAACCGGCTGAGTTGTGGCAGGAATCCGGGCGCTGGGAAGAGTACGGCCCTGAGTTGCTGCGCTTCAAGGACCGTCATGGCCGCGACTTCTGCGCCGGCCCGACCCACGAAGAAGTGATCACCGACCTGATGCGCAACGAGCTGAGCAGCTACAAGCAGCTGCCGCTGAACCTGTATCAGATCCAGACCAAATTCCGTGACGAAATCCGCCCACGCTTCGGTTTGATGCGCGGCCGCGAATTCATCATGAAGGACGCCTATTCGTTCCATGCAGACCAGGCGTCCCTGCAGGTCACCTACGACCGCATGCACCAGGCCTACTGCAACGTGTTCACGCGCCTGGGCCTGAAGTTCCGCCCGGTTGAAGCGGACAACGGCTCCATCGGCGGCGCCGGCTCCCACGAATTCCACGTGCTGGCCGAGTCGGGCGAAGACGATATCGTCTTCAGCAATGGCTCCGACTACGCGGCGAACATCGAGAAAGCCGAAGCCGTGCCACGCGAAACTTCGCGCCCTGCACCGGCGCAAGAGCTGCGCCTGGTCGACACGCCGGACACCAAGACCATCGCGGCGCTGGTGGAAAAATTCAATCTGCCGATTGAAAAGACCATCAAGACCCTGATCGTGCGTGCCGAGGAAGAAGGCAAGCTGATCGCCCTGGTGATCCGTGGCGATCACGAACTCAACGAAATCAAGGCAGCCCAGCAACCTGGCGTAGCCAGCCCGCTGGTCATGGCCACCGATGCCGAACTGCGCGACGCAATTGGCGCCGGCGCCGGCTCCCTGGGCCCGCTGAACCTGCCATTGCCGATCATCATCGACCGCTCGGTCGAGCTGATGAGCGACTTCGGTATCGGCGCGAACATCGACGACAAGCACTACTTCGGCGTGAACTGGGAGCGTGACCTGCCGGTTCCGACCGTGGCCGACCTGCGTAACGTGGTCGCCGGTGACCCAAGTCCGGACGGCAAGGGCACCCTGGAAATCAAGCGCGGCATCGAAGTCGGGCACATCTTCCAGCTGGGCAACAAGTACAGCAAGGCGATGAAGTGCGAAGTGCTGGGCGAGAACGGCAAGCCGATCACCCTGGACATGGGCTGCTACGGCATTGGCGTATCGCGCGTGGTTGCCGCTGCCATCGAGCAGAACAACGACGAGAAAGGCATCATCTGGAGCGACGCCCTGGCGCCTTTCCAGATCGCCCTGGTACCGCTGCGCTACGAAACCGAGCAGGTACGCGAGGCTACCGACAAACTGTATGCCGAACTGACCGCCGCCGGTTTTGAAGTACTGCTGGATGACCGCGACAAGAAAACCAGCCCGGGCATCAAGTTTGCCGACATGGAACTGATTGGCATCCCACACCGGATCGTGGTCAGTGACCGCAGCCTGGCCGATGGCAATCTGGAATACAAAAGCCGGACCGAAGCCGAAGCCCAACCGTTGCCGGTGGCTGACGTGCTGTCTTTCCTCCAGGCGCGTATTCGTCGCTGAAAACCAGATCAAGAGAAGTCATGTTCAAGCGAAACACCAGAGCCCTGGGGGGCGCCGCCTTGTGCGGCGCCCTGCTGGTCAGCGGCTGCGCCAACCAGATGTCGCAACGCAGTGAGCACGAGGAGCGGGTCGAGCGTAAATTGCTCGACCATAGCCTGCAGATCGATGTCGGCGAACCCAAAGTGCTGGAGCTGCCGCAACGCCGGGTCCGCATTCACGAGCAGAAGACCTTCGAGGTCACCGAGTTCGAAGTCACCCGTCGTTACGACCGCTACACCCCCTACCAGCCCTGGCGCAAACTCTACGAGATGCCCCTGGGCGCGGTTGCCCTGGTCGCCGGCGCGGGCGCCAACGTGGTGAATATCTTCGCCCTCGGCAACCTGCCGACCAGCATGACCCACGACTGGCTGACCTACGGCGTGGACGGCCTCAACCCGTTCATGAACGTGCAATCCCATGGCCGTGCGCAACAGAACCTTGCAGGCATCGATGAAGTCCAGCGCGACAAGCGCGTGGAGTATTCGAGCCTGCCCTGGAGCGAACGCCCGGTACAGGTGACTGCCGGCAAGCAGATCCATGAGCTGACCACCGACCGTAACGGCGTGCTGCGCCTGAATCTGTTGGACAGCCCGTTTGCCGAGCAGGACCTGAACCGTGTCACGACCTTGAAGATCAGCGTGGAAGATGGCCAGGACGACGTGCATTCCGACTCGACCCTGGCGATCAGCAACACCCTGCGCGGCAAGTTGCTCGAAGCCCATGGCCTGATCTACGACGACCTGGAAGATGACGAAGTGAGCCAGTGGGTGCACCGCGTCAAACGCCTGTCGGAGCTGGGCCTGGAAGAAGAAGCCAGCGAACTGGAACAAAGCCTGATCGAACTGACCCGCAATGATCCGGAGTTGCAGCAGGAGTTTCTGCAGGCGCTGACCAAGGATGCGGGGCGACTCGTCGCAGATCCTGGCGCACGCTGAACACCGTCCTGCAGGAGAACGGCTTGCCGGTCTCCTGCAGGATTAACGGGTAAACAGTTCGAGCTGTTCGTTGCCGCCGCTCAGGTCCAGCAACCGCACGCCAATCCCCAGCAACCGCACCGGCTTTGCACCGCGATTGAACGCCTGGGTCAACAGCTGTTGATAACTTTCCAGGTCTCGCCCTGCCCCGGCCTGCTCCAGGGTCGTCTGGGTAAAGTCATGAAACTTCACCTTCACAAATGGCTTGCCCGCCCGGTAACTGCTGTCAATCCGCGCCATACGCCCGGTCAGGGTTTCCATCAGCTCGGGCAATTTGGCCAGGCAGCTTGAGAGGTCCGGTAGATCCACGTCGTAGGTGTTTTCGACACTGATCGATTGCCGTCGGCTGTCATTCTGCACCGCGCGATCATCAATCCCACGGGCCAGGCTCCACAGTCGCTCGCCAAAACTGCCGAATTCGCGCACCAATGCCAGCTTGTTCCAGTCACGCAACTGCAGGCAGTCTTCGATACCCAGGCGCGCCAGCTTGTCGGCGGTGACCTTGCCCACGCCATGCAGCTTGCTCACCGGCAATTGCGAGACAAAGTCTTCGACCTGGTCCGGCGTAATCACAAACAGGCCGTTGGGCTTTTTCCAATCGCTGGCAATCTTCGCCAGGAACTTGTTCGGTGCCACGCCGGCAGACACGGTGATGTGCAATTGGTTGGACACCCGCCGACGAATATCCTGGGCGATACGCGTGGCGCTGCCGCCAAAGTGAGGGCATTCGGAAACATCCAGGTAGGCCTCGTCCAGCGACAACGGCTCGATCAGGTCGGTGTAGTCACGAAAGATCGTCTGGATTTCCTTCGAGGCTTCTTTATAGGCCTCCATGCGCGGCTTGACGATGGTCAGGTCCGGGCACAGCTTCAAGGCATGGCGGGACGACATGGCCGAACGCACGCCGTAGGCCCGCGCCTCGTAGTTGCAGGTAGCGATCACCCCACGCCGGTCTGCCGAGCCGCCGACGGCCAGGGGCTTTTGCGCCAGGCTCGGGTCATCGCGCATCTCGATGGCGGCGTAGAAGCAATCACAGTCGACGTGGATGATTTTGCGTTGCGTCATATAAACAGAGGGTTGATTCAACGGATGGCCAGTATCGCACTCACCCCTGTATATAGCACCAGTAGTTTGAATCTTCCGCTTGAGCGGTAGGAAATTTCTCAGATGAATTTATTTTCTCAATCGAATTTCGCCTGCCGATAGAGCTGAAACCCTCGGCCAGACTGGCCCGGAGCGACCCTGCCGGCCTGAATGGAGAGCTAACCGATTGAACCACAAGCGCTTTTCTTCGAATCACAGGTTGACACACCGGCGTTCCTCTGTAGAATGCCGACACACAGACGCGGGATGGAGCAGTCTGGTAGCTCGTCGGGCTCATAACCCGAAGGTCGTCGGTTCAAATCCGGCTCCCGCAACCAAACATCAAGAAAGGCTACTCGAAAGAGTGGCCTTTTTTGTGCGCGTCAGTTTTTCAGGCCTGCGATCGCATGCGCCTCACCACGGATGGCTTGGCAGTCCGACGCAGGGCAAGCCTGCTCGCCACAAAATTCGTTTTCTATCGCGAACTTAGGTGGCTTGAGCGGCTGATTCACACTTATTTGACCCGTCGGCCCATTAACGGTTGACACCTCGCCGTTGGGCTGTAGAATGCCGCCCACAGACGCGGGATGGAGCAGTCTGGTAGCTCGTCGGGCTCATAACCCGAAGGTCGTCGGTTCAAATCCGGCTCCCGCAACCAAACATCAAAAAAGGCTACTCGAAAGAGTGGCCTTTTTTGTATCCGGTGAAAAAGTTCTTCTGAAACAATGGCATGGCATCTTTCATGAAACCGTACACGGTTTGTAGAGTCCATCTCATTGCAAGCTATGCTAAGACGCAGGTACTACCCTCTACGACCAATGGCCGCAGTCGCCCCACCCGGTGATACGCGTTAATATTTGTAATTATTTTGTCCATAGGGATTGGTAACTTGGCTGGATACCTCCATCCTGTCGCGCACAATCCACGAGGTGATTGATGCGCGCCAACTCGTCTGAACCACAAGACACCGTCACAGCAGAACAACCGATCGCTCCCACCCGTTTGCGCTGGCTGGATCTGTTGAGCAAATACCGGCAACCCATCGGGTTGGCTGTCACCCTGTTGCTGTTCGCAATTGCCTTGATCGCCTGCCGACACTTGCTGCTGGAGCTGGACCTCTACGCCCTCCACGATTCGATCCTGGAAGTGCCCAGGCCCGCATTGCTCGGTGCATTTGCAGCGGCCGTGGTGGGTTTCATCATTCTGTTGGGCTATGAGTTTTCCGGCGCGCGCTACGCCGGGGTGAAATTGCCCGCCAAGACCCTGGCCCTGGGCGGCTTCACTGCGTTTGCCATCGGCAACGCCATCGGCCTGTCGATGCTCTCGGGCGGTTCGGTGCGCTACCGTTTATATGCACGTCATGGCATCGGCGCGTCGGAAGTCGCTCACATGACCGTGTTCGCCAGCCTGGCGCTGGGCTGCGCCCTGCCACCGTTGGCGGCATTGGCCACCTTGAGTAACCTGCCGGCCGCGTCGACCTATCTGCACCTGCCGCAAACCCTGCTCGGCGGTATTGCCGGCGCCGTGCTGCTGCTGTCGGCCGTGCTGTGCATCGGCATTTATCGCCGCCGCCTGCCGGAACAGCCCTACCCGGACAACCTGCTGGTGAAAGCCGGCCGTCGCACCCTGCGCCTGCCTGGCCGGCGCCTGACCTTTCTGCAATTGATCATTACCGCACTGGATGTGGCCGCTGCTGCCACCGTCCTTTATATGCTGTTGCCTGAAGCACCGCCCTTCGGGCCCTTCCTGCTGGTGTACCTGCTGGCCCTGGCTGCCGGCGTGCTCAGCCATGTACCGGGTGGCGTGGGGGTGTTCGAAGCGATCCTGCTCGCGGCCTTTGCCGACAAGCTGGGCGCCGCGCCATTGGCTGCCGCACTGCTGCTGTATCGCATGATCTATGTGGTGCTGCCGCTGCTGATCGCCTGCGTGTTCCTGCTGGTCAATGAAGCGCAGCGCCTGTTCCAGACGCAACAAAGCCTGCGGGTGGCCTCGGGCCTCGCGGCACCAGTACTGGCCGTACTGGTTTTTTTGTCCGGCGTGGTGCTGCTGTTTTCCGGCGCAACGCCAGAAATCGACTCACGCCTGGAAAACATCGGCTTCCTGATTCCTCATCGCCTGATTGATGCCTCGCACTTTGGTGCCAGCCTGATCGGCGTGCTGTGCCTGCTGCTCGCCCAAGGCTTGCGTCGTCGCTTGTCAGCCGCCTGGATGCTGACCATGGTGCTGCTGCTGACGGGCGCCCTGCTCTCGCTGCTCAAAGGCTTCGACTGGGAAGAAGCCAGCTTGATGATCATGACGGCGGTACTGCTGGCGATCTTCCGGCGCTCGTTCTACCGCGCCAGCCGCCTGACCGAACTGCCGTTCTCGCCGCTGTACCTGGTGGCCAGCGTCTGCGTGCTGGGGGCCTCGATCTGGCTGCTGCTGTTTGCCTATCAGGATGTGCCTTACAGCCATCAACTGTGGTGGCAGTTCACTCTGGATGCCAACGCCCCGCGCGGCCTGCGTTCGCTGCTCGGCGCCGCAGTCCTCTTGGTGATCGTATCGTTGACCTGGCTGCTGCGCACCGCGCGCCCGGTGATCCACCTGCCGACACCTGACGAGCTGGAGCGCGCCACCAAGATCCTGATGGCCTCCTCGCAGCCCGACGGCGGCCTGGCGCTGACCGGTGACAAGGCGCTGCTGTTTCACCCCAACGACGAGGCTTTCCTGATGTATGCCCGTCGCGGGCGCAGCCTGGTGGCCCTGTACGACCCGATCGGCCCGACCCAGCCGCGCGCCGAAATGATCTGGCAGTTCCGCGACCTGTGCGACATCCACCACGCGCGCCCGGTGTTCTACCAGGTCCGCGCCGAGAACCTGCCGTACTACATGGACATCGGCCTGACCGCGATCAAGCTGGGTGAAGAGGCGCGTGTCGACCTCAAGCGCTTTGACCTGGAAGCCAAGGGCAAAGAGATGAAGGATCTGCGCTACACCTGGAACCGTGGCAGCCGTGACGGCCTGTCCCTGGAGATCCATGAACCCGGCACGGCCCCCATGGATGAACTCAAGGTCATCTCCGATGCCTGGCTGACCGGCAAGAACGTGCGGGAAAAAGGCTTTTCCCTCGGACGCTTCAGCGACGACTATCTCAAGCACTTTCGCATCGCGATCATTCGCTTCGAAGGGCGCCCGGTAGCCTTCGCCAACCTGCTCGAGACCTACAACCACGACCTGGCCAGTCTCGACCTGATGCGCGCCCACCCGGACGCGCCCAAGCTGACCATGGAGTTCATGATGGTCGGCCTGATTCAACATTATAAGAGTCACGGCTACGCCCGCTTCAGCCTCGGCATGGTGCCGTTGTCGGGCCTGCAACCGCGCCGGGGTGCCCCGCTGACCCAACGATTGGGCTCGATGGTGTTCCGCCGCGGCGAGCAACTGTATAACTTCCAAGGCTTGCGCCGCTTCAAAGACAAGTTCCAGCCTGACTGGGAACCCCGTTATATGGCCGTGCCCGCAGGACTCGATCCGCTGGTGGCACTGGCCGATACCGCCGCCCTGATCGCGGGCGGCTTGACTGGATTGGTGAAACGCTGATGATTCGACGCTCCTGGCGGTATGTATTGGCCTTTGTTGTGCTGCTCGCCCTGATCCTGGGTGGTGGCTATTGGTACTGGAACCGCCCTGCCCCACAGCCGACCCTGGAGCAATTGCCCCAGGCCGACGGTTCGGTCATGACCCGCGTAACCCCTGCCGGCACGGCAAAGGCCCGTGTGGCCGTGGCGGTGCTGGCCGATTCAACCCTGACCGACAGCCAACTGATCGCCCTGAGCCAGGGCGGCAAGGCGCAGATCGTCCAGGTAATCCTGCCCAAGGATGACTGCACGCTGCAGGAACAAGCGCTGCAAGGCGCCCTGGCCCAACTCAAGGGCCCGGCGACCCTGGTCAGCGGTATCGGCCCGGGTGCCAGCCTGGCCTGGCGCTGGCTGGCGGCACAGAACGACGACAAGGCCAACGCCATCTCCGTCGGCTTCGCCATGACCCAGGAAGGCTGCAAGGACCCGCTGCCGAAAACGTCCGCACACGGCAGTTGGCTGGTGGCCTGGAACGACAACCCTGACGACGATGCGGCCAGTTTCGTACGCGACACACCGCGCGCCACTACCAGCATCAGCGACTACGACATCCATTACCCGCAAGTGCTGAACAACGAGTTGCGCAAGCAGTTGGTAGGTTCGGACAACGGCGGCCTGGCGATTCCCGTGGTGGAAGTACCCGCGGGCCAGGCCAAGGACACGGTGACGCTGTTCCTCTCCGGTGACGGCGGCTGGCGTGACCTGGACCGCGATGTGGCCGGCGAAATGGCCAAGATCGGCTACCCGGTGGTGGGCATCGACACCCTGCGCTACTACTGGCAGCACAAGACCCCGGAACAAAGCGCCAAGGACCTCACCGAACTGATGCAGCACTACCGTCAGAAGTGGGGCACCAAGCGCTTCGTGCTGACCGGTTACTCGTTCGGCGCCGACGTGCTGCCGGCGATCTACAACCGCCTGCCGGAAAACGAGCAGCAGCGTGTGGACGCAATCATCCTGCTGGCGTTCGCCCGTACGGGCAGCTTTGAAATCGAAGTGGAAGGCTGGCTGGGCAATGCCGGCAAAGAAGCCGCGACGGGCCCGGAGATGGCCAAGCTGCCGGCGGATAAAGTGGTGTGCATCTACGGCGCCGAAGAAGTCGACGAGAGCGGCTGCACCGACAAGACTGCGGTGGGCGAGGCGGTGAAACTGCCCGGTGGGCATCACTTCGATGAGAACTACCCGGCGCTGGCTCAGCGCTTGGTGGACATCATTGTGAAGCACCAGGCCAAGGACAAAACCGAGTAGGTTCAGGCTGTACTCAAGCCCCAATGTCGACGGGGTTATGTGGGAGCTGGCTTGCCTGCGATAGGGACGCCGCGATGTGACGGACACATCAGGGTGATGCTATCGCAGGCACACCAGCTCCCACATTTGCTTTGCAGTGTGGGCGACCGCTAGCGCGGTTCGATATGCGCGATCATCAACTGCACGGTTTCCTGCCCACGGAACTCGTTCACGTCCAGCTTGTAGGCCAATTCCACCCAACGCACTGTCGGGTTCGGCCAGACCTCACGGTCCACCCCAAACGCAATGCCATCGAGCTTCACCGAGCCGCATTCGCTCTTGAGCACCACCTTCAGGTGCCGCTCCCCCACCACGCGCTGTTCTACCAGCTGAAACACCCCATGGAACAACGGCTCGGGAAAGTGCTGCCCCCACGGCCCGGCATGTCGCAAGGCGCGCGCCAGTTCGAGGTGAAACTCTTCAACCGCCAGGGTGCCGTCGGACAGCAGTCGCCCGGTAAGGTCTTCTTCGCGCAGTTGCCGACGCACTTCAGCATCAAAAGCTTCGGCAAACAGTGGGAAATTCGCCTCGGGCAATGTCAGACCCGCCGCCATGGCGTGACCGCCGTATTTGGCGATCAGGTTGGGATGCTGGCTTGCGACCACCGCCAGGGCATCACGGATGTGGAAACCCGGCACCGAGCGCCCAGAGCCCTTGAGCAGGCCATCACCGGCGTCGGCGAAGGCGATGGTCGGGCGGAAGTAACGCTCCTTCATGCGCGACGCCAGAATCCCGATCACGCCCTGGTGCCACTCCGGGTCGAACAGGCACAGCCCATAGGGCATCGACTCCACCGGCAGGTCCTTGAGCTGGGCCAGGGCCTCGCGCTGCATGCCTTGTTCGATAGATTTGCGGTCCTGGTTCATGCCGTCCAATTGCGCGGCCATTTCCCGCGCCGCCGCGAAATCAGTGGTGAGCAGGCATTCGATGCCCAGGCTCATGTCATCCAGGCGTCCGGCGGCGTTCAGGCGTGGCCCGAGGATAAAGCCGAGGTCGGTGGAGGTAATCCGCGCGGCATCGCGCTTGGCCACTTCGAGGATCGCCTTGATCCCCGGCCGCGCGCGACCGGCGCGAATACGCTCCAAGCCCTGATGCACGAGGATGCGGTTGTTGGCATCCAGGGGCACCACGTCGGCCACGCTGCCCAGGGCCACCAGGTCGAGCAGTTCGCCGATGTTCGGCTGGGGCTTGTTGTCGTACCAGCCCAGGCTGCGCAAACGCGCGCGCAGGGCCATCAGTACATAGAAGATCACGCCCACGCCGGCCAATGCCTTGCTCGGGAACTCGCAGCCCGGCTGGTTCGGGTTGACGATGGCGTCTGCCGCCGGCAATTCATCTCCCGGCAAGTGGTGGTCGGTGACCAGTACCTGCAACCCCGCCGCCTTCGCCGCCGCCACGCCTTCGACGCTGGAGATGCCGTTGTCCACGGTGATCAGCAACTGCGGCTCCCGCTGCAGGGCCACCGCGACGATTTCCGGGGTCAGGCCATAGCCATATTCAAACCGGTTGGGCACCAGGTAGTCGACATGCGCCGCCCCGAGCAGACGCAAGCCAAGGGTGCCCACGGTGCTGGCGGTCGCGCCATCGGCGTCGAAGTCACCCACGATCAGGATGCGCTGGCGCTGCTCCAATGCGGTCACCAGCAGGTCCACTGCAGCGTCGATGCCCTTGAGTTGCTGATAGGGAATCAACCGCGCCAGGCTTTTGTCCAGTTCAGCCTCGGACTGCACCCCGCGCGCAGCGTAGAGACGAGTCAACAGCGGTGGCAATTCACCGAGAAACGGCAGGACAGCGGGCAACGGGCGAGGATCGATACGCATGGGGTGACGGAAGCTTCTCTTCTATTACAACGGTTAAACAACAATGCTGAAAGCAACATGGATCAACTGTAGGAGCCGGCTTCTGTGGGAGCGGGCATGTGTGGGAGCTGGCTTGCCTGCGATGCAGACACCTCGGTCTTTCAGCTATACCGAGGTGATGCATTCGCGAGCAAGCCCGCTCCCACACCACCCAGCGCCCACAATTTCAGCCGCGTTCGCCGACCAGCCATTGCAATTGCACTTCATGTTGGCCACGGTCGTCAGTCACAAAAATGGTGCCTTCGCTGATCATCACGTCCCACTTGATCACGCGCGGCATGTCCTTGGCCAGGGTCTCGAGGACTTCCTGCGGCACCGCAGCGATGTGCACGTTCTTGAGGTTGTTGGCCACGGGCACCACTTTGCCTTCCCACACACGCAAGCTGCCGTAGGCCAGCAGGCTGGTGCGCTCGGTGCGACGCGAGCACCAGGTCAGGCGGTCGGCATCCGGCTGGCCGACTTCGATCCAGTGCAGGACCCGGTCATCCAGGCTTTTTTCCCACAGGGCTGGCTCGTCTACATCTGACAGGCCACGCCCGAACGACAACTGCTCGTTGTACCAGAGGGCGTAGGCCAGCAGACGCACGGTCATGCGCTCTTCGGTTTCCGAAGGGTGGCGGGCGATGGTCTGCTTGACGCTCTCGTACACCGAGCGGTCGAGGTCGGTGAGGTTGAGTTCGAATTTGTAGGTCGTGGACGGCTGGGCCATGAACGGACTTCTAGAGACAGGAAAAGGCGGCCAGTCTAACCGATGGCGAGGCCATTCAACGAATCCTGCGCTGCATCATCCTTATCCCTGGGCCGCTCGCCTATGTTAAAAGGCTTCACACCACCGCCCCGCGCAGAAAAGGATCCTCATGTCGTTTAATGCCAAACCGCTTGCCGGCCTGAAAGTCATCGAACTCGGCACCCTGATCGCCGGCCCGTTCGCCTCACGCATCTGCGCCGAATTCGGTGCCGAGGTGATCAAGGTGGAATCGCCGGATGGCGGTGACCCGCTGCGCAAGTGGCGCAAGCTGTATGAAGGCACGTCGCTGTGGTGGTTTGTGCAGGCGCGCAACAAGAAGTCGCTGACGCTGAACCTCAAGCACCCGGACGGCCTGGCGATCCTGAAGCAGCTGCTGGCCGATGCCGACATCCTGATCGAGAATTTTCGCCCCGGCGTGCTGGAAAAACTCGGCCTGGGCTGGGAAACCCTGCATGCGCTCAACCCCAAACTGGTCATGGTGCGTCTCTCGGGCTTTGGCCAGACCGGTCCGATGAAGGACCAGCCGGGGTTCGGCGCGGTGGGCGAATCCATGGGCGGGCTGCGCTACATCACCGGTTTCGAGGACCGCCCACCGGTGCGCACCGGGATCTCCATCGGCGACTCCATCGCTGCGCTGTGGGCCGTGATCGGAGCGCTGATGGCGCTGCGTCATCGCGAAGTCAACGGCGGCCTGGGCCAAGTGGTCGACGTGGCGCTGTACGAAGCCATCTTCGCGATGATGGAAAGCATGATCCCCGAGTTCGATGTGTTCGGCTTTATTCGCGAACGTACCGGCAACATCATGCCCGGCATCACCCCATCGTCGATCCACACCAGCGCGGATGGCAAGCACGTGCAGATTGGCGCCAACGGCGATGCGATCTTCAAGCGCTTCATGTCGGCCATCGGTCGCGAAGACCTGGCCAACGATCCTGCACTTGCCAGCAACGACGGGCGGGACAGCCGCCGCGACGAGCTGTATGGCGTGATCGACCGCTGGGTCAACGCGCTGCCCCTGGAGCAGGTGGTGGAGCAGTTGAATCAGGCCGAGGTACCCGCCAGCCGTATCTACAGTGCCGAAGACATGCTCGGCGACCCGCAATTCCTGGCCCGGGAGATGTTCCTCAAGGCCCAGCTCCCGGGCGGCAAGGACTTCAAGATGCCCGGGATCGTGCCCAAGCTGTCGGACACGCCGGGCAGTTGCGAATGGGTAGGGCCACAGTTGGGCGAACACAACGGCGTGGTGCTGGGTGAGCTGGGATACGACGCCGCTGCCATCGTCCGCTTGCGTGAGGAAGGCGCAATCTAATGGCGTCCCGGTGCAAACGCTGGCTCTTGAAACTGGGCGTCGCCACCCTGATGGCCGGCGGCTGGCTCTCGTCAGCACGGGCCGAAGACACGCTGATCTGGCTGCTGCGCGATTTGCCGCCGTTGACCATTTTCGAAGGACCGAGCAAAGGCCAGGGTGCATTGGACCAGTTGCTGCCAATCCTGGCCGTGCATCTGCCGGAGTATCGTCACCAGGTGCTGCACGTCAACCGCGCGCGCGGCACGCAAATGTTGCGCGAACCCTCGTTCACCTGTGACCCCTCGTTGCTGTGGACGCCGGAGCGAGCCAAGTACGTGGTGTTTTCTCGCCAGGCGTTTGCAGTGCCCAGCAACGGCGTGACGATCCGGCGCAGCCAGCAGGACGCCATGGCGTCGTTTATCGTGGACGGCCAGTTCGACCTGCAAGCATTTCTCGATGCTCACAGGACGCGGGTGGGCGCCACAGCGGAGCGCAGCTACGGGCCAGTCATCGATGAGCAACTCAAACACGTCGACGCGCACAAACTCGCCCTCCACTACGGCAACGACGCCCTCGGCAGCTTGTTGCAAATGCAGCGCCTCGGACGGTTGGAGGCGGTATTGGGTTATTGGCCGGAAATCCGCTACCACGCACTGCAACAGGGGATTGCGTCCAACGACCTGAGTTTCTATCCGATCAAAGGCACAGCGCCCTACCAACGCACGCATATCGCGTGCTCGGATACGCCCAAGGGTCGCCAGGCCATCGAACGGATCGACCAGGTGCTGCTCGACATCCCTCAGGAACGCGTGCAGCAGTCCTACGCCGCGTGGCTGGATCCGCTCATGCGCGAGCAGTACCTGCGCGACAATCCACGGTTTTTCCAGGATTCACCCGTGCCGTGACAAATCGCGGGCAAAAAGAAACCCCGAAGAGTGGGGAGACACTTCGGGGTTAAACGTGGCCTTACAAAGACCAGTACAACAAGGCACAAACACCGGAGCACAATGTTTGCTCTTGCTGTTACAAAATCTGACAGGCCCTGCAGTCGGAAGTTTCCGCGTATAAACAATTCTTCATGCGACAGCAGCGCTGCGGGTCTGGGCAGCATTGCGCAAGGCCGCGATAACCGAGGGCTCCAGACGCCCTTCGGCGATCTTGAGGTCGCGCAGCAGGCAATCCACAACATCCACCAGCACGCGTTTATCCATCAATTGCGCCTGGTCGACTTCACGCTCGACCACAATCGCGCCAGCAGGGTTTTTCACCGTCACCAGGCATTCGCCCTGCACGCCAGAGGTGGTCAGCGTAACCAGATAAGGGCTCAGTGCTTCTTCGAGCAATAGGCTGATACTTTCCATCTCGATCACCACTCAATAGTTCGGGAACAATCGTTTAAACGGGAGCTGCATCTATCCTAAGTGACTGGTTGTGACGTAGGAAAGTTCGCTTTTTCGTCTTTATGGGGCCGTCAGGGAGTGACGAGGACCAGCATGCGCCAGCAACATGACAACGAAAAAACGGCGGCACATAAGTGCTTACGCAATGGGCTGCCGTTTTGGGGTTCGCCGGGCGCGCAGGTAGGGGGTGAATCCTATACTCGGTGAGCGCTGGTCACTCTGCCACGCGGGTAAAAGCGCATGTAAAGGCCCTTATTGCGAAGGATGAAGACGATGATGGAAAACAATGAACAGCAGGCAGCAATGGAGAGAATGCATGCCGATGTCCGGCGCATCTATGCCGAAATATCACGCATGCAGGCTGAGCAAGACAAGCTCAAATCAGAATCTCTGAAGATAAACTGCGAGACTTTCTGGTACCCAATGGGTGTCGCCATGGCAGTCGTTGCGACGATCGCGTCGATCACCGGAGCGGCGATTAAATTACTTATATAGCAAGCACGCTGTCGGGCCTGCCATAAAAAACGCCGCTGACCCAAGGATGGGAAAGCGGCGTTTTTGTCTGCGCAGTTCGCCTTACAAAGGCTTGCCGCGATTGCCATGCTGGCTGACAAACGCCTGCACAGCCTTCAGGTCATTGGCCAATACGGTGCAGCGCTCTTCACGCTCGAACAGGTTAGCCAAGTGCTCCGGCAGCTCCAGCGCCTTGCCTACGCCCGCCTTCTCCACCGCTTCGGGGAATTTGACCGGGTGCGCAGTGCCGAGGATCACCATCGGGATGTCCAGGCTGCGACGGCATTCGCGGGCGGCCTTCACGCCGATGGCGGTGTGCGGGTCAAGCACCTCGCCGGTCTGGGCGTAGACTTCGGCGATGGTCTCGCAGGTTTGTTCATCATCCACGGCCAGGGAGTCGAACAGCTTGCGGGTTTCGGTCCAGCGCTCTTGCTCGACGCTGAAACCGCCACCTTGCTTGAAGCTGTTCATCAACTCGGCCAGGGCCGCGCCATTGCGACCGTGCATATCGAACAGCAAGCGTTCGAAGTTCGACGAAACCATGATGTCCATGGACGGCGACAGGGTCGCGTGCAGGGTTTCCTTGACGTACTGGTTGCCGCTCATGAAGCGGTGCAGGATGTCGTTGCGGTTGGTGGCGACGATCAACTGGTTGATCGGCAGGCCCATGTTGCGGGCCAGGTAGCCGGCGAAGATATCGCCGAAGTTGCCGGTCGGCACCGAGAACGACACCGAGCGCGCCGGGCCGCCCAGCTGCAGGGCAGCGTGGAAGTAGTAGACGATCTGGGCCATGATCCGCGCCCAGTTGATCGAGTTCACCGCCACCAGGCGCGTGCCCTTGAGGAAGCTCTGGTCGGCGAAGCTGTTCTTGACCATTTCCTGGCAGTCATCGAAGTTGCCTTCGATGGCGATGTTGTGGATGTTCTCGCCGAAGATGGTGGTCATCTGCCGGCGCTGTACTTCCGACACACGCTTGTGCGGGTGCAGGATGAAGATGTCGACGTTTTCGCAGTGCTTGCAACCTTCGATGGCGGCCGAGCCGGTATCACCAGAGGTGGCGCCGATGATCACCACGCGCTCGCCACGCTTCTCCAGCACGTAGTCCAGCAGGCGACCGAGCAGTTGCAGGGCGAAGTCCTTGAACGCCAGGGTCGGGCCGTGGAACAGCTCCAGCACCCACTCGTTGCCGTTCAGTTGACGCAACGGCGCGATGGCGCTGTGGGAAAACACGCCGTAGGTCTCTTCCAGGATCTTCTTGAAGTCGGCATCCGGAATGCTGCCGGTGACGAACGGGCGCATCACCCGGAACGCCAGCTCGTGGTACGGCAGGCCGGCCCACGAAGCGATTTCTTCCTGGGTAAAGCGTGGCAGGTTTTCCGGCACGTACAGGCCGCCGTCGGTGGCGAGGCCTGCCAGCAGGACGTCTTCGAAATTCAGGGCCGGTGCCTGGCCGCGGGTGCTGATGTAACGCATAGGGGCAAACCTTCGGTTTGGGCTGCAAGCTTCAAGTGACAAGCTGCAAGTAACAGCAGATCTGCTTTTACTTGCAGCTTGCAGCTTGGCTGCTTGCAGCTGAATTAATTTAGATGTTCGACGCGAATACGAACGACCGGCCCAACCACGCCCTGAAGAGCTTCGAGAGCCCGGATGGCATCGTTGATGTGCTGCTCGAGCACGCGGTGGGTCAGCAGGATCATCGGCACCAGGCCATCCTGTTCCTCGACTTCCTTCTGCATGATCGACTCGATGTTGATACCGCGCTCCGACAGGATGCTGGCCACCTGGGCCAACACACCCGGATGATCCTTGGCCTGGATCCGCAGGTAGTAGGCGCTTTCGCACGCCTCGATCGGCAGGATCGGATGGGCCGACAGCGAATCCGGCTGGAAGGCCAGGTGCGGCACGCGGTTTTCCGGGTCGCTGGTCATGGCGCGAACCACGTCCACCAGGTCGGCGATCACCGACGAAGCGGTTGGCTCCATGCCGGCACCGGCACCGTAGAACAGCGTCGAACCGGCGGCGTCACCGTTGACCATCACGGCGTTCATCACGCCATTGACGTTGGCGATCAGGCGGTCAGCCGGGATCAGCGTCGGGTGCACACGCAGCTCGATACCGGCCGGAGTGCTGCGCGCCACGCCCAGGTGCTTGATGCGATAGCCCAGGGCTTCGGCGTAGTTCACGTCGGCAGTCGTCAGCTGGGTGATACCTTCGGTGTAGGCCTTGTCGAACTGCAGCGGGATACCAAAGGCGATGGACGCCAGGATGGTCAGCTTGTGCGCCGCGTCGATGCCTTCCACGTCAAAGGTCGGGTCGGCTTCGGCATAACCCAGGGCCTGGGCCTCGGCCAGCACGTCTTCGAAGGTGCGGCCCTTCTCGCGCATCTCGGTCAGGATGAAGTTGCCAGTGCCGTTGATGATGCCGGCCACCCAGTTGATGCGGTTGGCGGACAGGCCTTCACGGATCGCCTTGATCACCGGGATACCACCGGCCACGGCGGCTTCGAACGCCACGATCACGCCCTTCTCGCGCGCCTTGGCGAAGATCTCGTTGCCGTGCACGGCGATCAGCGCCTTGTTGGCGGTGACCACATGCTTGCCGTTCTCGATGGCCTTGAGCACCAGCTCGCGGGCCACGGTGTAGCCGCCTACCAGCTCGATGACGATATCGATTTCAGGGTTGGTGGCCACGGCGAAGACATCGTTGGTAATCGCAATACCGGTCGTTTGGAACTGAGGCTTTGGCGAACGCGTGGCAATTTGCGCCACTTCAATCCCGCGACCTGCACGGCGGGAAATTTCCTCAGCGTTACGCTGAAGTACGTTAAAGGTGCCGCCACCGACGGTCCCTAACCCACAGATGCCTACTTTGACCGGTTTCACTGAAGAACTCCCCATGAAACGGCCGACGCTAGGTCGGCCGTGGAAAACAGCCGCACAACTGCGGCTTTCAATTAACGACCCGTCGACTGGTCGAAGGGCCTTGCTCGTCAAAGGTTCGACGATGCAGGTTTATTTGGCACTCAGCGCCAGTTTGGCAACTTGTGGCGCTGGCTGGTAGCCCGGAATTACCTGGCCGTCTGCCAAAACGATGGCCGGTGTACCGTTCACGCCAATGGACTGGCCAAGAGCGAACTGCTTGGAAACCGGGTTGGCGCATTTGGCCGCCTTGATTTCCTTGCCATCGACCATTTTGTCCATGGCCGCTTTCTTGTCGGCCGAGCACCACACGGCTTGCAACTGCTCGTCACCCGGCGAGCCGAGGCCCTGGCGCGGGAACGCTACATAGCGCACTTCCACACCGAGCTTGTTCAGCGCCGGCACCTCGGCGTGCAGCTTGTGGCAGTAAGGGCACGTGGTGTCGGTGAACACGGTGATGTGGGTCTTGGTCTCGCCGATGGCCGGGTAAACCACGGTTTCAGCCACCGGAATGCCGTTGATCAGCTTGGACACGCCCAGGCGCTCGGCCTTCTCGGTCAGGTTGACCGGCTTGCCGTCCTTCAGCTGGAACAGATAGCCCTGGACGATGTACTGGCCGTCGGCGCTGGCGTACAGCACACGGCTGCCCTTGAGCTTGACTTCGTACAGGCCGGCCATCGGGCTGGCGCTGATGCTTTCGATCGGGGTGTCGAGCTGCAGGTTGGCCAGGCTCTTGCGAATCGTTTGCTCGGCAGCGTCATCGGCGACAACAAAAGTGGAAACCAACGCAATGGCTGCGGCGGCAATAATCTGGGTCAAGCGCATGGGAACTCCTGAAGGCAGATGCAGGGACGGGAGCAGAACACCGATATGGAAACTCGGGCTGTCGCCGTCCCCTTTGCTAACCGGCAAAGCCTACCACAGTTGGGCCGCAGGGCAGCCCGTGGCAGGATAAATTGGCGGTTTTCAACCGCGCGGATGGTGCTTGGCGTGCATATCCTGCAAGCGTGCGCGCGCCACGTGGGTGTAG
This sequence comes from Pseudomonas sp. 13B_2.1_Bac1, assembly GCF_025466155.1. Taxonomy (NCBI): domain Bacteria; kingdom Pseudomonadati; phylum Pseudomonadota; class Gammaproteobacteria; order Pseudomonadales; family Pseudomonadaceae; genus Pseudomonas; species Pseudomonas sp. 13B_2.1_Bac1. The sequence goes on along the minus strand of NZ_JANLOH010000106.1, from coordinate 87,716 downwards.
ATCTGGGTGGTGGACAGGTCACTGTGCCCGAGCAACATTTGCACCACGCGCAAATCCGCGCCGTGATTGAGCAAATGCGTGGCGAACGCATGGCGCAGGGTGTGCGGCGATAGCGCCTTGCCGATCCCGGCCACCTTGGCCTGGTGCTTGATGCGGTGCCAGAAGGTCTGGCGGGTCATCTGCTCGCCCCGCTGGCTGGGAAACAGCACATCGCTGGGGCGCCCGCCAAGCAATTCACTGCGCCCATCGCGCATGTAGCGCTCGACCCACACGATCGCCTCTTCGCCCATCGGCACCAGCCGCTCCTTGCTGCCCTTGCCCATCACGCGCAGCACGCCCTGGCGCAGGTTGACCTGCTCCAGGGTCAGGCTGATCAACTCGGTCACCCGCAGGCCGCAGGCGTACAGCACCTCCAGCATGGCGCGGTCGCGCTGGCCGATGGCTTCGCTCAAGTCGGGGGCGGCGAGCAAGGCATCCACGTCCGCTTCCGACAGGGATTTGGGCAGTGGCCTGCCGAGCTGTGGCATATCGATCTGCAGGGTCGGGTCGACGGCAATCAGTTTTTCCCGCAGCAAATAACGATAAAAGCCACGCACGCCGGAAAGAAATCGCGCGGTGGAGCGCGGCTTGTAGTTCTGCTCAAGGCGCCAGGCCAGGTGATCGAGGATCAGCTCGCGGCCGGCGTTGATCAGTTCGAGGTTTTTGTCCTGCAGCCAGCCATTGAACAGCGCGAGATCGCTGCGATAAGCCTGGCGCGTGTTGTCGGACAGGCCTTTTTCCAGCCACAGGGCGTCGAGGAAGCGGTCGATCAGGGGGTGGTCAATGGCGGGCATGAGGGCTCGGACGCTGAAAAAGTAGGTAGATGCTACCCTAGCTGCGCGCTCTGTAGGAGCCGGCTTGCCGGCGATGAGGCCCGCAACGGCAGCCCAGTCCTTGAGGCCGCCAGTACCGGCAAGCCGGCTCCTACAGGGAGTGTTTCAGTCCACGAAACCTGGAAGTACCGGCACCGGGCGCTTATCGGCGTCAATCGCCACAAAGCTGAACACGCCCTGGATCGCCTTCTCACGGCCATCGGCACTCATGCTCTCGACGAACACTTCGACTTCAACCTTGAGGCTGGTGTTGCCGACTTTGATCACGCGGCCGATCAGCTCAACGATGGAGCCGGCCGGGATGGCGTGATTGAAGTCGATGCGGTCGGTGGAAACCGTGACCAGCGGCAGGCGGCAGAAGCGCGTTGCGGTGATGAACGAGACTTCATCCATCCAGGCCAGGGCGGTGCCGCCGAACAGCGTGTTGTGGTGGTTGGTGGTCGGCGGGAACACGGCCTTGGTCACGTGGGTGACGGACAGGTCGGTGCGGCGCTGGATTTCTTCAAGGCGAGTGGTCATGGAAAAGTACCGGCAGATGGACAAATTTCAGGCACAAAAAAGCAGCCCGTAGGCTGCTTTTTTCTGCATCGGGAAGCTGGACTTAAGCCAGTTTTTCCTTGATGCGAGCTGCTTTACCGGACAGGTCACGCAGGTAGTACAGCTTGGCTTTACGTACGTCACCGCGACGCTTGACGGCCATGCTGTCGATTTGCGGGCTGTAGGTCTGGAAAGTACGCTCTACGCCAACACCGTTGGAGATTTTACGAACAGTGAAAGCACTGTTCACACCACGGTTACGCTTGGCGATTACCACGCCTTCGAACGCTTGCAGACGCGAACGGTCGCCTTCCTTCACTTTCACCTGAACGACAATGGTGTCGCCCGGGGCAAAGGTAGGGATCTCTTTGGTCATCTGCTCTGCTTCGAGTGCAAGGATGATTTTGTTAGTCATGCTGTGCTCCTAAGGTAAGTCAATGGACCTACCATCGATACGTTGTTAACTATCGTCCCGCGCGAGGATGTATTCCTCGAGCAGCTTCTTCTCTTCTCCAGAAAGCGAGCGGCTTTCCAGAAGATCGGCGCGTCGTTCATAGGTCCGACCAAGGGACTGCTGTAAACGCCAACGCCGGATGTGTGCGTGATTGCCACTTAGCAATACGTCGGGAACACGCTGATCCGCATACACCTCCGGTCGGGTGTAGTGCGGGCAATCCAGCAAACCATCCGTGAAGGAATCTTCCTCCGCGGAGTCCGCATGCCCTAAAGCTCCAGGCAGCAGTCGTGTAACCGCATCTATCAGGACCATCGCCGGCAGCTCGCCGCCAGACAGGACATAGTCCCCAATCGACCACTCTTCATCGACATGAGCTTCAATAAAACGCTCGTCAATGCCTTCATAGCGACCGGCAATCAGGATCAGTGCTTCCTCATTCGCCAGTTCGCGTACCGCAGCCTGTTTCAGCTGGCGGCCTTGAGGGGACAGGTAAATTACCTTCGCCTTCTCCCCGGCAGCTGCCTTGGCCTCAACCAACGCGTCTTCCAGGGGCTTGATCTTCATCACCATGCCCGGGCCACCGCCAAATGGGCGATCGTCCACAGTGTGATGTCGATCCGTCGTGTAGTCTCGCGGGTTCCAACAGGTAAGCTGCAACAGCCCCTGTTTCACCGCCCGACTGGTGATGCCGTACTCGCTGATGGCGGAAAACATCTCGGGAAACAAACTGATCACTTCAATGCGCAAATTAGCCACGCTTAGAAGTCCGCGTCCCATTCCACCTTCATCTCGCCCGCTGCCAGGTCGACGGCCAACACGCATTGCTCGGTATACGGCAACAGGCGTTCGCGATCATCCAGGCTGCCAGCGCAAGGCTTGACCACCATTACATCATTGGCGCCGGTTTCCAGAAGATGATCGATTTTCCCGAGCAATTGCCCCAGTTGATCGATGACCTTCAGACCTTCCAGCTGGTACCAGTAGTACTCGCCGTCGGTCAATTCAGGGAACAGGTTGCGCGGCACGCAGATCTCATAACCAGCCAGAAGACGAGCTTCTTCACGATCATCAAGACCCTTGAGCTTTGCGACCAGGAACTTGTCGCTCCCGCGTCCACTGACCAGCTCGACCTGTTTCACACTCCCTTCGCGCTTGAGCGTCCAGGTTTTGTACTGCAACAGGTTTTCAGTCGGATCAGTAAAGGAATACACCTTCACTTCGCCGCGAACGCCATGAACCGAATAAATCTTGCCGATAACGATCAAATCATCAGCAACAGCTGGCGTCGCGTTCATATTGCTCAGGCTGCGGCCTTAGCCGAGTCCTTCAACAACTTGGCAACACGCTCGGATGGCTGTGCACCAACGCTCAGCCAGTAGGCTACGCGCTCTTGGTTCACGGACAGACGAACTTCTTGACCACGAGCAACAGGGTTGAAGAAACCAACCTGTTCCTTGTGCGAACCGTCACGCGGGTTGCGGCTGTCGGTTACGGTCAAGTGGTAAAACGGGCGCTTTTTGGAGCCGCCAAGGGCAAGACGGATTGTTAGCATGTGAACATCGTTCCTGTAGTCGGTGCTGCAAATCTAAATGCACAGCGGGCATAGGTGCCCGAAAGGCCGCATATTCTAAGGAATATCCGGACTTTTGCAAATGTCTTTTTCTGGCGCCTATCGGCGTGCCACTCAGATCTGCTATAGAGCCGTCGGTTAAAACGGCGAGTCAGCTCCCGCCAACGGCGGGTTTGCTGGAGATCCCACATCCCTGTGGGTCGGAGCAGGAGCAAGCCCCCGCTCGAATTCTTTACATTTTCGGCATGCCGCCGCCGGGCAACATTCCGCCCATGCCACGCATCATTTTGGCCATTCCGCCTTTTGCGGAGAATTTCTTCATCATCTTTTGCATCTGCTTGTGCTGCTTGATCAAGCGACCGATGTCCTGCACCTGGGTGCCGGAACCCAGGGCGATCCGACGTTTGCGCGAACCGCTGATCAGCTCAGGGTCGCGGCGCTCGGCCGGGGTCATGGAGTTGATGATGGCTTCCATCTGCTTGAACTGCTTTTCTGCCGCACCCTGGGCATTGCCCATTTGCGCCAGGTTCACGCCGCCGATGTTCGGCAGTTTGTCCATCAGGCCGCCGAGGCCGCCCATGTTCTTCATTTGTTGCAGCTGATCGCGGAAGTCTTCGAGGTCGAAGCCCTTGCCCTTCTTCAGCTTTTTGGCCAGTTTGTCGGCCTTGTCCTTGTCGAGCGTGGCTTCGGCCTGTTCGATCAGGCTGAGCACGTCACCCATGCCGAGGATGCGCGAGGCGATACGCTCAGGGTGGAACGGCTCGAGCGCTTCGCTCTTCTCGCCCATACCGATGAACTTGATCGGCTTGCCGGTGATGGCGCGTACCGACAGGGCGGCACCGCCACGCGCGTCGCCGTCGACCTTGGTCAGGATCACGCCGGTCAGCGGCAGTGCATCGCCAAAGGCCTTGGCGGTGTTGGCCGCGTCCTGGCCGGTCATGGCGTCGACCACGAACAGCGTCTCGACCGGGTTGATCGCGGCATGCAGCGCCTTGATCTCGCCCATCATCTCTTCATCGATGTGCAGGCGACCGGCGGTATCGACGATGACCACGTCGATGAACTTCAGCTTGGCTTCTTTAATTGCCGCGTTGGCAATGTCGACCGGCTTCTGGCTCAGGTCAGACGGGAAGAAAGTCACGCCCACTTCGCCTGCGAGCATTTCCAGCTGCTTGATGGCCGCCGGACGGTACACGTCGGCCGACACCACCATCACCGACTTCTTCTTGCGCTCTTTAAGGAAGCGCGCCAGCTTGCCGGCGGTGGTGGTTTTACCCGCACCCTGCAGACCGGCCATCAATACGACGGCCGGCGGCACGGCGCTGAGGTTCAGGTCTTCGTTGGCCGCGCCCATCAGGCTTTCGAGTTCGGCCTGGACAATCTTCACGAAGGCCTGGCCCGGCGTCAGGCTGCGGGACACTTCGGTGCCGACCGCACGCTCCTTGACCGAGTTGACGAAGTCCTTCACCACCGGCAAGGCCACGTCGGCTTCCAGCAACGCCATGCGCACTTCACGCAGGGTGTCTTTAATATTGTCCTCGGTCAGCTTGGCCTTGCCGGTAACGTGGCGCAGCGTCTGCGAGAGACGGTCAGTCAGGTTTTCAAACATGCGCGATCCTTTCAGGCCCTATTCATCGAAATGCATTGGTAGACCGAGGTAATGGCAGCCCAGGCTGTGGTAAACCGCTATTAAAAACAGCGCTCGGCGAGCCTGCGGCGTGGGCAGGTCGCGGATTATAGCGAAGACTGCGTCCATGCACACCCGCTGTCTGGCCCGGGAGTCTTTCGTGGAACGCAGGTGTATGCCAAACTCAGCGCCTTTCGGGCTTGTCTATCAGGATTTATGGTCCCCTTGTCACCCAGTTTGCTACCCAGCCTCGCCGCCGCCCTCTTGTATGCCGCTGCGACCCTCTATCAGGGCACTCGCCTCGCCCAAGGCACCAAGGCCGACAAACGCCTGCTGGTCGGCCTGGGCGTCCTCGCCCTGCTGGCCCATGCCGCGAGCCTGTTCACCCACCTGATGACGCCGGTCGGCCTGGGCCTGGATTTTTTCAGCGCCGCCAGCCTGATCGCTGCTGCGGTGATCGCGCTGACCTTGATGGCCTGCTACCGGATTCCCGTCGAAAACCTGCTGGTGCTGTTATTCCCGCTGGGCGTGCTGACTGTGCTGCTGGCGCAATTCGCCCCCACCGGCACCGTGCAGGTGATCGATGAAGAACCGGGCATCCTCGCGCATATCCTGCTGTCGATCCTCGCCTACGGCATGTTCACCATTGCGGTGTTCCAGGCCCTGCTCCTGCTGTTGCAGGACCACCAGCTCAAGCACAAGCACCCGTCCGGGCTGATCAAGAACTTCCCGCCGCTGCAGACCATGGAAAGCCTGCTGTTCGGTTTTCTCTGGGCTGGCTGGACGCTGCTGTCGCTGTCGCTGATTTCCGGCTGGCTGTTCGTCGAAAACCTGTTTGCCCAGCACCTGGTGCACAAGACCCTGCTGGCGTGCCTGGCCTGGGTGGTGTTCAGCGTGTTGCTGTGGGGCCGCAACCGCCTCGGCTGGCGTGGGCACAAGGCGATTCGCTGGACCCTAGCCGGTTTCTGCCTGCTGATGCTGGCCTATTTCGGCAGCAAGCTGGTCCGCGAATACATCCTGCATATCTGACGGGCTGCAATCATGGACAACTTGCCCCTGGAGCCGATGTTCGCGGTAATCGCCCTGCTGGTGTTATGGGCGGCGCTGTTTACCGCCATCGAAGCCGCGCAACAGCACCTGCTGGCCCTGCGCCCCGGCACACGCCAGGGTGACAAGGCCGCCGCCCGCCTGAGTTTCCCCCGTCATAGCCTGATCCTGTGCAACAGCCTGTGCCGCGCCGCCGTGGTGATTCTGTGCACCCTGCTGGCGATCTATGCCTGGGCACAGAACGGCCCGTGGCTCGGCTGGCTGATCTCCTGCGCCCTGTTGCTGATCCTCGCCGACTACCTGCCGCGCGCCCTCGCCACCCGCCATCCGCAAGCGGTGCTGGGCTTTGGCAACACGCTGCTGGGCATACCGTTGAAAATCCTCTATCCGCTGGCCTGGCTGCTCAATGGCATCAGCCTGTTGCTGCTGCGCCCGTTCGCACGCAAGACCGGGGTGGTGAAAAAAAGCGACGAACCGCTGCCCGACCACGACGACGAGCCGGAACCGGACGCCGACGAAAGCCGTACCCCCGGCATGCCAGGCATCCACGCCCTGGACAACATTACCGTCAATGACATCCTGGTGCCGCGCAGCGAAGTGGACGGCATCAACCTGGATGACTCGATCGAAGCCATCATCGAACAACTGCGCACTTCGCAGCGCACCCGCCTGCCGGTTTTCCACAGTGATATCAACCAGGTCGAAGCGGTGCTCAATACCCGGCAGATCCAGCACCTGCTGCCCGACGCCAGCCTGACCAAGGAAGCCCTGCTCGCCGCCTGCCACGAGCCTTACTTCGTCCCTGAAAGCACGCCGCTGCAGCTGCAACTGCTGAACTTCCACAAACAGCAGCGACGCCTGGGCATGGTCGTGGATGAATACGGCGAAGTGCTGGGGATCGTCACCCTGGAAGATATCCTCGAAGAAATCGTCGGCGAATTCGAAAGCGATCAGGCCGCAGACAACCCGCACATCGAAGCGCAGCCCGATGGCCGCTACATCATCGACGGCGCCGCCTCGATCCGCGAGCTGAACAAGAGCCTGGGCTGGCACCTGCCCAGCGACGGCCCCAAGACCCTCAACGGCCTGGTGACCGAAGCCCTGGAGACCATCCCGGATTGCGCGGTGTGCCTGAAAATCGGGCGCTACCGCCTGGAAATCCTCGAGACCGAGGACAACCGTGTGAGCAAAGTGCTGATCTGGCACACCAGCCGCGTGCCCGTCGCCGCCTGATCTCCCGGCGCAACACACATCCAATGTGGGAGCTGGCTTGCCGGCGATGGCTTCAGGTCGGTACTCCTGATGCACCGAGGCGTCTGTATCGCAGGCAAGCCAGCTCCCACATTGATCCGATTTCCAGTCAAGAGATCCTCGTCAGCCCCCTTGTTGGATCCGCAAACCCCTTCCTATAATCGGTGCGGCTTACCAGAGCCCTGCCCGACCGCGTGCTACCCGCACTCAGCGCGTCCAGGCACTGCGTTACCGTGTCTGACCGGTGTTTGCTCCCATCCCGAGCCGCCCCGCTTACACCCCTGATCCATGGGTGTTCGACCAATAATAATCCGCGTCCAAACGCGCAATGACCATCAGGGATACTTCAATGAGCACCGCCTATAACGAGGCCGCGACCGCCGCCCCGACCAACTCGACCGCCCGCGTCGCCACCGCGAGCATCGTCGGCACGGCCATCGAGTTCTACGATTTCTATATTTACGCCACCGCCGCCGCGCTGGTGATCGGCCCGGTGTTCTTTCCGCAGAGCTCCGGCACCGCGCAGATGCTGGCGTCGTTCCTGACCTTCGGCATTGCCTTCATCGCCCGCCCGCTGGGCTCGGCGCTGTTCGGTCACTTTGGCGACCGTATCGGGCGCAAATCCACGCTGGTTGCCTCGCTCCTGCTCATGGGCGTGTGCACCACGTTGATCGGCTTGCTGCCCGGCTATGACAGCATCGGCGCCTGGGCACCGATCCTGTTGTGTGTGCTGCGTTTCGGCCAGGGCCTGGGGCTCGGCGGAGAATGGGGCGGTGCCGCGTTGCTGGCGACGGAAAACGCACCGAAAGGCAAGCGCGCCTGGTTCGGCATGTTTCCGCAACTGGGCCCGTCGATTGGCTTTCTCGCGGCCAACGGCTTGTTCCTGATCCTGGCCATGAACCTCAGCGACGAGCAGTTCCGCAACTGGGGCTGGCGGATCCCGTTCATCCTCAGCGCCGCGCTGGTGATGGTTGGCCTGTACGCGCGCCTGAAGCTGCATGAAACCCCGGTATTCGCCAATGCCGTCGCCAAGCAAGCGCCGGTGAAAGTGCCGTTGGTGGAACTGTTCAGCCAGCATTGGCTGCCGGTCCTGCTGGGCGCCGCTTCGATGGTGGTGTGCTATGCGCTGTTCTACATCACCACGGCGTTTTCCCTCAGCTACGGCGTATCCACCCTGGGCTACAGCCGCGAGACGTTCCTGGGCCTGCTGTGTTTTGCCGTGCTGTTCATGGGCCTGGCCACACCGTTGGCAGCCTTGGCCAGTGACCGCTACGGGCGCAAGCCGGTGCTGATCGTCGGCGCGATCCTGGCGATTCTGTCGGGCTTTACCATGGAGCCGCTGCTCACCCACGGCTCGACCTGGGCGGTTGCGCTGTTCCTGGCATTGGAGCTGTTCCTGATGGGTGTGACCTTCGCCCCGATGGGCGCGATGCTGCCGGAATTGTTCCCGACCCGCGTGCGTTATACCGGCGCTTCGGCGGCGTACAACCTGGGTGGGATTGTCGGCGCGTCGGCCGCACCGTTCTTCGCGACCAAGCTGGTGGCGATGGGTGGGCTGAGTTATGTCGGTGGGTATGTGTCGGCGGCAGCGTTGCTCAGCCTGATTGCTGTGCTGTGCCTGAAAGAGACGCGTCACAATGATTTGAACAAGGTCGCCTGATGGCGATCATTCCCACGCTCTGCGTGGGAATGCATCCGGTGACGGCCTGCGTCACGCCCTTGAGAGCAGACGCGGGGCTTCCAGCGCGGCGTTCCCACGCAGAGCGCGGGAACGCTAAGCGTGGGATTACAGCTCTACAACAACAGCCTTCGAAGCACGGGTAGCTTTAGCCCGGGCCGCCTCAATCGACTCATCCCGCGCCAACGCCACGCCCATGCGGCGCTGGCCATTCACTTCCGGCTTGCCAAACAGACGCAACGCCGTGTCCGGCTCGCTCAAGGCTGCGCCCAGGTTGGCGAATGCCGTCTGGGTCGATTGCCCTTCCACCAGGATCACTGCCGACGCCGAAGGGCCGAACTGACGGATCAATGGAATCGGCAGGCCAAGAATGGCGCGCGCGTGCAGGGCGAACTGCGACAGGTCCTGGGAAATCAGGGTCACCAGGCCAGTGTCATGCGGGCGCGGCGAAACTTCGCTGAACCACACCTGGTCGCCCTTGATGAACAATTCCACGCCAAACAGACCACGGCCACCCAGCGCCTCGGTCACGGCTTTGGCAACCCGCTCGGATTCCGCCAGGGCAATCGGGCTCATGGCCTGCGGCTGCCAGGATTCCTGGTAGTCGCCCTTCTCCTGACGGTGACCGACCGGCGCGCAGAAGGTGGTGCCACCGACGTGACGCACGGTCAGCAGAGTGATTTCGTAGTCGAAGTCGATAAAGCCCTCGATGATCACCCGGCCTTTACCGGCACGCCCGCCTTCCTGGGCGTAGTCCCAGGCTTTCTGCACGTCGTCGACGCTGCGCAGCAGGCTCTGGCCCTTGCCCGACGAACTCATCACCGGCTTGACCACGCACGGGAAGCCCAGGTCCTGGACGGCCTTGCTGTAGTCTTCGAAGGTGTCGGCGAAGTGATACGGCGAGGTCGGCAGGTCCAGCTCTTCGGCGGCCAGGCGACGGATGCCTTCGCGGTTCATGGTCAGCGAGGTAGCCCGTGCGGTCGGGATCACGGTGAAGCCTTCGGCCTCCAATTCCACCAGGGTGGCGGTGGCGATGGCTTCGATTTCCGGCACGATGAAGTGCGGTTTTTCCGCTTCGATCACCGCACGCAGGGCCGCGCCGTCGAGCATGTTGATCACGTGGCTGCGATGCGCCACCTGCATGGCCGGCGCGTTGGCGTAGCGATCCACGGCAATCACTTCAACGCCCAGGCGTTGCAGTTCGATTACCACTTCCTTGCCCAGCTCACCGCAGCCACACAGCAAAACGCGGGTCGCGGTTGGCGACAATGGAGTTCCGATTCGGGTCATCTCAGGTCCTCAGGGGAGCGGATCATTTGGAGAAAGGCCGGCATTTTACATGAACTGTAAAAATTGGCCTCAGTTGGCGACGGCCCGCTTGCGCACACGCCAGGCCATGATCAACCACACCGCCGTGACTCCGGCGAACTTCGACACCAGCGCGGTGCCTGCCACGGCGGGGGTGAGCGCGCCGATCAGGCCGAAGAAGATAAACGTATCGAGGGGAATGCTCAGCGCCGAACTTATCCACAGGCGGTCATGCAGCGGGCGCTTGGTGATGCTGAATACCAGCCAGTCGATGCACTCCGACACCGCGAACGCCGTGGCGCTGGCCAGGGCGATGGAGGGATCGGAAGTGATATACGACAGTACCAGCGCCGCCAGCATGGCGATGATCGCACCATGGCCGAAGCGGGTCTGCACCATGTCGCGCAGGACAAACACCAGGCCACCCCAGGCCGACCAGATGACGTCCAGGTGTGGGGCGGTGGAGAAGGCGAAGTTGATCAGCACGACGCTGCTGATGTAGGCGATCAGGAAGAACATGGGGCGCGGGACCTGTAAATAATGCGCACAGGGTAATGCACCACACCCTTTGTGGCGAGCGGGGCCGTGGTGGTAAAGGGCCTCTTGTGGCGAGCGGGCTTGCCCCGCGTTGGGGTGCGCAGCAGCCCTGAAACCTGCACCGCGGTTCGTCTGATGTAACGCGGCGCGCCTATTGGGGCTGCTGCGCAGCCCAACGCGGGGCAAGCCCGCTCGCCACAAGAAGCCCGCTCACCACAAGAAGCTCGTTCGTCGCAACAGTCCACAGCGCAGAGGTCACCGCAAACACGTCAGCCGCCGGACTTCCCCGGCAGCATCCACACCAACCCACTCGCCTTCGCCCGCTCATGGCACAACCCCAGCACCACCCGGCGTTCGGCGTTGTCCATGCGGCTCCAGCGCGTGATTTCATCCACGGTGCGCTGGCAGCCGGTGCAGATGTCGTCGTCATCCAGCGCGCAAATGCTCACGCACGGCGAGGCGACGGGGCGTTCTGTCGGGTTCATGCGTCCTGCTCGGCCAGGTCTCGCGCGTAACGCTGCGCGTTATGCACATAGTGCGCGGCGCTGGCTTCGAGCATGCGCTTCTGGGCGTCGGTGAGTTCACGCACCACCTTGCCCGGCGAACCCATCACCAGCGAGCCATCGGGAATTTCCTTGCCTTCGCCGATCAGCGAATTGGCGCCGATGATGCAGTGCTTGCCGATCTTGGCGCCGTTGAGGATCACCGCATTGATGCCGATCAGGCTGTAGTCGTCGACGGTGCAGCCGTGCAGCATGGCGTTATGGCCGATGGTCACGCCGGTGCCCAGGGTCAACGGGTAGCCCATGTCGGTGTGCATCACGCTGCCGTCCTGCACGTTGCTGTTCTTGCCGATCAGGATCAGTTCGTTGTCGCCACGCAATACCGCGTTGAACCAGACGTTGGCGCCCTCCTCCAGCTTGACCTTGCCCACCAGCGTGGCATTCGGGGCCACCCAGCTGTGTGGATGCGTCTCGACGCGGGCATCGCCCAGGCGGTATTTCATGGTGTGTCCTCACGGCTGGCCATTCAAGCGATGGCTTAGATATTGATGAAGCTCTTGGGTGGCTGGTGCAGGCTGATCTTGGCGTCGTCATAGAGCAGATTGATCAGCTCCACGATCATGATCGCCGTCAGCCCCCAGATCTTGTATTCGCCAAACCGATAGCTGGGCACATACCAGCTGCGGCCCTGGTAATCGATCCTGTGGGTATGTTCGCGCGGGTCCTGCCGGAAAAAGTCCAACGGCACGCTGAAAACGGCAGCAATCTCGGCATCGTTGGCCAAGTATTCAACGTAATCGGGGATAACCCCTACATAGGGCGTGACCCGAATGCCATGCAGGGAAATCAGCGGGCTCAGCGGGCCGATCACCTCGACCAGACCGGGCGGCAGGCCGATTTCTTCTTCGGCTTCACGCAGGGCGGTGAAGATCAGGTCCGGGTCTTCGGGGTCGCGACGCCCGCCGGGAAAGGCCACTTCGCCACCGTGGGTCGACAGGCCGCTGGCGCGCAGGGTCAGGATCAGCTCAGGTTCGTCACTGCGGGTAATCGGCACCAGCACGGCGGCCTCGGGGAAACGCCCGTCAGTCTCCAGCGTATGGGGTGTGTGATTGCTTACCCGGCGAAGTAGCTCGTCCAGCATGAGTCATCTCGGTCTGTTGGCTACCTTGCATCATGCACCAAAGCGTGCGGGTGCCCAACCCCAAAACCCGCGCGGTGTCGCTAAACGACAACTTGCAGGGCCCTGCCGGCCACGCCAAGATAGACGCACTTTCCAGGAACCCCAGCATGAACTTCTGCAGCCAGTGCGGTAAACCGGTTACCCAACGCATTCCCGAAGGCGACGCACGCCTGCGTTTTGTGTGTGATCACTGCTCGACCATTCACTACCAGAACCCCAATATCGTCGCCGGCACCGTACCGGTGTGGGGCGATAAGGTGTTGCTGTGCCGCCGCGCCATCGAACCGCGCCTGGGGTACTGGACCCTGCCGGCAGGCTTCATGGAAAACGGCGAGACCGTGGAACAGGCGGCCATGCGCGAAACCCTCGAAGAAGCCTGCGCGCGTGTGCGCAACCTGAGCATCTATACGCTGATCGACGTGCCGCACATCAGCCAGGTGCATATCTTCTACCGCGCCGAACTGGTTGACCTGGACTTCGCCGCCGGCCCCGAAAGCCTTGAAGTGCAGTTGTTCGACGAAGCCGACATCCCTTGGTCCGAGCTGGCTTTCCGCACGGTCGGGCGTACCTTAGAATGCTTTTTCGCTGACCGCCGCCAACAGGCGTTCCCGGTGCGCAGCGAGTCTGTGCCACCGCTGTCAAAGCCCGCCCAATAACCATCCGGCAGATCGTCGCCCAAGGGATACCGTTTCAATGCGTTGGTTGCTTGCTCTGATCTGCCTGTCGTTCGCTACGCTGTGCTGCGCCTCCACCCTGGAAACCCTGGGCGGCAAACCTGTCGAAAAAGTCCTGGTGCTCAAATCCGCCCATCAGTTGCAACTGATCAACGACGGCAAGCCCCTCAAGACCTACCGCATCTCGCTCGGCAAAAACCCCAAGGGCACCAAGTTGTTCGAAGGCGACCGCCGCACGCCCGAAGGCTTCTACTGGATCGACTGGCGCAAGACCAGCGACCGCTTCAACCTGGCCATGCACATTTCCTATCCCAATATCAGCGACTCGGCCCGCGCCCGCCGCGAGGGCGTGAAGCCCGGCAGCATGATCATGATCCACGGCACGCCCGACAGCGAAGACTACCCCGAGCAGTGGTTCCACACCCTGGACTGGACCGACGGCTGCATCGGCATGCGCAACGTCGACATGCGCGAAGTCTGGAACCTGGTCAAGGACGGCACCATGATCGAGATTCGGCCGTAATCTTCGACCTCCGGTAAAATAATTCGAAAATAATTCCTGCCCTGCGCAGCCCCTGCCGGTGAATACCAGTTCACCGCGCGGGCTGTGCACTTCTGCGCGCTCTAAAGACCTCTCTAATACCACTTGATACCACGCACCCATAAGGCGCCCTGAAACCGGCACTTGCACCGTTTTGGCAGCATTGACATGGTATTTAAGTGGTATTAGCTTCCGGCGAATACCGGGCGACAACACTCCAATAACCGCATCGGAAACCTTAACGATGAACCCCATCCTGACGCTGCGTCCCGACGACAAACAATCCACGCCGCTGTACCTGCAACTGGCGCGCAACCTGGAAGCGGCGATTCACGCCGGCCAGTGGAAATCCGAGCAGGCGTTGCCCTCGGAGCGCGCCCTCAGCGAGCAGTTGAGCATTTCGCGGGTGACCGCCCGCAAGGCGCTGGAAGTGCTGTTTACCCAAGGCCTGATTCGCCGCAGCCAGGGCTCCGGCACGTTTATCACGCCACGCCTGGAACAGCCGCTGTCGCGCCTGTCGGGCTTCAGCGAGATGTTGCGCCTCAAGGGGTTTGTGCCCACCTCACAGTGGCTGGAGCGCGACATCACCCCGCCGACCCACGAAGAACTGATCCGCCTGGGCCTGTCGCCGACCGACAAGGTCGCGCGGCTCAAACGCCTGCGCAAGGCCGATGATACGGTCATGGCAATCGAAATGACGGCAATGCCCGCCTCCGTGCTGCCGCAGCCGCAGGCGATCGGCAACTCGCTGTACGAATACCTTGAAGGCATCGGCAAACCCGTCGTCCGCGCCTTGCAACACATCCAGGCGATCAACGCCTCGGACGAGTTCGCCAAGCTGGTGGGCATCGCCCCCGGCACCGCCATGCTGCTGATGACCCGGGTCGGCTACACCGCCGACAACACGCCGATCGAAATCACCGACACCTACTGCCGCAATGACTACTACGACTTCGTCGCAGAGCTGCGCCGCTATGACTTTGCCGCCGAGCTGCGGCCTTAGAGAACTGCCCATGTCCGAAGACAATATCCTCACGCCACACGGCTGGATGCGCGGCCGCCTGGTGCACGAGCACGGCAAGGTCACCGCCATTGAAGGCGTGCCTTGCGACCCTGCCGACAACGAGCTGCCCTACCTGCTGCCGGGCTTTATCGACCTGCATGTGCACGGCGGTGGCGGCAAGGACATCATGGAAGGTGCCGACGCCTTCGAGACCATCACCCGCACCCACGTGCGCTTTGGCACCACCTCGCTGCTGGCCACCACCATGACCGCACCGGTGGATGAAATCTCCAGCGTGCTCGGCCAGCTCGGCACCTTCTGCGAGCAGCGCCCTACAGGCAGCGCCCGTGTCCTCGGTGTGCACCTGGAAGGGCCCTACATCAATCCCGGAAAACTCGGCGCACAACCCAACTTCGCCCACACCGCATTGATGGACGAAGTGGAAGCCTACCTGCGCCTGGCGCCGATCCGGGTGATCACCATCGCCCCGGAAATCGCCGGGCATGACGGCCTGATCCGTGCCCTCAGCCAACGCGGGGTGCGCATGCAGATCGGCCACACGCTGGGCAGCTATGAAGAAGGCGTCGCCGCCCTCGCCGCCGGCGCCACCAGTTTCACGCATCTGTATAACGCCATGAGCCCGCTGCATCACCGCGAGCCGGGCATCGTCGGCGCCGCGCTGGCACACGCGCAATACGCCGAACTGATCCCGGACTTGCTGCACGTGCACCCCGGTGCCATGCGCGTCGCCCTGCGTTCGATCCCATGCCTGTACTGCGTCACCGATTCCACCGCCGCCGCCGGCATGCCCGATGGCGAATACAAGCTGGGCAGCCACACCGTGACCAAGTGCCTGGGCGGCGTACGCCTGGCCGACGGCACCCTGGCCGGGAGCACCCTGACCATGGACCAGGCGCTGCGCAACCTGGTGAAGATCGGCCTGCCCATCAGCGAAGCCTCACAACGCCTGTCGCAATTTCCTGCGGACTACCTGGGCCTGGAAGAACGCGGCCGCCTGCAACCCGGCAGCTTCGCCGACTGCGTACGCCTGGACCGCTCCCTGCACCTCACCGACGTCATGGTCGAAGGAGAAACCATTGTCTTCAAAAATGCTTGAAGAGGCCCTGGCCTCCCGCGATGCCGTTGCGGCGCAACTGCAACGCCTGGACCCGCTGCTGGAAGAAATCGCCGGCCGCCTGCGTCGCCAGCCGCCGCAAGTGGCGATGACCATCGCGCGCGGCAGTTCAGACCACGCCGCCAGTTACTTCGCCTACCTGGCCATGCAGCACGTGGGCATCCCGGTGGCATCGTTGCCGATGTCGGTGGTGACCCTGTTGCAGGCGCCCTTGAAAGTCAGCGGCCAGGTGGCGTTCGGCTTCTCGCAATCGGGGCAAAGTCCGGACCTGGTCAACAGCCTGCGCCTGCTGCGCAAGCGGGGAGCCTTGAGCATTTCGCTGGTGAACGCCGAAGACTCGCCGCTGGAGGCTGCTTGTGAATTCCACGTGCCGCTGTGCGCCGGGCCGGAACTGAGTGTCGCCGCGACCAAAAGCTTTATCGCCACCCTCAGCGCCAGCGCGCAGTTGATTGGCCACTGGAACCAGGAAGCCGATTTGCTCCAGGCCTGCCGCGCCCTGCCCGAAGGCCTGAGCGAAGCCGCCGGGCAGGATTGGCGCCCCGCCATCGACGCCCTGCGCGACTGCCAGCAATTGATGGTGATCGGCCGTGGCGCCGGGTTTGCCATCGCCCAGGAGGCCGCGCTCAAGCTCAAGGAAACCTCGGCGATCCAGGCCGAAGCCTTCAGCAGTGCCGAAGTGCGCCACGGGCCGATGGCCTTGATCGATGAAGACTACCCCTTGCTGGTATTCGCCCCACGCGGCGCCGAGCAGGCCGGCCTGTTGAGCCTGGCCGCCGACATGCGCCAGCGCGGCGCCCGCGTGCTGTTGGCCGCACCGGACGATATCGCCGAGCGTGACCTGACCTTGAGCCGCGCCGAACACCCGAGCCTGGACCCGATCCTGGCGATCCAGAGCTTTTACGTGATGGCCGCCGGCCTGGCTGAAGCGCGGGGCATGGACCCGGACCAGCCGCGTCACCTGAGCAAAGTTACCCGCACTCACTGAGTCGCGTTTTCCTGATGAGTACCGTGCCCATGTCCTACAACAATAATGAATTGACCCTTAGCGCCCCACTCAGTGGTCCGCTGCTGACCCTGGGCAACGTTCCCGACGAAGTGTTCGCCAGCGGCGCCATGGGCGACGGTATCGCCATCGATCCGCTCAACGATTGCCTGCACGCGCCCTGCGATGGCGAGATCATTCATGTCGCCCGCACCGGGCACGCGCTGACGATCCGCGCGCAAAACGGTGCCGAGTTGCTGATGCACGTGGGCATCGACACCGTGGAACTCAACGGCGAAGGTTTTGCCTTGCTGGTCAAGCAAGGGGCACGGGTCAGCAGTGGCCAGGCTTTAGTGCAGTTCGACCTGGACCGCATTGCTCGCCAGTGCAAGAGCCTGGTCAGCTTGATTATTCTGACCAATGGCGAGCGCTTCGAATTGCGTCCGGTGGCCGTGCAAAGCGTCAGAGTAGGCGAACCGTTGCTGCACGTGATACCGCGCTCAACCGCGCCGGGCCAAACCGTTGTGGATAACTCATTGATTGAAGCCAGCGCGAACGTACGCATCACCCATCGCGGCGGCCTGCACGCACGGCCGGCGGCGCTGATCCGCAAGACCGCCGAGGGTTTCAGCAGCCAGGCGCAATTGCATTTCGGCGCCAAGTCGGCCGCCTGCAACAGCCTGATCGGTGTGCTGGGCCTGGGGATCGGCGAAGGCGACGAGGTGCGCGTGACGTGCCGCGGCAAAGACGCCGAGGCCGCGTTGCAGGCGCTGGTCGCAGCGCTGTCAGTCGCGGTCAAGGAGGCACCCCCAGCGCCGCTCGTCGCGGCACCACGGCGGGCGAATACCGAAGCCGGTGTATTGCAAGGCGTGTGCGCGGCACCCGGGCTGGTTTGTGGCCCACTGTTCCGCCTGGCGGGTATCGAGTTGCCGGCAGACCTCGGCCAGCATCGCGCCGACGAACAACTGCAACGCCTGGACGCGGCCCTGGAGCAGGTGCGCGGCGAAATCCGCAAGACCCTGGACCACGCCCGGCAACGCCAGGCCGTCGAGGAAGAAGAGATCTTCGCCGCCCACCTCGCCCTGCTGGAAGACCCGACCCTGCTGGAAGCCGCCACCGCAGCCATCGAACAGGGCAGCGCCGCCACCCATGCCTGGCGTGATGCAATCCAGGCGCAATGCGCAGTGTTGCTGGCCTTGGGCAAACCGCTGTTCGCCGAGCGCGCCAATGACCTGCGCGACCTGCAGCACCGGGTCCTGCGCGCGCTGCTCGGCGAAGCCTGGCACGTCGAATTGCCCGCCGGGGCGATTGTCAGCGCGCACGAACTGACGCCGTCGGACTTGCTGCAACTGAGCGCGCAAAACGCGGCCGGTATCTGCATGGCCGAAGGTGGCGCCACCTCCCACGTGGCGATCCTTGCGCGGGGCAAAGGCCTGCCGTGTGTGGTCGCGTTGGGCGCAGAAGTACTCGACGTGCCGCAAGGCCAGCGCGTGGTGCTCGACGCCGGCAACGGTCGCCTGGAACTGGCGCCCAGTGAAGCGCGTCACGCCGAAGTGCACCAGATTCGCGACGTGCAGCAACGCCGTCGCCAGCAGCAACAGGCCCAGGCCGGGCAACCGGCGCACACCCTCGATGGCGTGAGCATCGAGGTAGCGGCCAATGTCGCCTCCAGCGCCGAGGCCCAACTGGCCTTTGCGAACGGCGCCGACGGCGTCGGCCTGCTGCGCACCGAATTCCTCTTCGTCGACCGCCGCACTGCGCCGGATGAACAGGAGCAGCGCCAGGCCTATCAAGCCGTGCTGGATGCGATGGGCGACAAGTCGGTAATCATCCGCACCATCGACGTCGGCGGTGACAAGCAGCTCGACTACTTGCCGCTGCCCGTGGAAGCCAACCCGGTGTTGGGCTTGCGCGGGATTCGCATGGCCCAACTGCGCCCGGAACTCCTCGATCAGCAGCTGCGCGCGTTGCTGCAAGTCAGCCCGCTGGAGCGCTGCCGCATCCTGCTGCCGATGGTCAGCGAGGTCGACGAACTGCTGCAGATCCGCCAGCGCCTGGATGAGTTGTGTGCCGAACTGGGGCTGACTCAGCGCCCGGAACTGGGCGTGATGATCGAAGTACCTGCCGCCGCGCTGATGGCCGAGCAGTTGGCCAAGCATGCGGACTTTCTGTCCATCGGCACCAATGACCTGTCCCAGTACACCCTGGCCATGGACCGCGACCACGCCGGCCTCGCCGCGCGGGTCGATGCCTTGCACCCGGCCTTGCTGCGGTTGATCCACCAGACGTGCGTTGGCGCCGCCAAGCATGGGCGTTGGGTTGGGGTGTGTGGCGCCCTGGCATCCGACCCGCTGGCGACGCCGGTCCTGGTCGGCCTGGGGGTCAGCGAGCTGTCGGTGAGCGCGCCGCAAATCGGAGAAATCAAGGACCGTGTCCGTCACCTGGACGCGGCGCAATGCCGGCAACTGAGCCAAGGGCTGCTCGACCTGAGCAGCGCCAGGGCGGTTCGCCAAGCCTGTCAACACCACTGGCCGCTGAGCTGAAAACAACAAGAAAAAGGAGACCCGCCATGTACCAATTATTCATCGAAGGGCTGCAACGCCTGGGCCGCGCGCTGATGCTGCCCATCGCGATCTTGCCGATTGCCGGCCTGCTGCTGCGCCTGGGTGACACCGACCTGTTGAACATCGCCGTCATGCACGATGCCGGGCAGGCAATCTTCGCCAACCTCGCGCTGATCTTCGCCATCGGCATCGCCGTCGGTTTTGCCCGCGACAACAACGGCACCGCCGGGCTGGCCGGAGCCATTGGCTACCTGGTGATGGTCTCCACGCTCAAGGTGATGGACTCGACCATCAACATGGGCATGCTCGCCGGTATCGCCAGCGGGCTGATGGCCGGTGCGCTGTATAACCGCTTCAAGGACATCAAGCTGCCGGAATACCTGGCGTTCTTCGGTGGGCGACGGTTCGTGCCGATTGTCACCGGGTTTTCGGCGGTGGCCCTGGGAGTGATCTTTGGCCTGATCTGGCCGCCGATCCAGCACGGCATCAACAGCTTCGGCGTGCTGCTGATGGAAAGCGGCAGTTTCGGCGCGTTTGTGTTTGGCGTGTTCAACCGCCTGCTGATCGTCACCGGCCTGCACCATATCCTCAACAACATGGCGTGGTTTGTGTTCGGCAGCTTTACCGACCCGGTGACCGGCGCGGTGGTCACCGGCGACCTGACCCGCTACTTTGCCGGCGACCCCAAAGGCGGCCAGTTCATGACCGGCATGTTCCCGGTGATGCTGTTCGGCCTGCCCGCTGCGTGCCTGGCGATGTATCGCAACGCCCTGCCGGAGCGGCGCAAAGTGATGGGCGGGATTTTCCTGTCGATGGCGCTCACCTCGTTCCTCACCGGCGTGACCGAGCCGATTGAATTCGCCTTCATGTTCCTGGCGCCGTTCCTGTACCTGATCCACGCGCTGCTCACCGGCCTGTCGATGGCGCTGACCAATATGTTGAATATCCACCTGGGCTTCACGTTCTCCGGTGGGTTTATCGACATGGTGCTGGGCTGGGGCAAATCCACCAATGGCTGGCTGGTGGTCCCGGTAGGCCTGGCATATGCCGCGATCTACTACAGCGTCTTCAGTTACTGCATCCGCCGCTTCAACCTGAAAACGCCGGGCCGCGAGGATATCCAGGTGGCACAGGCTGAAGCGATGACTGATAACCAGCGCGCCACGGCTTATATCCAGGCCTTGGGCGGCGCGGCGAACTTGCTCAGCGTGGGGGCCTGCACCACGCGCCTGCGATTGGACATGGTCGACCGCAACAAAGCCGTGGATGCCGAGTTGAAAGCCCTGGGGGCGATGGCCGTCGTGCGGCCTGGCAATGGGGGCAGCCTACAAGTGGTGGTCGGGCCACTGGCTGACAGCATTGCCGATGAAATTCGGCTGGCCATGCCATCGTTTGTGGCCAGCGCACCGGTGGCAGTGGCGCCTGTGGATAAGTCTGTCGTCGTGAATGTGCAGGAAGCCGAGCAATGGCTGAGCGCACTCGGCGGTCGCGCGAATGTGCGCCAGCTGGAAGCGGTGGCGATGACCCGGCTGCGGGTGGAACTGGGCGATGATTCGGGTTTGTCCGAAGCTCAGCTGGCGGCGCTCGGGTGCCAGGGGGTGAGCCAGCTGGACAGCGGTGTGTGGCACCTGCTGATTGGCGACAAGGCGTCGGGGTTGAGCGAAGCGCTTGAACGGTTGGTCAATGCCCGCGAGGTCGGCGCCAAGGTATAAAGCAGCGATGGCAGTGCGGGCCATTCGCGGGCAAGCCCGCTCCCACAGTTGATCGGTGCCCGACCGGGCAATGCGGTCAGAGCGGGCTTGCAGTCCCGGTCGCTGAATGTGCAGCGACTGCAGAAGATGCGTGAGGCGGGCTCCGACGGACTACCCGAATTTGTGGAAAATCTCCGAAAACTGGAGATCACAGACGGCAAAAACCCGACTTAAGTCGGGTTCTTTGATACCGATTCAAGCCTAAGCAGATACCGAACGTTGCTCGGCTTCGTAATGGCGGGTCTGAAAAGGCATTAACGCTTGAGCCTTCAATCCCAGCCCTTCACTCAAACCCCACGACACCGCCAACTCATCGCGGCGACTGCCAAGCGCAACAGTACCCTGCCGTTTTACCTCTTGCTTGGACGCAGCAGCCTGAAAAAGCTCCAGCACCTTCAGCACTTCGACTACCCGACTGTCTGTCGCACACGAAAAGCGCGTGAAACGCTCCAGCAAATAACCTGCACGACGAAGCTCCACCTCACTGGAGTGTACTTCCAGAAACGCCTTTACCTCTCCCACAAGACTAGTGTCTGAATACCAAACCGCTTTCGCCGCGCTGACAAGGGCACTGTCATCAGCCTGATTCAGTGGACTTTTGACCAACATATCCAAGGCATCGGAGAGGACAGGACCGTTAATAGGCTTCATCAACTTCAGTTTCCAGGTAATCGTGCAAGATATTGGTCAGTACAGAGGCAGGTGGTTCCTTGTTGCCAACATACATATCAATTGCCTGCAATGCCAGCCGACGGAACTCAGTGGTCACAATGAACCCAGCCCTGAGCAGGGCCATGATGTCGCCTACGTCCTGATCAGTGGCTCGACCCAGCTTGGAGATCGCAATGTCGATAGGCGCAGCAATATGCAGATGCAGTGCAGACTCAGCAGTAAACTCTTCCAGGGGAATACTCCTCTCCCAATAATCCTCGTGAAGCGGACCAAAGCCAGTGTTGTATTGAAGGTCATAATTGAGTTCCATGACACGGCCAGACTGCTCGTCGAAAAATTGCTCTGGAAACTCTGCCAGTAACGTCTGCAGGCGCAATTTGTGGTGAATATTCGTGCAATAAATCTCCGCATCAACGTCCGTGGATACACGGTGGTGGGTATATAGATGGACAGCACAGCCACCGAACACGATGACCTTGACTGCTCCTGGCTTTGCTCCCTCAAGGATCAATTCCACTTCAATGGATTTGAACATTGAAATCAGTGCTTGTCCGAGTGAGCTACTCGTATTGAGGCGCGGAGCGACAACATAAGGAGTTTGCATTTCTTGAATCTCAAGCCAGTGCAACACTGCTGAACGGGCCTTGAATTCAAACCCCGATCACTGAATGGTCAGTGACCAACAAAGGCTATTCAGCCGAGTTCCGAGGGACAACCCGAAAGGTTTGTGGGAAATTTCCGAGCCTCGCTGTGTTCAACCCGCCGCGCTATCCATGAACACCGGGCAAGTCATCAGGATGTGTCGGCACCTGCCTGCGCTAGTTATCTACCGCCTGATCAACTGCCCGCCTGCGCATGCTGGGGATTCTTACCCCCAGCATGGAGAGCGTGCCTGTGAGCACCACACCCCAGACCTTTGAAGGCATCAAGGGCCACCTCAACCAGATCGGGCATCACCTGCTCCAGGTCGAGTCGCCGTTAGTCCCCGAACACACGCCGTCCGCAGCCCTGGCTTATCTGGAGCGCATCAATCGGATCCTGACGGATTACCGCCAGCAGTTCCTGGCCAAGAGCCGGCCCCTCTATCAAGGACTGGCGTCGAGCGATCTGCCCACTCAAGTGTCGGCGCTCAAGACCACGCTGAACGCTCACCTGCTGCACCTCGACCGCTATGAGCAAATCGATGGCAAGGCGCGCAAATCCTTCATGACGTTTGAAGCCGGGTACACGGCGCTGGTCAACGAAACGGCGCTGAGTGCCGAGGACCGCCTGTTGCATCCGCAGCAACAGGCCATGCTTGAGCGTGTGCCGCTGGGTATCACGTTGCGTCCAGGCTTGTATGCGTTGAGCTTCAGCTACCAGCAACGCACCGTCGAACTGGCGGGCGCCTTTGTGCTGACGGAAAAATCCAGCCCGCAGGTCGCCGACCTGACATCTGCGCCGCCGGTGGGCGAAGTGATGCTGTACACCCCTGCGCGCGGCATCGAGTGCTTCGGCTCACTGGCGCAGTTGAACAGCCAATGGCTGCAGGCGATGGACGATGCCGAACAACGGCGCGCCTTCATGCACCTGCTGCCCGCGCGCTATGGCGATATCACGCCGGGGGCGATCTGGCCGCTGGCGCTGACGCCGATCAGTGACAAACCGCTGTTTGAACATACCTATGACGCGCTGATCGACAAGCGCACCCAGGACATCGAGCGCGCCTTGAGCCTGGAGGACAATCCGACCCACGACGCCGTCCAACTGATCGCTGCACTGGACCGTGCCATCACCGCAGCGTTACCGGACTTCAGCGCACGCCTGGCATGGCGCGCCCGACAGCTCCTGGAGCGCCATCTGCGCCAGAGCGCGCCGGACTGGTATCGCAGCGCCAGCGACACCCGCCGCGCCACGCTCGCCACTCATCTGGCAAGTTACAACGAGGCCCGCGAGCAACTGCTCGATCTGCTGGGCCCGGTCACCACACCTGAAGACCTGGCGCGCTACCAATGGCTCGAACGCTTGAGCGATGAACTGGACATCCACGACCTGGCGCCACAGGACCTGGTGATCAGCACCCGGCGCTATGTCGATCCCATCGGCGAATACGAACACGAGCGCAGCCTGATCGACCTCGCCCTGCGCGGGCTGCAAACCGGCGACGCACTGGCAGACTCGGACTTCCTCAGCAAAACCACCCTGACCTATCACGGCGCACCACTGCCCGAGGCCTACCGGGACCTGACACCTGCCTGGCTGGTGCAGACGCTGGGCACGTTGCAGCCGCGCATCGAGTTCGCCGACCTGCAACGACAGATGCATGCCAAACCGGCCGTCAGCCAGGCAATCGAACGGATGCTCGACCAGCGCATCAACGCACTGGCCTACACCGCCGTGCTGCAGGGGCATCTCAGTGACGAGGACTACGCGCTGGTCTGCGACCTGCGCCAGGGCAACGCCCCCCGCCTCAGCGCCGCCACGCTGTCGCTGCATGAAGCGCAGTTGCAGGATCTGTGGGTGCTGCGCAAAACCGACGCCAGCGGTGCCGTGACCCGCCTGCTGCTGTGCACGCCGCAGGCGCCTCGAGAGCAGCAATTCCTGGCGTTCAACAGTGAGGTCGAGTGCCAGAATCATATCCTTGGCTGGAGCCTGGATAACGGCACGCGTCAACCGCCAGGCACCCTCA
The DNA here is from genome assembly GCF_025466155.1 of Pseudomonas sp. 13B_2.1_Bac1. Classification (NCBI taxonomy): domain Bacteria; kingdom Pseudomonadati; phylum Pseudomonadota; class Gammaproteobacteria; order Pseudomonadales; family Pseudomonadaceae; genus Pseudomonas; species Pseudomonas sp. 13B_2.1_Bac1. The sequence continues at coordinate 63,159 of NZ_JANLOH010000106.1, read as the reverse complement.
CCGACTACCTGATCAAGCGGGTCGCGCTGCGTTTTCGCGCGGCAATGAAACGCGTATTGACCGGCCTGAGCTTCAAGCCGCACGCGCAGGAATACAAAGAAATCAGCTTCGGCCATATCGGCAGCCACGCCGCGTGCCTCAAGGCCATGGCCGCGCATGTGCTGGCCACGCGGGTCGATGACTATGAATTCAGCACACCGAACTGGTTCCGCTCCACCAGCATCGACACTCGCCAGAAGCTATTGAAGCTGGTGGAAGACAGCGAAGGCGCGCTGCTCACCTACAATGAGTTTGCGCTGTCTGACACGCAGTTCCAAAGCTTCAACGACTATCTGCATGAGCAGGCCAAACAGCGCCTGAACCGACTGTTGAGACGTAGCGGCAACGATGTGGACCCTGACACTGTGTGGGCCTTCTCGCCCCCTGCATTGATAGGCTCATCGACCCCTGCGCCCATGACCTACACCCAGCTGTACCGCGACGGTTACGCCGACGGCGTGGGTTTTCTCGACGAGAAATTTTCGCGCTCGGCCCAATTCAAAGGCCCAAAAGGCATCGACCTGAGCCTGCTCACGGCGCAAGCGGTGGCGCGCTCGGTGACGGGCACCTGGGTCGGCGAACGCTACATCGACAAGGTCAAGGCCCAACTGCTTAACGTCGGCAGTGCGGACTATGACCTGCGCCGCAACGCGACCTTGGCTATCACTCAACGCCAGATGCAGAACGCCGGCCTTGAATGCCGCCTGCAGGGGGATATCGCCGGAAGTGATTGGGCATGGCTGGAACGCAGTATCGCCAGCATGGGCGAAACCGTCCCCGCCACGCGCACCACTTATGCCATCCACCGCCTGCTGCTGGACGGAGAGTGGGTGCAGGGCAATTTCCTCTTCAGCCACGCCAGTTTCCCGACAGTGCTCTACACCCCCAATGCACCGGATGGGATCAGCTTTCGCGAGGCCGGACAGTTCAACTACCTGCTGAAAAAAGTCCCCGGCACGGTCGGTTATTTCACCCTGCGGGTGGGTGCCCAATCCCAGGACAGGGTGCGTGCCTTCCTGGATGCCGCCAAGGCACAGCTGCCCGAGGATCTGAACCGGACCGACATCAGCCCGCCACGCTATGACTCGACCCGCGAGGAAAAGCCACTGCAGGATCTGCGCCGAGCCCTGTATGACATGCCACTGCAGCGCAAGATCGACGATGTTGAAGGCACCACGACCAACCGCACTCGGATGATCAGCGGCATTCTGTGGAGCTGCGTGGAGTGGGTCACCGCCGTCGCCACTGCACCGTTCCCGACCCTCAGCCTGAGCCTGGGCATGTTGTTGGCATTCAAGGACGGCATGTTGGCCTTGAACGCCTATCAGCAGGGTGACAACCAAGCTGCCGTAGAGCACTTGATCGGTTACATGCTCAACAGCGCCGGCGCAGCATTCACCGACCTGCGCCCCGCCCTCGCGTCCCTCAAACAGCTTGCACGTCCGAGCCTGCGCCAGGCGGCCAAAAGCCCGGCGTTGCCGAGCGAGCTGTTGAACCTGGTCGAACCCCTGCAACCCAGGCCGCTGGTGCTGGAGAACATGCAAGCCGTGCTGTTTGACGGTGAGGCCTTGTGGGCGAAAAACACCCCGGACCCGATCGGCCGCTATCTGCTCTATCGGCTCGACACGGCCACCGGCAAGCTGGTCTCCACCACTCGCTTGGCCGCCCCTGACGCGCAAGGCGTGTGGCGTCGTACCGGGGTCATCGGTGGCGCGCCCAAATACGAAAAATTGCCCGAGGCACCGGAACAGCTCCTGCCCTACGAGGTTCCGGCGCAGTACACCAGCAAACTGGAGTTGGTCCTCAACCCGGATGTGCGCGAAGGGATGCTGCTGCGATCTGAATGGGATTTCGGCTCACGGAACCTGATTATGGAGAGTGCCGCCAAAGACCTCCAACCCCTGCGCACAACCTACCTGCAGCAAGCCAAACGCCTGGCTACCGATGCCGAGGCTTTTTTCAAGAACCTCGACGCGCTGCCCGTGCGCGTCGAACCCTCGGCGATCGAGGCCAGTACGCCGTTCTCGCAACTGGTCGCCAGCGACGCTTTCAGCACCAGCAAGAACCTGGTGATTGGCGCGATACCCGGCTCCATTGCCAGCAAGCAACTGCTGATCGACCAGATGGATACCCTGATCAGCAAAGGCTTCAAACACCTGTACATCGAGTACCTGCCCACCGATGTCTTCCGCTCGAAACTGCAGAAGCTCAACAGCGGCAAATCCTGGCAACACATCGAAAAGCACCTCAAGGCTGTGGATAAATCCTTGGGTTTCGCCAAGGATGCCGAGTATTCCTACGTCGCCCTGGTGCGCAAGGCCCAGGAAAAGGGAATGAAGGTCAACGCCCTCGACGCCTCCACGTCTTACCTGCTGGACGATGCCCTGCAGATGGGCGACACCCCGCCGACCCTGCCACGCAGCAACCGTGTAAGAAATTTCTATTCCGACAAGGTCATCAAGGCCGATGCCCTGAACGAGCAGGATGCACGTTGGGTGGCCCTGGTGGATCACTCGCGCATGCGCACATTCGAGGGCACACCTGGCCTGGCAGACCTGCAGGACGCCGTCGCCCTGCGCGTCGTCGATGTGGGTCCGGATCAGCCAGCAGGGCTGTGGATCGACACACCGGGCGCCGTCGCCGGTGACCCGCTGGCCAAGGGCGATTACCGCCTGACCCTGCAGACCCCGTACACCGCGACTGAGGTCGCCGCGTCATCCAGCGCCGTACCGGCCGCCGCAACGCATTACAGCGAATACGACATTGCCCCCGCTTTGACGGAGAGCATCGCCCAACAGGCCGCGGGACGGCATGGCCTCGACACCCGCTACTTCCCGCAGAATCCGAGCCATCGCGAAGCGTTCCAGGCTTTCCAGAACGCCAGAGACCGGCTGAGTGCAGATGCACAAAATTACCTGGGCACCCACGTGCCGCCAACTCGGCCAGATCCCTCCACCCTGGCTTCGCCGAAGACCCCGGAGGCGTTCCTGGAGACCATCCACCAGAGCGAGTTCTCCGGGCTGGTACTCGGAGAAGGCCATAACGCTCAATCCAGCAAGCGGTGGCTGCGCGACTTTATGGGCAACCTCAAGGCGCTGGAATTCAAGACGTTGTACGTGGAGCACCTGCTGACCGATATGCACCAGGCACAACTGGATCTGTTCTTGAGTACGCAACGGCTTCCGGACGACCTCAAGCGCTACCTCACCGTGCTCGATCAGGGTCATATGCACGGCTACAGAGGCAGCAATACCTATACAGAAGTTGTCCAGAGGGCAGCCAGGCACGGCATGCGCATTCGGGCCCTGGACTGCGTCGCCAGTTACAACCTCAAGGGGCTGGGGGACACGGACGTCTCCCGCAATCAGATGTTCAGCTACTTTGCGTCCAAGGTCATCGCGGCCGACCAGGCGGCGCACGGACCTCATAAATGGGTCGCCTTCGTTGGCAGTGCCCACACCAACACGCACCTGGGGGTACCCGGCCTGGCGGAACTGCAAGGCGCGGTCAGCCTGCATGTCAGGGACACCGCCCCGGCACTGGCCAAGAACATTCGCCCGGGCACCTGGGAGTCTTTTGTCGAGGGGATGAACCCCAACAGGAAAGCCCTGCGCAGCGACTTCATCCTAGACGCGGGCATCACCGGTATCCAAGCGCCCGCACCGTTCGTGCCCGTGGACAGGTCGCGCTTGAATCGAGCGGGCCTGTTCCTGATTGAACGCCCGTCGCCTTCACAGAACAACCTGCTGCATCGCTCCCGCAGTGGAGAGATCGTGTCGACGCCGATCAAGGTCGACCACAATGGGCTGTTTTATGTCGACCGCTGGGAGCCGATGCAAGGCAAGCGCTTCAGCTACGAAAACATATTGATCGATGCGTTGCGGGTTGAAGTGGGGTTAATTCCCGCACCGTAAAGTGCTGACCCCGTCTGATTGACCGCTCACAAAAAACCCGCTGGCCAACCTGGCCCAGCGGGTTTCTTGTCAGGACAGGCGGCCGATCAGAAATCCGCCAACTGCCACACTTCATAAGCCGGTGTTTCATAGGGGTGGCTGAGCTTCAGCGCGGCCACAACGGCCACAATCAGCTCATCCGCCACCACCAGCTCAACCTTCCATTCCTCAACCACTTCCACCTGGCCGACTTGCCCGATAAACGGCTGGCTGCCGTCCAACGCGCGAAATTGGCCCTGGCCCAGCACTTGCCAGGCGCAGCTGTCGTAGTCGCCGATGCGCCCGCCACCGGCTGCGCAGACGGCGGTTTTCACCGTCTCTACATGGCTGTCGGGCACAAAGAAGGCAAGCTTGTACACCGCCTTAGTTCACCCACACGCGCGCGTTGCGGAACATGCGCATCCAGGCGCCGTCTTCGTTCCACTCTTCCGGGCGCCACGAGTTCTGCACGGCACGGAACACACGCTCAGGGTGCGGCATCATGATGGTCACGCGACCGTCACGGCTGGTGAGACCGGTGATCCCGCGCGGCGAGCCGTTCGGGTTGGCCGGGTAGGTCTCGGTGACCTTGCCGTGGTTGTCGACGAAACGCATGGCCACGCAACCGGACAGGTCGGCTTCGAGCAAGGCTTCTTCGCTTTCGAACTCGGCGTGGCCTTCACCGTGGGCGATGGCGATTGGCATGCGCGAACCGGCCATGCCCTGCAGGAAGATCGAGTTGGATTCCTGCACCTGCACCATCGCAACACGGGCTTCGAACTGCTCGGAACGGTTACGCACGAAGTGCGGCCAGAACTCGCTGCCCGGGATCAGCTCGTGGAGGTTGGACATCATCTGGCAACCGTTGCACACACCCAGGGTGAAGCTGTCGTTGCGTTCGAAGAAGCCCTGGAAGGCGTCGCGGGCACGGCTGTTGAACAGGGCCGACTTGGCCCAGCCTTCACCGGCACCCAGCACGTCGCCGTAGGAGAAACCGCCGCAGGCCACCAGGCCTTTGAACTCGTTGAGGTCAACGCGACCGGCGAGGATATCGCTCATGTGCACGTCGATCGCATTGAAGCCGGCACGGTCGAACGCGGCCGCCATTTCCACCTGGCCGTTGACGCCCTGCTCACGCAGCACGGCAACTTGTGGGCGGATGCCTTTCTTGATGTACGGCGCGGCGATGTCCTGGTTGACGTCGAAGCTGAGCTTGGTGCTCAGGCCCGGGTTGTCTTCTTCCAGGATCACGTCGAATTCCTGCTCGGCGCAGTCGGCGTTATCGCGCAGGCGTTGGATCTGGTAGCTGGTCTCGGCCCACTGGCGTTGCAGCAAGCGGCGCTGGCCGGCAAACACGGTGTCGCCATTGAACGAGATGTTGATCTCGCCGTTGTTGATCGGCTGGCCGATCACCGCCACGCAGTCGTCCAGGCCAGCGGCGCTGAACTGTGCGAGTACGTCCGGGGTTGCGTCCTGGCGCACCTGGATCACCGCACCCAACTCTTCGTTGAACAGGATGCCGTTGATTTCGGCAGCATCCTCGGCAACGCTGTCGAGCACGATGTTCAGGCCGCAGTGACCGGCAAACGCCATCTCGACCACGCTGGTCAGCAGGCCGCCGTCGGAACGGTCGTGGTAAGCCAGCAGGTGGCCATCGGCGTTGAGGCCCTGGATCACGGCGAAGAAGGCCTTGAGGTCTTCGGCATCGTCGACGTCCGGCGCCTGCTTGCCGAGCTTGCCGTGGGTTTGTGCGAGGATCGAGGCGCCCATGCGGTTCTGGCCACGGCCGAGGTCGATCAGGATCAGATCGGTGGTGCCCTTGTCCATGCGCAGTTGCGGGGTCAGGGTCTGGCGAATGTCGGTGACCGGGGCGAAACCGGTGACGATCAGCGACAGCGGCGAGGTGACGCTCTTGTCCACGCCTTCATCGTTCCAACGGGTGGCCATGGACATCGAGTCCTTGCCCACCGGAATGGTGATGCCCAGCTCAGGGCACAGCTCCATGCCGACCGCTTTTACGGTGTCGTAAAGACGCGCGTCTTCACCCGGGTGACCAGCAGCGGACATCCAGTTGGCCGACAATTTGATGTCGGACAGCTTGCCGATGCGCGAGGCTGCGATGTTGGTGAGGGTTTCACCAATGGCCATGCGGCCCGACGCCGGGGCGTCCAGCAGGGCCAGCGGCGTACGCTCGCCCATGGCCATGGCTTCGCCGGTGTAGACGTCGAAACTGGTGGCGGTGACGGCAACGTCGGCCACGGGAACCTGCCACGGGCCGACCATTTGGTCACGGGCCACCAGGCCGGTGATGGTGCGGTCGCCGATGGTGATCAGGAAGCTTTTGCTCGCCACGGCCGGGTGGTGCAGCACACGTTCGATGCTGTCGGCCAGGTCGAGGGTGCTTGGGTCGAAATCATCGCCCAGCTCGGCTTCACGTACCGCCGAACGGTGCATGCGCGGGGCTTTGCCCAGCAGCACCTCGAGCGGCATGTCGACCGGACTGTTGCCGAAGTGGCTGTCGGTGACGGTCAGTTGCGGCTCGGCAGTGGCTTCGCCGACCACGGCAAACGGGCAGCGCTCGCGTTCGCAGATGGCCTGGAAGCGTGCGAAGTCTTCGGCGCCGACGGCCAGCACGTAGCGTTCCTGGGATTCGTTGCTCCAGATTTCGTGCGGGGCCATGCCCGGCTCGTCGTTTGGAATGTTGCGCAGTTCGAAACGGCCGCCGCGGTCGCCATCGTTGACCAGTTCCGGGAAAGCGTTGGACAAACCGCCGGCGCCGACGTCATGGATGAAGCTGATCGGGTTCTTGTCACCCAACTGCCAGCAACGGTCGATGACTTCCTGGCAGCGACGCTCCATCTCAGGGTTTTCACGCTGCACGGAAGCAAAATCCAGGTCTGCCGAGCTGGTGCCGGTGGCCATGGAGGAAGCGGCGCCGCCACCCAGGCCGATCAGCATCGCCGGGCCGCCGAGCACGATCAGCTTGGAGCCGACCAGGATCTCGCCTTTCTTGACGTGTTCTTCACGGATGTTGCCCATGCCGCCGGCCAACATGATCGGCTTGTGGTAGCCGCGCACTTCATCGCCACGCGGAGTGGTGATGGATTGTTCGAAGGTACGGAAGTAACCGGTCAGCGCCGGACGCCCGAATTCGTTGTTGAACGCGGCGCCGCCCAGCGGGCCTTCGATCATGATGTCCAGCGCGGTAACGATGCGCTCAGGCTTGCCGTACGGCACTTCCCACGGCTGTTCGAAGCCCGGGATCTGCAGGTTGGACACGGTGAAGCCGGTCAGGCCAGCCTTGGGCTTGGCGCCACGGCCGGTTGCACCTTCGTCACGGATCTCGCCGCCGGAACCGGTGGCTGCGCCTGGGAACGGGGCAATCGCGGTCGGGTGGTTGTGGGTTTCAACCTTCATCAGGATGTGCACCGGCTCCTGCACCGCGCCGTACTGGCGGGTCTCAGGGTCCGGGAAGAAACGGCCGGCAACGGAGCCGACGATCACCGAGGCGTTGTCCTTGTAAGCCGACAGAACGCCTTCGCTGTGCATCACGTAGGTGTTCTTGATCATGCCGAACAGGCTTTTTTCCTGGCTCTCGCCGTCGATATCCCAACTGGCGTTGAAGATCTTGTGACGGCAATGCTCGGAGTTGGCCTGGGCGAACATCATCAGTTCGATGTCGTGCGGGTTGCGCTTCAAGCCGTTGAAGGCGTTGACCAGGTAGTCGATCTCGTCTTCGGCCAGGGCCAGGCCGAGTTCGGTGTTGGCCTTCTCGAGGGCCGCGCGGCCACCGCCAAGCACGTCAATCGCGGTCAGCGGCTTGGGCTCGGCGTGGCTGAACAGACCGGCGGCCTGTTCCAGCTGGCTGACGATGATCTGGGTCATGCGGTCGTGCAGGCTGCTGGCGATCAGCTCGGCCTCGGCATCGCTGAACTGCCCCGCTACATAGAAGGCAATACCGCGTTCCAGGCGCTGGATTTTCTCCAGGCCGCAGTTGCGGGCGATGTCGCTGGCCTTGCTCGACCAGGGCGAGATGGTGCCGAACCGTGGCAGAACCAGGAACAAGCGGCCGGTCGGCTCTTGAACGGGAACGCTGGGGCCGTACTTCAGAAGGCGTGCGAGCACTTGCTGTTCGTCGGCGGTCAAGACGCCGGTAACGTCGGCGAAGTGAGCAAATTCAGCATACAAGCCTGTAACAGCTGGAACCTTCTGGCTCAGTTGCTCAAGGAGTTTGCTGTGGCGAAAGGCAGAAAGGGCAGGAGCGCCGCGCAGGATCAACATCTTCGGGACAGCCTCGGGAAGGGGGTGTGCTTTGAGGCCGTGCATTCTAGCGTAAACCATCGCCAACGGCACCCGAAACGGCACCAGTGGCCGCTGCCGGACGTCAGTTGGCACGGTTTGCACGGTATCGGGGCGTTTTCCCGGGTATTCGGAGCAGTTATTTTAACCGTCACAATCGGCTGCCAGGCCACGTTTCTGCGGGCTGCAGCACAGTTTTGCCGGCGCTAGCAGACAAGTCCCATGCTGTCGAGATATGGCGCCGTGGGCCGTTTGCGTATACTGCGCAGATGTTCTCCCCTACTGCTTTGCGCCCGCGATGCGCCAAATGGCTCATCGCAACCGGACTCTTCCTGATGCTCAGCGCCTGTGTTGATAAACCCAGCACGCTCGAGCGAATCAAGGAGGATGGCGTATTGCGGGTGATCACCCGGAACAGCCCGGCGACTTATTTCCAGGACCGCAACGGTGAAACCGGTTTCGAATACGAACTGGTCAAGCGCTTTGCCGATGACCTGGGCGTGAAACTGGAGATCGAGACCGCCGACAACCTCGATGACCTGTTCGGCCAGTTGGGCAAACCCAACGGTCCGGTGCTCGCCGCCGCCGGACTGGTCAGCAGCGAGCAGCGCCAGCAGCAGGTGCGTTTCTCCCACCCTTACCTGGAGGTAACCCCGCAGATCATCTACCGCAATGGCCAGTCACGCCCGACCAACGCGGCGGACCTGGTGGGCAAGAAGATCATGGTGCTCAAGGGCAGCACCCACGCCGAACAACTGGCGGAGCTGAAAAAGCAGAATCCTGCGATTGAATACGAAGAATCCGACGCCGTTGAAGTAGTCGACCTGCTGCGCATGGTCGACGAGGGGCAAATCGACCTGACCCTGGTGGACTCCAACGAAGTCGCGATGAACCAGGTGTACTTCCCCAACGTGCGCGTGGCATTCGACCTCGGCAATGCCAGCAACCAGAGCTGGGCCGTGGCCGCCGGCGACGACAACAGCCTGCTCAACGAGATCAACAGCTACCTGGACAAGGTCGAGAAGAACGGCACCCTGCAGCGCTTGAAAGACCGCTATTACGGGCACGTTGATGTACTCGGCTATGTCGGCGCCTACACCTTCGCCCAGCATTTGCAGCAGCGCCTGCCCAAGTACGAAAAGCACTTTCGCACCTACGCCAAGGAAGAAAAGGTCGACTGGCGCCTGTTGGCTGCCATTGGCTATCAGGAATCCCTGTGGCAACCGGCGGTCACCTCCAAGACCGGCGTGCGTGGCCTGATGATGCTGACCCAGAACACCGCCCAGGCGATGGGCGTGTCTAACCGCCTGGACGCCAAGCAAAGCATCATGGGCGGCGCCAAGTACCTGGCCAAGATCAAGGATGAGCTGGACGACAGCATCGCCGAGCCGGATCGCACCTGGTTCGCCCTCGCCGCCTATAACGTCGGCACCGGGCACCTGGACGACGCGCGCCTGCTGGCGAAGAAAGAAGGCCTGAACCCGAACAAGTGGCTGGACGTGAAGAAAATGCTGCCGCGCCTGGCGCAGAAGCAGTGGTACAGCAAGACCCGCTACGGCTATGCGCGGGGCGGCGAGCCGGTGCACTTCGTGGCGAACATCCGGCGCTACTACGACATCCTCACCTGGGTGACCCAGCCGCAGCTGGAAGGCAACCAGGTGGTCGAAGGCAACCTGCATGTACCGGGCGTCGACAAGACCAAGCCGCCGGAAGAAACCCCGCAGCTGTAAGCCACTCCCCCAAACACCACAAAACCAATGTGGGAGCGGGCTTGCTCGCGAAAGCGGTGTGTCAGTCGCTGAAGGTAGTGGCTGACCCACCGCTATCGCAGGCAAGCCAGCTCCCACATTTTGCAGGTATTCCAAGGTTGGAACCGGGTTGATCAGACCGCTCAAATGCCGGTGCGGCGCCCCGAATCGCAAGCCCGAACAACGATCAAAACTGTGGGAGCGGGCTTGCCCGCGAAAGCGGTGTGCCAGTCGCTACCTTCAGTGACTGGCACTGCCTCTTCGCGAGCAAGCCCGTTCCCACATTTTTGATCTGCCCCTGGCTTCAGAGGCCAGTGAGCAGATGCACGACGCCGCCGCTCAATACCATCACTGCCGGCACACCCGCCGCCTTCAACGCCGACTCATCCAATCGTCCCGCGTCCTGCAGCTGCACGCGCACCCGCGTCAGCGCCACGCGCTGTTGCGACTTGAGGTTATCCGCGCCGCCCAGTGCACTCAGCACCTCGGCCGACAACCCACTTGGTACTGGCGCCACCACGGTTTCGGCGATCAGATCCGGGGTCAGGGCTTTCCAGAACGCCCGCTGCAATTTCTCGAACATGCTCAGTGCTCCACGACAGGTGAGATTTCAACAGTGGCCGCGCGATACCGGCGCACAGCCTCGCGCACCTGGCTGGCTTCCTCCAGGCCCAGCACGTGGCGGGCGAGGGTCTGGCAGCCGTCCAGGTCCAGCTCACGCACACCGGCCTTGATGGTCGGGATCAGCGGCACGCTGACCGACAATTCATCCACGCCAAGCCCGATCAACACCGGCACCGCCAGTGCTTCGGACGCCAGCGCGCCACACACCCCGACCCACTTGCCATGGGCATGCGCCGCCGTGACGGTGGTCGCGATCAGGCGCAGCACGGCCGGGTGAAAGCTGTCGGCCTGGCTGGCCAGGCGTGGGTGATCGCGGTCCATGGCCAGGGTGTACTGGGTCAGGTCATTGGTGCCGATCGAGAAAAAATCCACGTGCGGCGCAAACACGTCCGCCATCAGCGCCGCCGACGGTACTTCGATCATGATGCCCAGCTTCGGCAACTCGCTGAGCCCCAGCGCCAGCGCTTCTTCTTCAAGAATGCGGCGTGCCGCCAGCAGCTCCGACAGCAGGCTGACCATCGGCAACATGATATGCAGGCGTGTCAGCCCGGCACTCGCGAGGATCGCGCGAAACTGCTCGCGCAACAGCTCCGGGCGCTCCAGGCACAGGCGAATCCCGCGCAGGCCGAGGAACGGGTTGGTCTCGCTGTCCATCGGCACGTACGCCAGCGGTTTGTCGCCGCCGACATCCAGGGTGCGCACCACCAGGTTGCGCTGCGGGCCCAAGGCGCGGGCGATGGCACTGTAGGTCGCCGCCTGCTCATCCGGGCTGGGCGCGCGATTGCGATCCAGGTAGAGGAATTCCGAACGCAGCAGGCCGACGCCTTCGCCCCCCAGGGTCAGGGACTGCTCCACTTCCTGCAGCGAGGCGACGTTGGCAGTGACTTCAACATGATGGCCGTCGCGGGTGATCGCGGGCAACGAGGCCTGCGCCACTTCACGCTGGCGTCGCAGGACGTGCTGCTTGCGCGCCGTTTCCAGCTGTTCGATCTCGGCCAGGTTGGGGTCCAGGTGCAACTCGCCTTTGTCGGCATCCAGCAGGACTTGCTTGCCATTGGCCAGCGCCAGTACCTGGGCGGGCACTCCACAGATCGCCGGCAAGCCAAGGGCGCGGGCGAGGATTGCCACGTGGCTCGTCGCACCGCCACCAACGGTGACAAACCCCAGCACCTTGTGGGTATCGAGACTGGCGGTTTGCGACGGCGTCAGTTGCTCGGCGATCAGGATCGCGCGCTCAGGCAAGTCCCAGGCACTGTCCTGGATCCCGAGGATCAGTTTCAGCACACGCTGGCCCACATCCGCCAGGTCTGCCGCACGTTCGGCGAGCAACGCATTGCCCAGGCCCTGGAACAATTTGGCGGTGGCTACCGTGGCGCTGTTCCAGGCGAACGCAGCGCTCTTGCCCTCGTCCAGCAGGCGGTGGGCTTGCTCCAGTAAGGTCGGGTCTTCGAGCAGCTCCTGGTGGGCAGCGAAGATCTGCGCCTGGGCGCTGCCGGCAGCCTTGGCTTGCAGGGTTTGCAAGGCGTCGGTTGCCGCCTGCAGGCCCCGCGCCAACGCGGCGCGCTCGGCAGCTTGCGTGCTGCCCTGCTCAGTGATGCTCAGTTCGGGCTCAGCCACTTGAACCACCTGGCCGAACGCCGAACCCGGTGACGCACACACGCCGCGCAAGACACTCGCCGACGACACTGGCGCAACCCCCTCGACCTCTTCAGCCGGTGCCGTCACGCGCTCGCCACAGCCCTGGGCCAGCAACTCGACCAAGGCCGTGATCGCCGCCTCGGCGTCTGCACCCGCCGCACTGACCTGCAAGGTATCGCCCTGCACAGTCTGCAGCGCCATGATCGCAACCAGCGACTTGGCGTTAGCACTCTGGGTCTGCTTGTGCAGGTAAATGCTTGCGGCAAAACCTTTCGCCGCCTGGGCAAACACGGCTGCCGGGCGCGCATGCAAGCCGTTGGCATTGGGCAATGTCAGCGGCTTGGAGAACAGCGCGTCGCCCTCTTCTTCCTCCGCACCTTCAGCCGCCTCGCCTGGGGACACCTGCAACAGCGGCTGCCCCACCGCCACCACGCCGTTGTCCGCCGCCAGCAGCGTAAACGGCTCGCCGCTGACCACCAGCATCAAGGTCAGCAGACTGCGGGCATTGAGTGCCACATAGTCGGCATCGAACTCGATCAGCACTTGCCCGGCCTCCACCCGCTGGCCTTCCACGACCCGCCGCGTGAAGCCCTGACCCGCCAGGTTCACGGTGTCCAGGCCGATGTGCATGAGCACCTGGACGCCATTGTCGTCGGTAATGCTCACGGCATGACCACTGTCCTGGATATTGCTGATCACACCCGCCAACGGTGCGCAGAGCGTCTGCGAGATCGGGTCGATGCACAGGCCGTCGCCGATCAGACGGCTGGAGAACACCGGGTCGGGTACCCGGTCCAGGGCCAGCAGCACCCCGGACAGGGGCGCCAGCAGTTCCAAGGGTTGCGTTGTGGTCATGACTTCACCTGCTATTTTGTTCTGTAAAAATCATAGGGCGAACGACGGTCCAATGTGGGAGCTGGCTGGCCTGCGATGCCGGCGACTCGGTTTCTCAGTAAGACCGAGGTGTTGCTATCGCAGGCAAGCCAGCGCCCACATAAAGCTCGCTCACTTGAATCCGAGCTATTTCCACCAATATTCGACTTGCACACCCACATTCGACCCATGCCGCGCCGTGCCATAGGCGCCGGTATCGGACAACGCCGAGCCCGCCGCCAGTTCATTCGCCGCACGCTTGGCCGCTTCGTTCCAGCTCGCATAGGTGTAATACAACCGCACTTCCGGCCGCGCCCAGAAATCCGGGCCGTTGGGCGACCAGGTCGGGGCGAAGGTAAATTTGCTCAGCTTGCGCGTGCCGCCGCTGGCCTCGACCTGATCATGGCCGAGTTCGGTGACCAGCTTGAACTGCTCGCTGATGGCATACGCCGGGCGCACGCCGACCGACATCCAGGTCTGGTCCTGGCTGCCGGGGCGAATGTCCTTCTGGTACACCGCCTCGATCTGCCCGCCAAAACGCGGGGTCACTTGCCAGTCGAAAAACTCGACGGCGCGATAACTTTTGCTGCTGTTGTCCAGGAAGGTATTGCCGGTGTAGCCCAGGCCGGTGCCGGGGCCTTCACCGTACTGCAGGGCGAACTTGTTCTTGCCGCCGAGGAAAGGCTTCTGCACGTGTTGCGCGGTGATTGCCCAGCCGCTGTTGGTATCGCGCCCACCGGCCTTTTCGATGTAGCTCAAGCCCAGCTCCAGCTCGCCGCCGGGGTTGGTCTTGAAGCCCGCGACGTTGAAGTCGTGACGGGTGGCGTATTCCTTCTGGTACAGGTTGTCCTTGCGCGAAATGGCGTAGCTGTATTTCAGGTCGCCGATCAGCACGTCCTCGATGCCACCGCCCGTTGCGCTTTGGTTCCAGTAGTAGAAGTCGGAGATATGGATGTCATTACGCTTGTAGTAACGCCGACCGGCCCACACCGAGCCGCCGTTGAGCGCGGGCAGGTTCGACCATTGCGCATACATCTGCGGCATGCGCGCCGAGCCGTTGTCCTCGCCCTGGAATTTAAGCGCGCGGTCGTACTTGTTGTACAACGAGGCCATGGCGTCGACGCTGAGTACAGAGCCGTCGTCGAGGGTCAGCAGGTCCTGGCGCAATTCCAGCTCCGCATATTGTTCACATTCGTTGCCCAGGCGGTACTTGGTTTGCGCCCCCGGCAACTGGAAACATTGCTGTTTGCCACTGCCCGTGGAAGTCCCCGCGCCGCTACGCAAGTAACCGGCAAATTCCAGCGCCTGAGCGCCCAGTGGAAGGGTCAGGCAGGATGCGACGAGGCCCAGTTTTATTGTTGTTTTCATGCAGCGCTCCTTTTATTTTTATTGTTTTCTTACTTTTTTTTACCCGACACGATCCCTTGCAGGAGCCAGCTTGCTGGCGATAGCGATCTAGAGGGCGCTATCGCCGGCAAGCCGGCGCCTACAGGGAATGGTGGTGTTTCAGTCTTTCAGGTGCAGGACAAACGATTCATAGGGGCGCAGTGCGACCGTGCCGGTGCGCTGCGGGCAATCGGGGTAGTTGCTGATCAGCAGGCGCTGTTCGCTGGCGGGGTTGATCACGTCGTCGGGCAGCTGGATTTCGCATGGCGTGCCATAGAAGTTGTTCAGCACCAGCAAGCGCTCGCCCTGCCCCTCGCGCAGGTACGCCCAGACCTGCAAATGGTCCTGCAGCAGCTGGCGGTAAACGCCGGTCTGGATCAGCGGTTCGTAGCGACGCAAGTCGATCAGCGCGCGGTAGTGATGCAGCACCGAATCCGGGTCATCCAGCTGGCTCTGCGCATTGATCTGCGCGGCATTGGCCGGGATCCCGATCCACGGTTCGCCGCGACTGAAACCGGCATTCGCCTGGGTGTCCCACTGCATCGGCGTGCGGCTGTTGTCGCGGGACTTTTGCATGATCGCCGCCATGCTCGACGCCTCGGACTCACCGGCATCGCGCTTGAGACGGAAGATGTTCAGGGTCTCGACATCGCGGTATTGCTCGATCCGGTCGAATCCCGGATTGGTCATGCCCAGCTCTTCGCCCTGATACACAAACGGCGTGCCCTGCAGGAAGTGCAACGCGGTGCCGAGCATCTTCGCCGAGACCACGCGGTGCTCACCGTCGTCACCGAAACGCGAGACCACCCGCGGCTGGTCATGGTTACACCAGAACAGCGCGTTCCAGCCGCCACCAGCCTGCATGCCGAGCTGCCAGTCGGACAGAATCTGCTTGAGTTGCAGGAAGTCGAAGTCCGCCCTCACCCACTTCTGCAGGTTCGGGTAATCGACTTTCAGGTGATGAAAGTTAAACGTCATCGACAATTCTTTCGACGCCGGATTCGAGTAGCGGATGCAGTGTTCCAGGCTGGTGGATGACATCTCGCCGACGTTGATCAGGTCATGGCCTTCGAAGACTTCGCGGTGCATTTCCTGCAGGTATTCATGCACGTTCGGGCCGTCGGTGTAGAAACGGCGGCCGTCGCTGTGGTCTTCGGGAAAGTCCGCTGGCTTGGAGATCAGGTTGATCACGTCCAGGCGGAAGCCGCCCACGCCCTTGTCGCGCCAGAAGCGCATCAACTTGAACACCTCGGCGCGCACCTGGGGGTTGTCCCAATTGAGGTCGGCCTGGGTGTGATCGAACAGGTGCAGGAAATACTGGCCGGTTTGCGCCTCGTATTCCCAGGCCGAGCCACCGAACTTGGATTCCCAGTTGTTCGGCTGGTCGCGCCAGATGTAGAAGTCGCGGTACGGGTTGTCGAGGCTGCTGCGCGCCTGCTGGAACCACGCATGCTCGATGGAGGTGTGGTTGACCACAATGTCAAGCATCAGCTTGATGCCGCGCTTGGCCGCTTCGCTGATCAGCAATTCGCAATCGGCCATGGTTCCGTAGCTCGGGTCGATGGCGTAGTAGTCGCTGATGTCGTAGCCGTTGTCACGTTGCGGCGAGCGCAGGAACGGGGTGACCCACAGGTAATCCACGCCCAGCCATTTGAGGTAATCGAGCTTGTCCACGATGCCGAGCAGGTCACCGGTGGCGTTACCCGCGTGGCTGTGGAAGCTTTTGGGGTAGATCTGGTAGATCACCGAGTGTTGCCAGTCTTGCATGGTGGACTCCTTTGAAATATGTGCGGGCCTTGCCGGCGATAGCGGTCGGTCAGGCGACGCGATAACCAGGCCGAACGATCTTCATGCTCAATGCACAGGTCAGAACAAACGGCACGACCATCGCCACCACCATCCCGATCACGAAGCTTGGGATGTACTGCGGAATGATCGAGATGAATCCGGGCAAGCCGCCGACACCGATGGCCGAGGCCTGCACCTTGTTCAGCGAGAGGAAAATACTGCCCAGCGCCGAGCCGAGCAGCGCGGCATAGAATGGAAATTTGAAGCGCAGGTTCACGCCGAACATCGCCGGCTCAGTGATGCCGAAGTACGCGGAAATCGCCGAGGTCGAGGCCATGCTTTTATCCCGCGCATTGCGGGTGGTGTAGAACACCGCGAGTGCTGCGCTGCCCTGGGCCAGGTTGGACATCACAATCATCGGCCAGATAAACGTGCCGCCCTGGGTGGAGATCAGCTGCAGGTCCACGGCGAGGAACATGTGGTGCATGCCGGTGATCACCAGCGGCGCATACAACAGGCCGAAAATCGCCCCGCCGACCATCGGCGCCAGGTCAAACAGGGTGACCACACCTTCGGTGATCAGGATCCCGAGGTGACGCGTGACCGGGCCGATGATCGCCAGCGCCAGCACACCGGTGACAACGATGGTGGTGATCGGCACGACCAGCAGCTGAATCGCGTTGGGCACGCGAGCGCGCAGCCACTTCTCGATCACGCTCATCACGTAGGCCGCCATCAGGATCGGCAGGATCTGCCCCTGGTAGCCGACTTTTTCGATCTTGAACCAGCCGAAAATATCGAAGTACGGCAGGCTCTGGCCATCGAGCCCGGCGACCGCCTTGCCGTAGTTCCAGGCGTTGAGCAGGTCCGGGTGCACCAGCATCAGGCCAAGCACGATGCCGAGGATTTCGCTGCCACCAAAACGCTTGGCCGCCGACCAGCCCACCAGCGCCGGCAGGAACACGAACGAGGTGTTGGCCATCAGGTTGATCAGGCTCCAAAGCCCATCCAGGTTCGGATAGGCCTCGAGCAGCGTCTTGCCGTCGATGAACATGCCCTTGGCGCCCATCAGGTTGTTCACCCCCATCAACAGGCCGGCGATGATCAGCGCGGGCAGGATCGGCATGAACACATCGGAAAAGACCCGCACCAGACGCTGCATGGCGTTGGTCTTGTCGGCGCCCTTCTTCTTCACGTCGGCGATGGTGGCAGCGGCGAGGCCGGTCTGTTCGCGCAGGGCGGCGTAGACTTTTTCCACTTCACCGGGGCCGATCACGACCTGGAACAGGCCGCCGGTGAAGAACGAGCCCTTGACCAGATCGACCTGGTTCAGCGCGCTGCTGTTGACCAGGCTCGGGTCCTTGAGCGCCAGGCGCAGGCGGGTCACGCAATGGGCAGCTTGTTCAAGGTTATCGCTGCCCCCGAGGTTCTCGAGAATCTCGCGGGCAATCGTCGAATAGTCGTGGCTCATGCTTGGTTTCCACTTTGATTTTTTTATTTGGGGGCAGTCATTGGCAGCACGCCGAGGGCAAAAGTACTCGTCTGTACGAGTTAAAGCAAAAACTCGTCTGTACGAGTTACAAAATGTTTATATCTTGTAGGCCGTCATATCGCTGGAGGCCGCAGATATCCAAGGGTCTGATGGACAAACCCCACCTCTGCCACTAAGGTTCCTGCCGTGAACGCACCGTTCACTTTCATCAAGTCGGGCACAGAGCCATCTCCATGAGCAAATACAACCAGATCTATACGGATCTGCTTGCCAGCATCACCACTGAACGTTTGCAACGCGGCACGCGCCTTCCCTCCGAAACCGAATTGATGGACGCCTACCAGGCCAGCCGTGGCACCGTGCGTCGGGCTATCGAGCAGTTGCAGGAGCGCGGGTTCGCGCAAAAAATCCACGGCAAGGGCACGTTTGTGCTGTCGCCCAACCCAATTGAATTCCAACTGGGCGGCATCGTCAGCTTCCACGAAACCCACGCCGACCTGGGCGACGACGTCCGCACCGAAGTCGTCGAATTCACCCAACTGCCCCTCGACGGCCCACTGTTGCAACACATCGAGGCCGAGCCGGGCACGCTGATCACGCGTATCAAGCGCGTGCGGCGCATCGGCGGCAAACGGGTGATCCTCGACATCAACCACTTCGTCGCCGACCTGATCCCAGGCCTCGACCGCTCGATTGCCGAGCAGTCGATCTACGCCTTCATCGAGCAGACCCTGCAACTGCAGATCAGCTACGCCCAACGCACCATCGAAGCCCTGCCGCGCGGCAAGGACGATCAGACGCACCTGGACCTCGAAGGCCAGAGCCATGTGATCGTGGTGAGCAACCAGACGTTTTTGCAGGATGGGCGGCAGTTCGAGTACACCGAGTCGCGGCATACGTTGGATAAGTTTTATTTTTCGGATATTGCGCGGCGGTAAACGCAAAAGACCCTATGGACGCAGGTCCAAGGGGTCTTTGAGGTGTGCGGGGCGATCGGTGCCAGTCGGTACAAAATCCTCTACATCGACGAAAACTCGCGGATTGCTTCAGGAATATTCCTGGCCCAACGCACCAGAAATGCCGCCAGTTTTTCTTCGATATGGCTCTCAATGGTCCGCAAACGAAGCAAGGGAATATCGCTTTTTTCCAGGATGCTGTTTTTCAGGGCATCGCACTCAATCTGCTCAGGCTTAGTATGAGAGCCTCCGTCGACCTCGACGACACCCACCGGCTTCTTCCCCACTTCGTAATAGAGCACAAAGTCGCAACTGGCGCCCTGACTCAGGAACTCCAACTCGCGCGCGGTTAAACGCGGGTTGTCTTTGGAGGCTACCTGGTTCAGTAGGATCTGGGAGTGAAATGCGAGCCCCTGGAAGACGTCCTGATCCAGCGTCTCGCGCAGTATCTGCGCCATGATCTGCTCGGACTTGTACTCGGAATCACTGCGTCTCAACCGGCCATTAAGGCGTTCGAGCGACTGGTCATACTCCTTATAGAGCAAGTCAAAGGCCGAAATCACAGGCGCACGGTGGAGCTGCCCTTGCTCCGCGTAGTATTCGATATAGCGCACCAGTGCGGCGATATGGCCGTTATTTGCAGTGAAGACTTCATCTCCAGTGACCAGTGTGAACCGATGTTTCGCTCTGGATACCGCCACATTGACAATACGAGGGTCATCCACGAACGCCAGAAGTTTCGGGGTTGCGCACTTCTTGTCCAGCACCGTGGAAAAGACGATTTCGTCGCACTCACGGCCCTGAAACTTGTGAACCGTGTCTTTGACAAAGTCCTCAGGTAAAAGGGTGTCCGAAAGCGTTGCCTGGTTCCTGAACGGGGCAATGAAGCCTCGACCGTCCCCACCCTCCCACGCACTGTCGCCCTCCCCTTCGAGCACAGCCAGAATCGAATCCAGCTCCCTGAGGTTGGCGTTGTGGCGGGTATGGTTACCCTTGGCAGTGACCAGCAATGACAACGGTTTTTCTCCACCGTCTTGCGTCATCGGAACCAACTGGTTGTCGTAGAACTGCTGATTGCAGAATTGGATGATTTGCGGATGACAGCGATAGTGCTCCTTCAACAGGGTCATCGGGATCGAATCACTGAACACCCGGGCGCACGAATCGAGCAGGCTGTACCTCTCACAATCGTAGTGTCCCCGGTCCTCAGGCGCGGCAATGCCCAACCTTGAAGGAATGTGCGCCAGCTGCTTTCTATCGCCAACAATAATCAGATTCTTCGCGCAACCGAGTGCCAGTATTCCTGGAACGATGTCCTGCTGCGACGCCTCGTCGATGATGACGTAGTCGAGTACTGCCCCGGACTTGAGCGAGTTGACGATCGAATGCGTACCACTGGCGATGATCGGATAGCGTTTCAGGAACTTATCGAAGTTATCTTTGCGATAACTCGTTGCGTCAAAGTTTTCAGCACTCGGTTCACGCTGATACAAATGTTGTTTGAGGTGCTTCATCGAAGCATCCGTCAGCTCATCCAGCAGCGCGACGTAATTGCCCCGCTGCAACGCTTCTTGATGACTGGTCAGCACCGCTTTTCTTTCCAGCAGTGCCTTATCGTAGTAGTGAAGCTGCAGGCCATAGAAGACTGACTTGCGCTTTTCCCAGTCATCGAATGGTTTCATGCGCAGGATCTTGAAATTGAACAACATCTCGATCCTGTCCTTGATGCGCACACGATTGCCTGCAAGGTGCGTCAGGTAAGCCATCAGGTCAGCGGACTTTTGCGGGGTCAGGTTGTACTTGTCTAGAGCGACGGGGTCCTGCACGCCGTTATCCTGCTGCCATTGCCGAAGATAGCCGCGTTCTATCTCCAGCTCACTGATTTCAATCTGCAACTGCGCCACTGCGTTCCGGTGAGACAAAAAGTGCTTGAGCCGCTGCAAGATGCCCTGGATATGCGCCATGGAGGGTGCGGTTTCGACAGTCGCAACGGGTCGAGGGATAGGATTGTCGAAGAACGCCTTTCGGTTTTTCTCGTTACCCAACTTCGCGACCAGATAATCGAGCTCGAATTTACCCAGCTTTTCACAGACATTACTGACGGCCGGATTGTTGTTGGAGACCACCGCCACGGTGCCTTCGCGCAACAGAATATTAGCGATGATGTTCAGAATAGTTTGGGTCTTGCCGGTGCCGGGCGGCCCCTCGATCAGACTCACCTGCGAACTGAAAGCCTTCTCGACGGCTTGAAGCTGACTTTCGTTGAGACCAAACGGAAAGATGAAGTTGCCCGTCGACTCCAGACTGCCATTACGTCCAGTGCAGTAGGCATGCAGAGCCGTGTCCGTGCATGCAGGCAAGGCATTCAACTGACGCAACACATTTTCCGCGATCAGTTTGTCGGCTTGCTTCACAGCCTCATGGACCCGTCGGTCAGCCACGGCACGGAAATAGTGGAATATCGGTTCGTTCTTCATCTTCGCCGGTGCGATAAACTCGCAGGTATCCATCTTGAATACCTCACGCGCCGTCCTTCCGGGCGACTGCACCAGCGCATATTTCTCACCGTAGATCACTGCTCTCTCGACAGTGACCACCGCAGCACTCCCCTTTTCAACAAGAAGCTTGTCTAGCACTTCTCGGGTAGGCACGACCTCGCAGTCAACGAGGGGTCGAGAAAATTGCTTGCCGGAGTGAAAGTAGCAAATCAGCGAGGGTTGACCGTTCCGGTCTTTGCCAATCTCCCAGTCTTTGATCTGCCGGGTCCTGTCTTGACCGCCTATGTAAATAGAAACCATATATCCCTTATGCAGGCTCTATTGCAGCCTGTACACGTCCGTGTGCTGAAAGTCCGAATCGGGCGATTCGTCGAAATTGATACTATTTTGACATCATTGCTCACACAGATGCCAACTCATAACTGGAGCGCTGTACCGGCAGCAGAGGGCTGCGATCGGTAACATTTCCTACAGATGCAAAAAGGGCGCCTCATGGCGCCCTTTTTGTTCAGCTTATTCCCACTCAATGGTCGCCGGCGGCTTGCTCGACACGTCGTAAGTCACGCGCGAAATACCTTCGATTTCATTGATGATACGGCCGCTGACAGTTTCCAGCAGTTCGTACGGCAGGTGTGCCCAACGGGCGGTCATGAAGTCGATGGTTTCCACCGCACGCAGGGCCACGACCCATGCGTAGCGACGGCCATCGCCGACCACGCCAACCGATTTGACCGGCTGGAACACCACGAAGGCCTGGCTGACCTTGTGGTACCAGTCAGCCTTGCGCAGTTCTTCGATGAAGATGTGGTCGGCGCGACGCAGCAGGTCGGCGTATTCCTTCTTCACTTCACCGAGGATCCGCACGCCCAGGCCCGGGCCCGGGAATGGGTGGCGGTAGACCATGTCGTACGGCAGGCCGAGTTCCAGGCCGAGACGGCGGACTTCGTCCTTGAACAGCTCGCGCAGCGGCTCTACCAGCTTGAGGTTCATTTCCTCAGGCAGGCCACCCACGTTGTGGTGGGACTTGATCACGTGGGCCTTGCCGCTCTTGGCGCCGGCCGACTCGATCACGTCAGGGTAGATGGTGCCCTGGGCGAGGAACTTGATGTTGTCCAGCTTGTTGGACTGGGCATCGAAGACGTCGATGAAGGTGCGACCGATGATCTTGCGCTTCTTCTCAGGGTCGGACTCACCGGCCAGGTTGTCGAGGAACTGGTCCTCAGCGTTGGCGCGGATCACCTTGACGCCCATGTTCTCGGCGAACATGGCCATCACTTGCTCACCTTCGTGCAGGCGCAGCAGACCGTTGTCGACGAACACGCACGTCAGTTGGTCGCCGATGGCTTTGTGCAGCAGCGCAGCAACCACGGAGGAGTCAACGCCGCCGGACAGGCCGAGCAACACGTTGTCGGTGCCGACCTGGGCGCGCACCTGGGCAATGGCGTCTTCAGCGATTTTCGACGGAGTCCACAGGGCTTCACACTCGCAGATGTCGAGGATGAAGCGCGACAGGATGCGCCCGCCTTGCTTGGTGTGGGTCACTTCCGGGTGGAACTGCACGCCGTAGTAACGACGCTCGTCGCTGAACATGCCGGCGATCGGGCAGCTCGGGGTGCTGGCCAGGATGTGGAAGTCTTCCGGCATCTTGGTGACCTTGTCACCGTGGCTCATCCATACGTCGAGGCCGAACAGGCCGTCGGCGTCGATGTGGTCTTCGATGCCGTCCAGCAGGCGGCTCTTGCCGACCACGTCGACACGCGCGTAACCGAACTCACGCAGCTCGGAACCTTCGACCTTGCCGCCCAGTTGCTCGGCCATGGTCTGCATGCCGTAGCAGATACCGAAGACCGGCACGCCCAGGTCGAACACTGCCTGTGGGCAACGCGGGCTGTTGGCTTCGTGCACGGACTCGGGGCCGCCGGCGAGAATGACGCCTTTTGGAGCGAATTCGCGAATCGCTTCGTCATCCATGTCGAACGGATGCAGCTCGCAGTACACGCCGATTTCGCGCACGCGGCGGGCGATCAGCTGGGTGTACTGGGAACCGAAGTCGAGGATCAGGATGCGGTGGGCGTGAATGTCGAGGGCCATGAGATCAGTCTCGTCTAATGAATCAGAAACAACTCGGGGCTGAATAAGACAGCCCCGGTTACTTAACTATTTGCTGGAAGCCTCAACCTACGCGGTAGTTTGGCGCTTCCTTGGTGATCTGTACGTCGTGGACGTGGGACTCGGCCATGCCAGCACCGGTGATCCGCACGAACTCAGGCTTGGTGCGCATTTCTTCGATGTCGGCGCTGCCGGTGTAGCCCATCGAGGAACGCAGGCCGCCCATCAGTTGATGGATGATCGCGCTCAGGGTGCCTTTGTACGGAACACGGCCTTCGATGCCTTCCGGTACGAGCTTCTCGGCGCCTGCCGAAGAGTCCTGGAAGTAGCGGTCGGAGGAACCTTGCGCCTGGGACATGGCGCCCAGCGAACCCATGCCGCGGTAAGCCTTGTACGAACGGCCCTGGAACAGTTCGATCTCGCCTGGCGCTTCTTCGGTACCGGCGAACATCGAGCCCATCATCACGCAGGAAGCACCGGCAACGATGGCCTTGGAAAGGTCACCGGAGAAACGGATGCCGCCGTCGGCGATCAACGGTACGCCGGTGCCTTCAAGGGCCGCGGCGACGTTGGCGATGGCGCTGATTTGCGGCACGCCCACACCGGCGACGATACGCGTGGTGCAGATCGAGCCAGGGCCGATACCGACCTTGACGGCGTCGGCGCCGGCTTCGGCCAGGGCCTTGGCAGCAGCGCCGGTGGCGATGTTGCCGCCGATCACCTGTACTTCAGGGAAATTCTGTTTGACCCAGCGAACGCGGTCGATCACACCTTTGGAGTGACCGTGAGCCGTGTCGACCACCACCACGTCAACACCGGCAGCCACCAGGGCCGAAACACGGTCGCCGGTGTCTTTACCGGTACCGACTGCAGCCCCCACGCGCAGACGACCTTGGTCATCCTTGCTGGCCAGCGGGTAGGCCTTGGCTTTTTCGATGTCGTTGACGGTCATCATGCCCTTGAGGGCGAATTTGTCGTCGACGATCAGCACGCGCTCGATGCGGTGCTTGTGCAGCAGTTCGCGCACATCGTTCTTGTCGGCGCCTTCCTTGACCGTGACCAGACGCTCTTTGGGCGTCATCACCTCGCGGACGGTGACTTCCAGACGGTTCTCGAAACGCACGTCACGGGAAGTGACGATGCCGACCAGGTCGCCATCGTGCAGCACCGGAACGCCGGAAATGTTGTGCAGGCGAGTCAGGTCGAACAGGTCACGCACGGTGGCGTCGGCTTCGATAGTGATGGGATCTTTCACCACACCGGCTTCGTAACGCTTGACCTTGCGCACTTCGGCAGCTTGCTGCTCGATAGTCATGTTCTTGTGGATGATGCCGATGCCGCCTTCCTGAGCCATGGCGATGGCCAGACGGGCTTCGGTGACGGTGTCCATGGCAGCGGAAACCAGGGGAATATTCAGCTCGATGCCACGGGTTAGGCGGGTCTTGAGACTGACTTCGTTAGGAAGCACCTCGGAATAACCGGGCACTAGGAGAATGTCGTCGAATGTCAGAGCTTCTTGGCTGATACGCAGCATCGCGGGGGCTCCCGAGCGGGAAAATGGAAGCGCGCCATTATATACATGCACCCTGTCAGGCTCAATGTAAAACTCTGACAAACTTGGTAATACTGATAGATGGAGAAAAACAGCCACTGCAGGAGCCGGCTTGCCGGCGATGAAGTCCTTGAGCCTTGCGCTCGACCATCGGGCGCCATCGCCGGTAAGCCGGGCTCCTACAGCGTTGAACGGCGGTGGTTTAGAGCTCGACCTTGACCCAACTCATCTTCTGATCGAGCCAATCGGCAAATTCGTCGATAAAGCTCTGCTTGAACCCCGCCTCGGCCCAGTTGTTGAAGATGAATCCCAGGTTGGAAAACCCGCATTCCTGCAGGAAAAGAAACCCGTTGATGTCGTCCTCATGCCCACACAGCGGGCAGGTGAAGTTGTCGGTGTGGCCGGGCATCCAGTCTTCGAGGCTTTCGAACAGCGCCTCGCCGACTTCCTTGAGGCACTCCGGGCAGCCGGCTTCTTCGAGGAAACCCTTGGCCGGCGTGTAGATGCAACGCTTGTAGATGATCTCCAGGCCGTTGATCGGCTCGTTGAACGGCAACGCCTCGGGGTGCAGCACCACGGCACGCGCGCCATCCGCCAGGGCGTAGCCCATGCGATTGCCGGTGCGCCCGCAGGTGGTCAGCTCTTCCTTGATGATGTTCTTGCGCACCAGCCAACGCACGATCGCCCGGGCGCGGGGTTCGTGGACGGGCAAGGTGGAGATTTTCGGGACAAGGATGCTTTGCGAGTTCATGAGGCCTGGGAGTCCTGCGGTGTGCCGTCTGGCGCCTTCGCGAGCAAGCCCGCTCCCACTTTTTGATTTGTGAATAGATTCAAATGTGGGAGCGGGCTTGCTCGCGAAGAGGCCCTGAAGGCTGGCAGCTTAATCCCTGCCCCACACAGGTCAAGTACTCAAATACCGCCCGATCAACGCAATCCCACTCGCCAGCACCAGCCATGTCACCAACCGCACGAACGCCTCGCGAGACATGCGCATCGTCAGCCTGCGCCCGCACCACAATCCCAGGGCCATCGCCGGCAACAGGCACAGCGCCAACATCAGCAACGGCAGATCCGCATAGACCCCGGCAATCAGGAACAGCGTCAAGCGCACCACCGTGCTGCAACTGATCAGCGCGCTTTGCGTGGCGCGCGCCGCGTCCTTGGGCAAGCGACTGTTGAGGTAGATGGCATATAAGAAGCCACCACTGCCGAACAACGCACCAAACAGCCCGCCGACCGTACCCATCGGGATCGACCAGCCCGCCGCCAGCTGGGTCGGCCGCGCCTTTACCGCCAGGCTGTAAATCGCGTAGGCGCTGATGAACAGCCCCATCAACAGCAGCAACAGGTCCGAATGCAGGTTGAGCAAGAACACCACGCCCAGGGTGCAACCAATCGCCATGCAGGGCAGCAACCGCAGCAGCTCCGGCTTGTTCACATCCCGGCGCGACTGCAGCAGGTTGCCAAACGCCGCGACAAAATCCAGCAACACCAGCAGCGGGATGATCTTCGACAGCGGCATGAACACGATCAGGATCGGCCCCGCCACCAGCGCCGTGCCGAAGCCGGCGATGCCAAACACGATGTAGGCCACGACAATGCCCAGCCCGATCACCAGCCAATCCACACCGCCAAACGACCACTGACTCATCAGTTCAACCGGTCCCATGATGATTCCTTGTAAGAGATGGTCATCACTTTAGCCATTCGCGAGGGTTGCGACTAATATCTTCAAAGCCCTCCACCCATCTCGAAAAGGCATGACGCGTGATCTCTACCCGCCAACTGCGCTACTTCGTCGAAATCGCCGACAGTGGCAGTTTCAGCGCTGCCGCCGAGCGCCTGTTTGTCGCGCAATCGGCACTGAGCCGGCAGATCAAGGAGCTGGAGACCCAGCTGCAAACCCCGCTGTTCGAACGCACGGCGCGCCAGCCGCGCTTGACGGCCGCCGGTGAGGCCTTCTATCCGCGTGCACGCAACCTGCTGAGCGAGTTGCTCAAAGCCAGCGAAATGGCGACGCAGGTGGGCAACGGCCAACTCGGCACGCTGCGCCTGAGCCATTCGAGCACCGTGCCGATGAGCGGGCCTTTGCTTGAGGGCATCAGTACTTGGCTCGCGCGCTGCCCCGGTGCGTCGATGGACATCGTCAAACTGTCGTCCGAAGCGCAGCTGGAAGAAATCGCCGACGATCGCCTGGAAGTGGGCCTGTTGCGCCTGCCCGTGCTGCGCCAGCGCGAAGGCGTGCGTGTAGTGCCTTTATACAGTGAACAACTGCTGCTGGCGGTACCGCCGAACCATCCCCTGGCGCGCAGTCAGGCGCCGGTCGAATTGGCCCAACTCAAGGATCAGGCGTTTATCTCGATCCCGCATCCGCAGCGCGGCGGATTGAGTTATCTGTCAGCCGAGTTGTGCATGCGCGCAGGATTTTTCCCCAAGGCCGCTCGGGTGATGTCGCGCAAGACCACCCAGCTGCAGCTGATCCAGGCCGGCTTCGGTATTGCCTTGTTACCAAAATCCATGCAGGACATCGCGCCCGCCAACGTGCACTTTTTGCCCCTGGCCGACCCGGACTGCCTGAGCACCGTGGCCCTGGCCTGCCAGCAGTCGCCAAGCGCGCTGGTGGAGCAGTTCTGTCAAACCCTGCACGAATGCCTATAAACTGCCGCCCATGATTAAAGATCCCTTTGCCCGTCTGGGCCTGGACCGTGAAGTCCTGACTGTCAGCCAGCTCAACGGCCGCGCGCGGGTGTTGCTGGAAGACGTGTTCACCAATATCTGGGTCGAGGGCGAGATCTCCAACCTCGCGCGCCCGGCCTCCGGCCATGTGTATTTCACCCTCAAGGACAGCGGCGCCCAAGTGCGTTGCGCGTTGTTTCGCAACAACGCTGCGCGGGTGCGCCAGGCGTTGAAAGACGGCCTGGCGGTCAAGGTGCGTGGCAAGGTCTCGCTGTTCGAGGGCCGCGGCGACTACCAGTTGATCCTCGACACCGTGGAGCCGGCCGGTGATGGCGCGCTGCGCCTGGCCTTTGATGCCTTGAAGGAAAAGCTCAGCGCCGAAGGCCTGTTCAGTGCCGAACGCAAGGTGCCGCTGCCGGCGCACCCTCGACGCATTGGCATTATCAGTTCGCCGACGGGCGCGGTGATCCGCGACATCATCAGCGTGTTCCGCCGCCGGGCCCCGAACGTCGAACTGACATTGATCCCCACCGCCGTGCAGGGCCGCGAAGCCATACCTCAGATTGTGCGAGCGCTGAAACTGGCAGATGCGCGTGGCTTCGATGCGTTGATCCTGGCGCGTGGCGGCGGCTCGCTGGAAGACCTCTGGTGCTTCAACGAAGAGGCCGTGGCCCGCGCGGTGGATGCGTGCGTCACGCCGATCGTGAGTGCCGTCGGCCATGAAACGGATGTATCGATCAGTGACTTCGTCGCCGACGTGCGCGCGCCCACGCCCTCCGCCGCCGCCGAACTGCTCGCGCCCGACGCCAGCCACCTGGTGCGCCAGGTCGAAAACCTGCACCGCCGCCTGGTGATGCTGATGCGCAACCGCCTGCGCCACGACCGCCTGCGCCTGGAAGGCATGGCCCGGCGCCTGCGCCATCCCGGTGAGCGCCTGCGCCAGCAAGCCCAGCGCCTGGATGACCTGGACATGCGCCTGCGCCGCGCCTTCGAACGCAGCCTCAACACCCGGCGCGAGCGCCTGATCCGCCTGGAAACCCGCCTTGCCGGTCAGCACCCGGGCCGTCAACTGGCGCTGTTGCGCCAACGCCTGGACAGCCTCGCCGAACGCCTGCCCCGCGCCATGCGCGAGGGCCTCAAGGCGCGCCGCCTGCAACTGCAAAGCCAGGTGCAGACGCTGCAAGTGGTCAGCCCGCTGGCGACCCTGGGCCGTGGCTACAGCATTCTGCTCGACGAGCGTGGCCAGGCCATTCGCAATGCCGCACAGACCCACACCGGCCAGCGCCTCACCGCGCGTCTCGGGGAAGGCCAACTGCAAGTGCGGGTGGAAGATAACCACCTGACACCCGTCACCCTTTCGTTATTGGATTGATTGATGCCACGTCTTTTAAGTGTATTGATGCTGCTGTGCCTCGCCTTCAATGCCCACGCCGACAGCTACATCACCCGCACCCTGAACAAACCCGTGCCGGGCGGCGTGGCCGTGGTCGAACTGGGCCCTTCGGCCGCCGCGCCGAAAGCGACGTATCAAGGTAAACCGGTGCTGGTGGTAAAGGAGGCGGACAACTGGCTGGCGATTGTCGGCATTCCGCTGACCGTCAAGCCCGGCAATGAGCGCATCAGCAGCGGTGGGCGCAACCTGCCGTTTATCGTCGGCTACAAAAAGTACCCGGAACAGCGCATCACCCTGAAAAACAAAAGCCAGGTCAACCCCGATCCCGCGCAGCTCAAGCGCATCGAGGCGGAGCTGGCGGTGCAGATCAAGGCGTACCGCAGTTTCAGCCCGAACCTGCCAAGCAACCTGGTGCTGGATAAACCGGTGAACGGGCCACTGTCGAGCAAGTTCGGCGTACGCCGTTTCTTCAACGGTGAAGAGCGCAACCCTCATTCGGGCCTGGACTTCGCCGTGCCAGCCGGCACGCCGATCAAGACGCCGGCCAACGGCAAGGTGATTCTGGTCGGCAACTACTTCTTCAATGGCAACACCGTGTTCGTCGACCATGGCCAGGGCTTCATCAGCATGTTCTGCCATATGTCGAAGATCGACGTGAAAGTCGGCCAGCAACTGGCGCGCGGGGCAGTGGTCGGCAAGGTCGGTTCGACAGGCCGCGCGACGGGGCCGCACATGCATTGGAATGTCAGCCTGAACGATGCACGGGTCGACCCGGCGATCTTCATCGGCGCGTTCCAGCCCTGAAACGTGGAATTGCGCACCCGATAATGGGTGCGCAATTAAAAACAGCCGCTGACTCATTCTCGGGCATAAACTCTCGTTTCCTACGCCAATAGCAGAACTTATCTCAATTTTTCTCGACTGCTTGCCATCTTTCACCCCGGCGGTTAGGGTTGAGCTTATGAAAACCTCTCACACCCTCATTCAGCTCCGCCAGCACCGCAGCCTGTGCCTTGTCAGCGCACGACTGCCAGGCTGAATCGATCTGCCTCGTCTTTACGTTTTATCCCTAAAAACAGTTCTACGGCAGGCCGCCTTTTCTCGGCCCCTACAACAAAGGATTTCCCGATGA
This sequence comes from Pseudomonas sp. 13B_2.1_Bac1, assembly GCF_025466155.1. Classification (NCBI taxonomy): domain Bacteria; kingdom Pseudomonadati; phylum Pseudomonadota; class Gammaproteobacteria; order Pseudomonadales; family Pseudomonadaceae; genus Pseudomonas; species Pseudomonas sp. 13B_2.1_Bac1. The sequence goes on along the minus strand of NZ_JANLOH010000106.1, from coordinate 33,024 downwards.
GCATGCTCAAAGACCCGTCTTCGAAATACCGCGCGTTCCCGACCATCGATATCCCGGATCGCACCTGGCCGTCGAAAACCATCACCGAAGCGCCGATCTGGTGCAGCTCCGACCTGCGTGATGGCAACCAGTCGCTGATCGAGCCGATGGACGCGGTGAAGAAGCTGCGTTTCTGGAAGACCCTGGTCGCGGTGGGTGTGAAAGAAATCGAAGCGTCGTTCCCGGCCGCGTCGCAGACCGACTTCGACTTCGTGCGCACCCTGATCGAAGACAACCACATCCCCGAGGACACCACCATCCAGGTGCTGACCCAGGGCCGTGAAGACTTGATCGCACGCACCTTCGAATCGCTGCGCGGCGCCAAGAAGGCCATCGTGCACCTGTACAACGCCACGTCGCCGTCGTTCCGCCGCATCGTGTTCAACCAGGACAAGGAAGGCATCAAGGCCATCGCGGTCAACGCAGCCAAGCTGTTTGTCAAATACGCGGCCCAACAGCCAGACACCCAGTGGACCTTCGAATACTCCCCGGAAACCTTCAGCGCCACCGAACTGGAATTCGCCAAGGAAGTATGTGACGCAGTGATCGAGGTGTGGAACCCGACGCCTGAGCACAAGGTGATTCTCAACCTGCCCGCCACCGTCGAGTGCGCCACGCCGAACATCTATGCCGACCAGATCGAATGGTTCGGTCGCCATATCAACCGTCGTGACAGCGTGATCATCAGCCTGCACACCCACAACGACCGTGGCACCGGCGTTGCCGCCACCGAGCTGGGCCTGATGGCCGGCGCCGATCGTGTCGAAGGCTGCCTGTTCGGCAACGGCGAGCGTACCGGCAACGTCGACCTGGTCACCGTGGCCTTGAACATGTACACCCAGGGCCTCGACCCGCAGCTGGACTTCTCCGACATCGACGGCGTGCGCAAGGTCGTTGAGGAGTGCAACCAGATCCAGGTGCACCCACGTCACCCCTATGTCGGCGACCTGGTGCACACCGCTTTCTCCGGCTCCCACCAGGATGCGATCCGCAAGGGCTTTGCCCAGCAGAAAGACGACGCCCTGTGGGAAGTGCCGTACTTGCCGATCGACCCGGCGGACATCGGCCGCAGCTACGAAGCGGTGATCCGCGTGAACAGCCAGTCGGGCAAAGGCGGTATCGCCTACCTGCTGGAGCAGGAATACGACATCAGCTTGCCACGCCGCATGCAGATCGAGTTCAGCCAGGTGGTCCAGGCTGAAACCGACCGCGTGGGCCTGGAGATGACCGCCCCGCAGATCTACGCATTGCTGCAGCGTGAATACTTGCAGGCCAACACCCCGTACGCGCTGGTCAGCCATCGCCTGCAGGAAGAGAATGGCAACAGCTTTGTCGAGGTAGAAGTGTCGGGCAAAGGCCAGGGCGAAACCAACCTGCACTGGAAAGGCAAAGGCAACGGTGCACTGGAAGCCCTGGTAGCCGGCCTGCCGGTAGCGGTCGAGATCATGGACTACAACGAACACGCAATCGGCGCCGGCACCAACGCCAAGGCTGCGGCCTACATCGAACTGCGCGTGAACGGCGAGCGTCCGGTGCACGGCGTGGGCATTGATGAAAACATCACCACGGCGAGCTTCAAGGCACTCTTCAGCGCGCTGAACCGCTCGTTGAGCCAGTTGGAAGCGAAAGCGGCGTAAACCTGATCGCGGCAATGCAAAAAGCCCCTGAGTTAAAACTCAGGGGCTTTTTTATTAAGTATTCAAAATCATACCAAATACTTTTCGAGAGACTTAACGCCTCCCTGCCTACCTGCTCCAGACATAGACCTTACGGCATGGATGGAACTTTAAACTTAGATGCAACCACCCAATAAGCGCCTGCAAGGTGAGGAGCGCCCTGCATTAATCTCTAAGGGATTGCATTTGAGGTAAGTATTGAGGAATCACATGAAACAGCATTATCACTGCAAAAATCTCTCTGATGAAATCTTCCGTATTGATCCGCAAGAAAATAATCACAGTGAGAGTACTCGCTCATGATTACGACCGCTCCTTCTCATCCAGCCAGCAACCCCTTTATCGCGCACACGCCTGCACAACAAGCAAGCCCCCAACAGCAAAGGCCAAACGCATGGTCAACGGACAATAAAGAAACCCTCCCGCCTACAAACAATAGTGACCCTGAACGTTTGGGTATAAAAAGAGGGCATACCAAGCTGGGAACGTTCATCTACGAAAAGATGTACACCTCGAAATCGGAAAACGATGATTTTTCCAAAAAAATAGCTAAAGATTATGGCGGCAAGTTAATTACCGCCCCGATGAAAACAATTGATCGAGCATTGACCAAAATAAATAATGACTACGGCGGCGACATGGGAAAAATCAAAGACCTCACCCGCACGACCGTCATTATCAATAGCGAAAAAGTAGACAACGTGGTTTCCGATCTGGAAAAAAAAGGCGGCATCAATATAAAAAGAATTGATGGAGATGTAGACCCACTCGGTTACAGCGGCATCAATGCCACCTATAAATCTGAGGCCGGCGGCAATTGTGAAATGCAAGTCATCACACCTGCAATGATCTTTGGAAAGATGAATCCAAGTACCGCCAAATCCATGTTGGGAGAGGATTATTGCAAGCAGCTGGAAGAAACGTCCGGACAAAAAGGAGGTTTGGGACACAAGTTTTATGAGCAATATCGAACACTTGATCCCAACAGCACAGAAGCCAAAGACATCGCCCAGCAAAGCAAGAACTACTACGCGGCCATTCGAAGCAGCGAATTTGCGCTCTAAAAGCTAATCCCCTTGTACCTCGACTGGAAGGTCGAGGTACCCGTACTCAACATCGCCCCATCAGCCCAAGTGAAACGTGTCGGCGTCCAAATTGGCAGGAAACCGAGTGCGATAATCCGCCAGCTCCCCGGCCTCAAGACGAACTTGAAAAACCCCATCCGCCTCCCCCGCACTCAGCACGGTCTCGCCTTGGAAATCCAGCACCTGGCTGTCACCAGTGTAGGCAAAACCCTTACCGTCGGTACCAACCCGATTCACCGCTGCCACATAACACAGGTTTTCGATAGCCCGCGCCGGCAACAGACGGTTCCAATGATGACGCCGCGCACCAGGCCAGTTCGCGGTGTACAGCAGCAAGTCGGTGTCCTGGGCGTCACGGCTCCACACCGGGAAACGCAGGTCGTAGCAAATCAGCGGGCGAATGCGCCAGCCCTTGAGTTCGAACAGCACCTGACGCTCGCCGGGGGTGTAGTGATCGTGCTCACCGGCCATACGAAACAGATGACGCTTGTCGTAGTGCAACACCTCGCCATCCGGCCGTGCCCACAGCAGGCGATTGCGATGGCTGCCGTCGGCGGCCTGGATGATCACGCTGCCGGTAATTACCGCGTTGTACTTCTTCGCCTGGGCCTGGAGCCAATGATGGGTAGGGCCGTTTTCCGGTTCGGCGAGGGTGGCCGACTCCATGGAGAAGCCGGTAGTGAACATCTCCGGCAACACGATCAGTTCGGCGCCGCGCGCCTGCTCCAGCAACAGCTCGAAATGCTCGAGGTTGGCCTGACGGTCATGCCACACCAGGCTGGTCTGGACCAAGGCAATGTTCAGGTCGGGCAGTGCACTCAGATCGCGCATAGTTTTTCCGCTGCCTGCTGCAGCGTCTCCTCGCGTTTGGCAAAGCACAGGCGCACCAGGCGCTGGCCTTGGGGTGGATCCTGATAGAACACCGAGACCGGAATGGTCGCCACACCGTGTTGGCGGGTCATCCACAGCGACATGGCGACGTCATCCAGGTCCGGGCGAATCTGTGAGTAATCCACCAATTGGAAGTAGGTGCCAGTCACCCGGGTAAAGCTCAAACGCGACGGCGCCAGCAGATCACAGAACAGGTCGCGCTTGGCCTGATAAAAGGCCGGCAGTTCCTCGACGTGCTCCGGGTGTTCGGCCATGAAGTCCGCCAGAGCGTACTGCAAAGGCGTTACGCCGCAAAAGTTGACATATTGATGCACCTTGCGCAGTTCGGCGCTAAGGGCCGGTGGCGCGACCACGTAGCCGGTTTTCCAGCCGGTGACGTGATAGGTCTTGCCGAAGGAGCTGACCACAAAGGCGCGCTGGTACAGCTCTTCATGGGCCAGCACGCTGACGTGGGGCACACCATCGAATACCAGGTGCTCGTAGACTTCATCGCTGACCAGATAGATATCGCGGTCGCGGATCAATTCGGCCAACTGGTCCAGCTCGGCGCGGCTGATCAGCGCGCCGGTGGGGTTGTGCGGGGTGTTAAGGATGATCATGCGCGTGCGCGATGAAAGCGCGGCCTTGATCTTTTCGAAGTCGAGCGCAAAGCCTTGCAGGCTCAGTTGCACATGCACGCAACGGCCACCAGCCAGTTCGACCGAGGGCTCGTAGCTGTCGTAGCAGGGATCGAAGACGATGACTTCGTCACCACTGCGAATCACTGCCTGGATCGCGCAGAAGATCGCCTCGGTGGCGCCTGGGGTGATGGTCACTTCAGTGTCCGCATTCACCGTGGCGCCGTAGCTGCGGGCGATCTTGGCGGCTACTTGCTGACGCAACACGGGCAGCCCGGTCATCGGCGCATACTGGTTATGGCCAAGGGCGATATGCTTGCCTACCGCGTCGAGCAAACCCTGCGGGCCATTGAAATCGGGAAAGCCCTGGGACAGGTTGAGCGCGCCGGTTTCGGCAGCGAGTTGCGACATCGTGGTGAAAATGGTCGTGCCGACATTTGGCAGCTTACTGGTGATCATCGGAGGCCCCTGCAGGTGAGCCCCAAGTTTTAAGCTGCAAGCTGCAAGCAGGTCAAGCGACAAACTGCCAGGCACAAAAAAGGGCTCCAAAGGAGCCCTCTCTTGCAGCCTGTAGCTGACGACTTGAAGCTGCTGCTATCGCTTGTCGCGGCGCTTCTTGTCGGCCTTCTTGTGGTGAGTCATCAAACGACGCTTCTTGTTCACCTGACGGTCAGTCAGTGTGTTCTTGTTGCCTTCGTATGGGTTCTCGCCGCCCTTGAACTCGATGCGGATCGGCGTACCGACCAGCTTCAGGACACGGCGGTAGGTGTTCTCCAGGTAACGCACATAGGACTTTGGCACCTTCTCGATCTGGTTACCGTGGATCACGATAATCGGCGGGTTGGCACCACCCAAGTGGGCGTAACGCAGTTTGATCCGGCGGTTGTTGACCATCGGTGGCGCGTGTTCGCCCACCGCGTCTTCGAGGATCTGGGTCAGGCGGTTGGTCGGCCAGCGGGTGACCGCGGACTTGAACGAGTTCTGTACGGATGCGTAGAGGTTGCCCACGCCGGTCCCGTGCAGTGCCGAGATGAAGTGGATGTCGGCGAACTCGACGAAGAACAGCCGGCGCTGCAGCTCGATCTTGACGAAATCGCGCTCGCTCGGCGTCATGCCGTCCCACTTGTTGATCGCGATCACCAGGGCGCGACCGGCTTCCAGGGCAAAGCCCAGCAAGTTGAGGTCGTGGTCCACCACGCCTTCGCGGGCGTCCATCACGAAGATCACCACGTTGGCGTCTTTGATCGCCTGCAGGGTTTTCACCACGGAGAACTTTTCAACTTCCTCGTGGATCTTGCCGCGCTTGCGCACACCGGCGGTGTCGATCAGCGTGTACTTCTCGTCGTTACGCTCGAACGGGATGTAGATACTGTCGCGCGTGGTGCCGGGTTGGTCATACACGATAACCCGGTCTTCACCGAGCATGCGGTTGACCAGGGTCGACTTGCCCACGTTCGGACGGCCGATGATGGCGATCTTGATACCGTCTTTTTCGCTCGGGCCAGGAATGCGCTTGGCTTCCTCACCCTCGGCGACGATCTCTTCCTCGCCCTCTTCTTCCTCGGCGTCATCCTTGGGGAAGCTGCTCAGGGCAATTTCCAGCATCTGGGTGATGCCGCGACCGTGTGCACCGGCGATCGGGATCGCGTCGCCCAGGCCCATCGGGCTGAATTCGGCACGGGCCAGTTCAGGATCGATGTTGTCGATCTTGTTGGCGACCACGTAGGAACGCTTGTTGCGCTTGCGCAGGTGCTCGCCAATCATCTGGTCGGCAGCGGTGTAGCCCGCACGGGCGTCCACCAGGAACAACACGACATCGGCTTCTTCAATGGCCAGCAGCGACTGCTCGGCCATTTTTTCGTCCATGCCATGCTCGTCACCGGAGATACCACCGGTGTCGACAATAATGTAGGAGCGCCCTTGCCACTTTGCCTCACCGTATTGGCGATCACGGGTCAGACCGGACAAGTCGCCGACGATGGCGTCGCGAGTCCTGGTCAGGCGGTTGAACAAGGTGGACTTGCCGACGTTAGGTCGGCCCACCAGGGCGATTACGGGAACCATGCGGCTCTCCACTTCGTTATTTCAGAAAATACAAAAGCCGCTGCAAGGCAGCGGCTGGTGCTCGGGGCAGCATATTCAAATGCCGCATGCCCCGCCGAAACGGGGCCGCCTGGGGGTTACCCCAAGCATAGTTCTTACTTGATGGTCAGGGCTTCCAGCTTGCCGCTGTTGCCAAACACATAAAGCATGTTACCCACGACCAGCGGACGGGCACGCAGGCCGTCGCTGTCGATACGCTCACGACCTACGAAGCGACCGTCCACCTGGCTCAGCAGGTGCAGGTAGCCTTCGAAGTCGCCAACAGCCACGTAGCTGGAGAACACTTCCGGTGCCGACAGTTGACGGCGGGCCAGCGAGTCGTTGCTCCACAGCGCAGTGGTGGTGCGCTCATCCACACTTTCAACGGTGCCGGATGCCAGGCTGACGTAGACGCTGCCAAACCCTTGGGCGACACCCGCGTAGCTGGAAGCATCACGCTGCCAGTTGACGCGACCGCTCTGCAGGTCCAGCGCCGCTACACGGCCCTGGTAAGTGGCGACGTAGATCGTTTCACCCGACAGCAGCAAGCCACCATCGATGTCGACCACGCGATCGAGTTCCGAACGACCTTGCGGGATGGCCACACGGGTTTCCCAGGCCGGCACGCCGTTCTGGGTATCGAGGGCGACCACTTTACCGGTCGACAGGCCTGCAACGGCCAGATTGTTGGTCACAATCGGACCACTGGTACCGCGCAACGTCAGTACCGCCGGGGTGCTGTCGTACAACCAGCGCTGTTCACCGGTGCTGGCGTCGAGGCCGATCACACGGTCGTCCTGGGTCTGCACCACGACGATATCGCCGTTGGTGGCAGGCGGTGCGAGAACCTCACTGGTCACGCGAGCGCGCCATTTCTCTTCACCGGTGCTGGAATCCAGCGCCACGACTTCGCCCTTGAGCGTGCCGAGCATCACCAGGCCATAACCCACGCCAACGGCGCCGGACACAGGCAATTCGAGGTCTTTCTTCCACTTCACGTCGCCGTTCATGCGATCCATGGAGATCACGACGCCGGTCACGTCAGCGGCCACAATGTTGTCACCGTCGATTGCCGGTACCAACATGTTGTAGGTGTCGCCCTGACCGTCACCGATGGAGCGGCTCCACTGCTTTTGCAGGACCACTTCTTCCTTGAAGCTGGTCAGCTCGGCCGGAGGCAGTTCTTTTTTACTGTTGCTGCTGCAACCCGCGGCCAGAACGGCCAGAGCCAGCAATGCTGCATGTTTCCAACGGATCACGTCACGCATCCCCTTTGGCCAAGTCGTCCAGCTTGATTTGTAAGCCACCGACCGCCGCTTCATCAGACAGCGCCGCCTTGGCTTTTTGGTACGCAGCATTGGCTTCGTCGGTACGACCCAATTGGACCAACAGGTCGCCCTTGAGCTCTTCGCGAGTGGCTACAAATGCCTTGTCAGCATCGCCGTCGAGCAGTTTGAGTGCTTCGTCAGCCTTGTTCTGTGCCGCCAATACCTGAGCCAGGCGCTGACGTGCGATTTCACCCAGGGTCGGGTTGGTCGGTTTGTCGGCGATGGCCTTCAGCTCGGTGGCTGCGTCATCCAGCTTGCCGGTGTCGACCGCGACTTTCGCGACGAACAGGCTGCCGTACTGGGCGTAAGTGGTACCGCCAAATTCGTTCTTCAGCTTGCCGGCCAGATCCGCTACTTGTGCAGGGTCGGGTTTGCCGTCAGGCGTCAACGTGGTTTCCAGCAATTGCTGATAGAGGATCGAGGCGCCCTGGGATTGGTTGGCCTGATACTTGGTCCAGGCTTGCCAGCCGAACACCACCACTAAAGCCAGCAGGCCGCCAGTAACCAGGGGCTTGCCGTTACGCTGCCACCAGTCCTTGAACTCGGCCAGTTGCTCATCATCAGTACTCGACACCCCAATACTCCTTAATCGCTAAATTCGGCTGTTCGACAGCTTCAACCCTGCACGACGCAGGTGGCCAAGTGCGCGGCGAGCGCATCAAAGGCAATGTTCTGTTGCTCGCCCTGGCCACGCAGGGGTTTGAAACCTATCACTTGCTGGGCCAACTCGTCATCGCCGAGGATCAGTGCATACAGCGCACCGCTCTTGTCGGCCTTCTTGAACTGGCTCTTGAAGCTGCCGGCGCCGGCATTGATCTGCAGGCGCAGGTTCGGCAGTTGGTCGCGAACCTTTTCGCTCAGGGCCAGGGCTGCCAGTTCGGCCGCCTCGCCGAACGCGCACAGGTACACATCCACCTGACGGGAGATTTCTTCCGGGACCTGCTCCAGGGTTTCCAGCAGCAGGATCAGCCGCTCGATACCCATGGCAAAACCTACACCCGCGGTCGGCTTGCCGCCCATCTGTTCAACCAGGCCGTCGTAACGCCCACCGGCACACACGGTGCCCTGGGCGCCGAGCTTGTCGGTGACCCACTCGAACACGGTCTTGCTGTAGTAATCGAGGCCACGTACCAGCTTCGGGTTGATCACGTACGGAATCCCGGCCGCCTCCAGGCGAGCCTTGAGGCCCTCGAAGTGGAGTCGGGATTCGTCGTCCAGGTAGTCGGCCATTTTCGGCGCATCAACCAGCACGGCCTGGGTGTCGGCGTTCTTGGTATCAAGGACGCGCAACGGGTTGGTTTTCAGACGGCGCTGGCTGTCTTCATCCAGTTTGTCCAGGTGGGCGGACAGGTATTCGACCAGGGCCTCGCGATAGCGACCGCGCGACTCGCTGGTGCCCAGGCTGTTGAGCTCAAGCTTGACCGCGTCGCGGATGCCCAGCAGGCCCCACAGGCGCCAGGTCAGCACGATCAGCTCGGCGTCGATGTCGGGACCGTCGAGGTTGAACACCTCCAGGCCGATCTGGTGGAACTGGCGATAACGGCCTTTCTGCGGGCGCTCGTGGCGAAACATCGGGCCGATGTACCAGAGTTTCTGTGGCTGGCCGCCACCGGTGAGGCCATGCTCGAGCACGGCGCGCACGCACGCGGCTGTGCCTTCCGGACGCAGGGTCAGGGAGTCGCCGTTGCGGTCCTCAAAGGTGTACATCTCTTTTTCGACGATGTCGGTCACTTCACCGATCGAGCGCTTGAACAGCTCGGTGAACTCGACGATCGGCATGCGGATCTGCTTGTAACCGTAGTTATCCAGCAGGCGCGCGACAGTGCTCTCGAAGTAACGCCACAGGGGCGTCTGCTCAGGCAGGATGTCGTTCATGCCACGAATGGCTTGCAGAGACTTGCTCACATCAAATCCTTAAATTCGTTCAATCAGCCGCGCGCGATCAGCGCTGCGTCAGCCGCGACCTTTTCGGCCGCTTTCTCGCGGATCAGTCTTTCGAGCTCATCCACCAGATTGTCATTCGTCAACTTCTGCGACGGCTTGCCGTCGATGTAGATCAAGTTCGGTGTGCCGCCGGTCAAGCCGATGTGCGCCTCTTTGGCTTCACCCGGGCCGTTGACCACACAACCGATTACCGCGACATCCAGCGGCACCAGCAGGTCTTCGAGGCGCCCTTCCAGTTCGTTCATGGTTTTCACCACGTCGAAGTTCTGCCGCGAGCAGCTCGGGCAGGCAATGAAGTTGATGCCACGGGAACGCAAATGCAGGGATTTGAGAATGTCGTAACCGACCTTCACTTCCTCTACCGGGTCTGCCGCGAGGGAGATGCGGATAGTATCGCCAATCCCTTCGGCGAGCAGCATACCGAGACCCACCGCAGATTTCACTGTGCCTGAACGTAAACCACCGGCTTCGGTGATACCCAGGTGCAGCGGCTGCACGATTTCCTTGGCCAGCAGGCGGTAGGCTTCTACGGCCATGAACACGTCGGAGGCCTTTACGCTGACCTTGAAGTCCTGGAAATTCAGGCGTTCAAGGTGTTCAACATGGCGCAGCGCCGATTCAACCAGCGCCGCCGGGGTCGGCTCGCCGTATTTCTTTTGCAGGTCTTTTTCCAGGGAGCCGGCGTTGACGCCGATGCGGATCGGAATGCCGCGATCACGCGCCGCATCCACCACGGCACGCACACGGTCTTCGCGACCGATGTTGCCCGGGTTGATACGCAGGCAGTCCACACCCAGTTCGGCTACGCGCAGTGCGATCTTGTAGTCGAAGTGAATGTCGGCCACCAACGGCACCTTGACCAGTTGCTTGATGCGACCGAAGGCTTCGGCAGCGTCCATGTCCGGCACGGATACCCGCACGATGTCCACGCCGGCCGCTTCCAGACGGTTGATCTGGGCGACGGTAGCGGCCACGTCATTGGTGTCGCTGTTGGTCATGCTCTGCACCGCGATGGGGGCATCGCCGCCCACCGGCACCGAGCCGACCCAGATCTTGCGCGATACGCGACGTTTGATTGGAGATTCGCCGTGCATGACTATTGTCCCAACTTGAGGCGAGCGGTCTCGCCACTGGTGAACGGCGCCACGTCCACAGGCTGGCCGTTGTAGGCCACTTGCGCGCCACGGGCAAAGCCCAGACGCAGCGTCAAAGGAGGCTTGCCGCCTTGGTCAAGAGTATCTCCCTTACGCTTCAGACCGCTAAACAGCACTTTGCCATTGCCATCGGTGACCTGCGTCCAGCAGTCAGCGATGAAGGTGATCTGTACGCGCCCATCACCCGCGATCAATGCCGGGGCGGTAGGCGGTGAAATCGCAGGCGCTGCCGGAGCGGCCGGCGTTGGGGCCGCTGGCGCCTGCGCCGGAGTCGCTGGAGTGTGCGCCTGGGCGGCCGGAGCTGCCGGTGTGTGAGCCGGTGCAGACGGCGTCGCAGGTGCTGGTACGGCAGCGGTTGCGGCAGGTGCGGTTTCTGCTGCTGGCGGCTCAGTGGCAACCGGCGCTTCAGGCGCGGCCTGGCTCTCAGCCACAGCCTGGTCCTCTGGCTCATCGAGCGGGTGAATCTGGGTGGTGCCGTCGGCGCTTTCGACTTCGACGTGCTCCATGGCGTTGCTGGTCAGGTCCTTGGAGCGCTGGGAGGTCTGGTCTTGCCACCAGACAAACCCGCCGCCAATGACAGCGATCAGCAGCAACAGGCTGACAATGCGTAAAATCGTGTGGGAAACCCGCACCGGCTCTTCGATGCGGCCCAGGCCGTGGACATTGCTGCCCTGGGAGTCGGTGCCGGTGAACTGGTCGAATTCCTGGACCAATACGGCTTGGTCGATCCCCAGCAGCTTGGCGTAGGCGCGGATGTAGCCGCGGGCGAAGGTATGCCCAGGCAGCTTGTCGAACGCGCCGGCTTCCAGGTTGCCCAGGGAGGTGGTGGTCAAATTGAGCTTGAGGGCCACTTCCGCCAACGACCAACCATTGCTTTCGCGGGCCTGACGCAAGGTGTCGCCTGGGTTTACGCGATTAGCTGCTACAACTTCCGGGTGCGCCGCTTTCATCATTGCTCCGACAGGTATTGCTGATATTCCGGCGTACCGGGATAGAGTCGTTCGAGTTGCTGGCCAAAACGTGCGGCCGTGTCGCGTTCTTCATGAACCGTCGCCAGGCGCACACCGAGCAATAGACTACGTGCATTTTGCCCGCTGAGCAGGCTAAAACGCTCGTAATAGTCACGTGCCGGCACATAATGCCTGTCTTCGTAGGACAACTCAGCCATTTCGAGCAACGCGCGTGGCTGACGACCGTTCAAGTGCAGGGCTTTTTCCAGTTGCTGGCGTGCGCTGTCGCGCTGGCCGAGGCGCATCGAGGTCACCCCAAGGTTCTCGAACACCCGCGAGCGTTCAGGATAGAGGGTATCGGCGCTGGCTTGCTGGAAATTAACGGCTGCCTGGTCATAACGTTGCTGCGCGAACAGGAAGCTGCCGTAATTGTTCAGCAACCTCGGATCGGCAGGCCGGACGGCCAGGGCTTTGTTGAAATACTGATCGGCCAGTTCAGGCTCGGCCTGGGCCTGGAATACCAGGGCCAATGCCGCGTTGACGTCGGCATCGTCGCTGTCCAGCGCCAGGGCCTTTTTCAATGGCACCTTGGCCTGTTCGCTCATGCCTTGCTGCAGGTACCCCAACCCCAGTTGCACATAGGCAACTCGCGCCGCGTCACGGCCTTTACCGGTTTGCAACGGGCTTTCATGTCCCGATGAAACACATCCGGCCGCAAGGCCGGTCACCAGTAAAAGCAGCGCAAGGCGCAAGGGCATAGAGATCCTCTCTCAGTTTCGATTCGCAGCGCTTTGTGGCATATCGTCGGCGGCGCTCAGTTCGCGCACCGCGATATAACGTTCGCTGCGACGGGTGCGATCCAGCACCTGTCCTACCAATTGGCCACAGGCGGCGTCGATGTCTTCACCACGGGTGGTGCGTACGGTGACGTTGTAGCCGGCCTGGTGCAGTTGATCCTGGAAACGGCGGATGGCGTTGTTGCTCGGCCGCTCGTAGCCAGAATGTGGAAACGGGTTGAACGGAATCAGGTTGATCTTGCACGGGATGTTCTTGAGCAACTCGATCATCTCGACCGCGTGTTCGACCTTGTCGTTGATGTCCTTGAGCAGGGTGTACTCAATGGTCAGCACGCGCTTTTCGCCCAGGGACGACATGTAGCGCTGGCAAGACTCGAGCAGCATCTTAAGCGGATACTTCTTGTTGATCGGCACCAATTGGTTACGCAATGCGTCATTGGGTGCGTGCAGCGACAACGCCAGGGAGACGTCGATGTGCTTGGACAACTCATCGATCATCGGCACCACGCCGGAGGTCGACAGGGTCACACGGCGCTTGGAGATGCCGTAGCCCAGGTCGTCCATCATCAGATGCATGGCCGAAACGACGTTGTCGAAGTTCAGCAGCGGCTCACCCATGCCCATCATCACCACGTTGGTGATGGCACGGTCGACGGTTGCCGGGACGCTGCCAAAGGATTTGTTGGCAATCCACACCTGGCCGATGACTTCGGCGGCGGTGAGGTTGCTATTGAAGCCTTGCTTGCCGGTGGAGCAGAAACTGCAGTCCAGGGCACAGCCTGCCTGGGACGAAACGCACAAGGTGCCGCGTTTGCCCTGGGGAATGTACACGGTCTCGACACAACTGCCGGACGCCACGCGCACCACCCATTTACGGGTGCCGTCGCTGGAGATGTCCTCGCTGACCACTTCCGGACCACGCACTTCAGCAATAGCCTTGAGCTTGTCGCGCAAAGCCTTGCTGACGTTCGTCATGGCGTCGAAATCGTCGACGCCAAAGTGGTGAATCCACTTCATTACCTGACCGGCACGGAAACGCTTCTCCCCGATTGAGTCGAAGAATTTTTCCATTTCCTGTTGAGTCAGACCCAGCAGGTTGGTTTTAACAGTCGATGTAGTCATGGATTCACCCTCACTCTTTAAGCCGATGCTTAGCGAGCGGTTACTTCAGTAGCAGCGAAAAAGTAAGCGATTTCGCGAGCAGCAGCGGCTTCGGAGTCCGAACCGTGTACAGCGTTGGCGTCGATGGACTCAGCGAAATCAGCACGGATGGTGCCGGCAGCTGCTTCTTTAGGGTTGGTAGCGCCCATCAGCTCACGGTTCAGAGCGATAGCGTTTTCGCCTTCCAGGACCTGAACAACAACAGGACCGGAGATCATGAAGGCAACCAGGTCGCCGAAGAAGCCACGAGCGCTGTGCTCAGCGTAGAAGCCTTCAGCTTCAGCCTTGGACAGTTGCTTGAGTTTCGAAGCTACAACCTTCAGGCCGGCTTTTTCGAAACGAGTGGTGATCTCGCCGATGACGTTTTTTGCAACAGCGTCAGGCTTGATGATGGAGAAAGTACGTTGAACAGCCATGGTGTAACTCCAGAAACGGTAATTTACGAAAAATTAAACCCGCGAATTATACGCGGGTTATTGGGTATTGCCTAACTGCGTAAAAAGGCGGTTCAGTCTGCTTCTTCGATCCACAGGCCTTGAATCGCCTCCAGAACCTTTTCGCCACCCCGGTCGGGGATGTCGTCGAAGTCCGGCAGTTCCATCACCAGATTGCGCAGCTTGACGAAGTTGACCGTCAGAGGATTGACCTCCGGGTGGGCTTGCGCAAGTTGTATAGCGATCTCTTGTACATCAACCCATTTCAGGCTCATGACATTTCCTTGAATCAATGCGGCGCTTCGGCTGCATGGTTGAGGGAATATTTCGGGATTTCGACGGTGATGTCTTCAGTTCCGACCTTTGCCTGACAGCTTAGGCGAGAAGTCGCCTCCAGGCCCCAGGCGCGGTCCAGGAAGTCCTCTTCGAGCTCATCCGCTTCTTCCAGGGAGTTGAAACCCTCGCGAATCACGCAGTGGCAGGTGGTGCAGGCGCACACACCGCCACAGGCGCTTTCGATCTCGATGTGGTTGTCATGGGCAACTTCGAGGATGGACTTGCCGGTCTCAGCCTCCACGACCATACCGTCCGGGCAATGCTCGGCGTGTGGCAGAAAAATGACCTGCGGCATTAATTATTCCTCGATTTCATTCAGGTTGCGCCCGGCCAGTGCGGCTTTCACCGTCTGATCCATGCGCCGGGCGGCAAACGCATCCGTGACCTGCGACAAGCGCTTGGTCTGCTGCTCGATGGCGTAACCATCGTTGCCTTTCATCAGTTCAGCCAGTTCCTGCATTTGCAGGTCGATGACCATGCGCTCTTCGGCATCCAACAGGCGCTCGCCATCCGCCTCAAGGGCGCCCTGCACCGCTTCGAGCAGGCGCTGGGCATCCACTTGCTGCTCACGCAATACGCGGGCGACCTTGTCGTCACCGGCATATTGGAACGAGTCCTTGAGCATCTTGGCGATTTCGCCGTCGGTCAGGCCGTAGGACGGCTTGACCTGGATGCTGGCTTCGACGCCGGACGCCAGTTCGCGCGCAGCGACACTGAGCAGGCCATCGGCGTCGACCTGGAAGGTCACGCGAATCTTCGCCGCACCGGCCACCATCGCCGGAATGCCGCGCAATTCAAAGCGCGCCAGGGAGCGGCAATCGCTGATCAACTCGCGCTCGCCTTGCAGCACATGAATCATCATGGCCGTCTGGCCATCTTTGTAAGTAGTGAAGTCCTGGGCGCGGGCAACGGGGATGGTGGTATTACGTGGAATCACCTTCTCCATCAGGCCGCCCATGGTTTCGAGGCCCAGGGACAGCGGAATCACGTCGAGCAGCAGCAACTCGCCACCATCGCGCTTGTTCCCAGCCAGGGTATCGGCCTGGATCGCAGCACCAATGGCAACTACCTGATCCGGGTCGATTTCAGTCAGCGGCTGGCGACCAAAGGCTTCGGCCACGGCCTCGCGAACGCGCGGCACACGGGTGGAACCACCCACCATGACCACGGCACCGACGTCTTCCAGCTCAATACCGGAATCACGCACGGCGCGACGGCAAGCCTTGAGGCTGCGGGCAACCATCGGTTCGATCAACGCATCGAAGGCGTCGCGGGTCAGTTGCGCCGACCAAGTGCCGTAGGACACTTCAACGGAGGCGGCATCAGTCAACGCTTCCTTGGCCGCACAGGCGGTTTGCAACAGGTTGCGTTGCGCGCCCGGATCCAGGTCAGCCGACAAGCCGGCGCTGGAGATGATCCAGCCCGCAATGGCATGATCGAAGTCATCGCCGCCCAGGGCGCTGTCGCCGCCGGTGGCCAGCACTTCGAAGACACCGCCGGTCAGGCGCAGGATCGAAATATCAAAGGTGCCGCCGCCCAGATCATAAATAGCGACCAGGCCTTCTGCGTGCTGATCCAGGCCATAGGCCACGGCCGCCGCAGTAGGCTCGTTGAGCAGGCGCAGCACGTTGAGGCCGGCGAGTTTCGCCGCGTCCTTGGTGGCTTGGCGCTGAGCATCATCGAAATACGCCGGAACGGTGATCACCGCGCCCACCAGTTCGCCGCCCAAGGTGGATTCCGCACGCTGGCGCAACACCTTGAGAATATCGGCAGACACTTCCACCGGGCTCTTCGGCCCCTGGACAGTGTCGATGAACGGCATATGGGATTCGCCACCGACAAAGCGGTACGGCAGCTGGTCGCCCAATTGCTTGACGTCGGACAGACCACGACCCATCAAGCGCTTGACCGACAGCACGGTGTTCAAAGGATCGGCAGACGCGGCCAGCTTGGCCGACTCGCCTACTTCGGTGCGATCAGCGTGATAGCGCACGGCGGACGGCAGGATCACCTGGCCATCGGCGTCGGGCAGCGGCTCGGACAGGCCGCTGCGCAAGGCAGCAACCAGGGAATTGGTGGTGCCCAGGTCAATCCCCACCGCCAGGCGACGCTGGTGCGGTTGAGGGCTTTGGCCGGGTTCGGCGATTTGCAGTAGAGCCATGGTAATCAGGTCTTATCTGTCTATCAGGCGTGCATCACGGGCAGCACTGGGTTAATCGTCGAGGCGCTCTTCTAACTGGCGCACTTCGTAGGTGAGCTTGTCGAGGAACTGCATGCGCCGCATCAGGCGTTCGGCCTGTTCGCGTTGCGCAGCATCGTTCCAACAGGCTGCGAAGCTTTCGTTGAGCTCATCCTGGGCCGTTTTCAGACGACGCTTGAAGACCGCGACACCCGCCAGATCGGCTTCGTCCTGCAAGTCTTCGAGCTCTTCGCGCCACTGCATCTGCTGCATCAGGAAGTCCGGATCGTGAACCGTGACTTCCAGCGGCAACTCGCCACCATTCATCGCGAGCAGGTAACGCGCGCGTTTCGGAGGGCTTTTGAGCGTCTGATAGGCTTCGTTGAGGCTGGCCGATTGCTCCAGGGCCTGGCGTTGCTCACGCTCGGAAGCGTCAGCGAAGCGGTCCGGGTGCACGCCACGCGCCAATTCACGGTAGCGCGTGGCTAGCTGTTCGAGGTCCAGCCGGAAACTCGGCTGCAGCTCGAATAAAGCGAAATGACAAGGAGTACCCACGAATAGCCTCAGATGTTGAAGCTTTCGCCGCAGCCACACTCACCGCGCACGTTGGGGTTGTTGAACTTGAAGCCTTCGTTCAACCCTTCCTTGACGAAATCGAGTTCGGTGCCGTCCAGGTAGGTCAGGCTCTTGGGGTCGATAATCACTTTCTCGCCGTGACTTTCGAACACCTGGTCTTCCGCAACCACCTCGTCGACAAACTCCAGCACGTAGGCAAGGCCGGAACAGCCCGTGGTGCGAACACCCAGACGAATCCCCTCACCTTTACCGCGCCCATTCAGGGAGCGGCGAATGTGCTGCGCAGCCGCTTCTGTCATGCTGATAGCCATCGTTGACTCCTTACTCGTCGCCAAATGCTTAGATCAAGCCTTTCTTCTGCTTGTAGTCGCGAACGGCCGCCTTGATGGCGTCTTCAGCGAGTACCGAGCAGTGAATTTTCACCGGCGGCAGGGCCAGTTCTTCGGCCAGCTGGGTGTTGCTGATAGTGACAGCCTCATCCAGGGTCTTGCCTTTCATCCACTCGGTAGCGAGGGAGCTGGAGGCAATGGCGGAACCGCAGCCATATGTCTTGAATTTGGCGTCTTCGATAACGCCAGCCTCGTTGACCTTGATCTGCAGGCGCATCACATCGCCGCACGCCGGAGCGCCGACCATGCCGGTGCCGACATCAGGGTCTTCCGCGTTCATCTTGCCGACGTTGCGCGGGTTTTCGTAGTGGTCGATGACCTTTTCGCTGTAAGCCATGGTACTGAATCCTCACTCATCAGGGCCGCTCTGGAACCCTGTAAAAACGCCTGCGTTTTCCGCCACGTTCCTACAGAGCTTGGGTGGCGGCTTCTATATTTAGTGTGCCGCCCACTCGATCTTGGAAATATCGACACCGTCTTTGTACATGTCCCACAGCGGCGACAAAACGCGCAGCTTGTTGACGGCCTCGCAGACTTTCTGCGCGGCGTAGTCGACTTGTTCTTCGGTGGTGAAGCGGCCGAACGTAAAGCGGATCGAGCTATGTGCCAGTTCGTCGTTGCGGCCCAGGGCGCGCAGGACATACGAAGGCTCAAGCGAAGCCGAGGTGCAGGCCGAACCGGACGAAACCGCCAGGTCCTTGAGTGCCATGATCAGCGACTCGCCTTCGACGTAGTTGAAGCTCAAATTCAGGTTGTGCGGTACACGGGCGGTCATGCTGCCGTTGATGTACAGCTCTTCAAGGTTCTCGACCTGCTTGTAGAAGCGATCGCTGAGGGCCTTGATGCGTACATTTTCGGCAGCCATGTCTTCCTTGGCTACGCGGAAAGCTTCGCCCATGCCGACGATCTGGTGGGTCGCCAGGGTGCCCGAACGCATGCCGCGCTCGTGACCGCCGCCGTGCATGGTGGCTTCGATACGCACGCGAGGCTTGCGGCTCACGTAGAGCGCGCCGATGCCTTTAGGGCCGTAGGTCTTGTGGGCAGAGAACGACATCAGGTCGACTTTCAGTTTCGACAGGTCGATATCGACCTTGCCGGTGGACTGGGCAGCGTCGACGTGCAGCAGGATGCCCTTGGAACGGGTCAGCTCGCCAATGGCCGCGATGTCATTGATGGTGCCGATTTCGTTGTTCACGTGGATCACGGAAACCAGGATGGTGTCTTCACGCAGCGCGGCTTCGATCATGGCCGGGGTGACGATACCGTCGGTGGTTGGCTCGAGGTAGGTCACCTCGAAACCTTCACGCTCCAGTTGGCGCATGGTGTCGAGGACAGCCTTGTGCTCAATCTTGGTGGTGATCAGGTGCTTGCCCTTGGTCGCATAGAAATGCGCCGCGCCCTTGATTGCCAGGTTGTCGGACTCGGTAGCACCGGAGGTCCAGACGATTTCACGCGGGTCTGCACCCACCAGGTCGGCGACCTGGCGACGAGCATTCTCGACCGCTTCCTCGGCTTTCCAGCCGAATACGTGGGAACGGGAGGCCGGGTTGCCGAAGTTTCCGTCAACCAGCAGGCATTCACTCATCTTTTGCGCGACACGCGGATCAACCGGGGTGGTCGCTGAGTAATCAAGGTAAATCGGCAATTTCATGGACTTTCTCCTAAATCAGGCTGGCTGGCGTGCCGTTAGCTCTTCGGCTGTCACTCGACGGCGGACGCTTCAATCTTGTCCAGACGCGGCGCCTTGGTGTTGCAACGGCGCTGGTCCTGACGCTGGGCTACTTCTTGCACCTCACGGCGAGTCACAAGATCAGCCAAGCTGATACCACTCAAAAACTCATGGATCTGCAGGCTCAAGTCACACCACAGGTGGTGCGTCAGGCAGGTGTCGCCGGCGTGGCAGTCACCCAGACCCTGGCATTTGGTTGCATCGACGGATTCGTTCACCGCGTCGATGACCTGGGCTACCTGAATGCCCTGCATGTCGCGGGACAGTTGATAGCCGCCGCCCGGCCCACGCACGCTGGAAACCAGGTTGCTGCGGCGCAACTTGGCGAACAGTTGCTCGAGGTAGGACAGGGAAATGCCTTGGCGCTCGGAGATATCGGCCAGGGACACCGGCCCAGTTTGCGCGTGCAAGGCCAGGTCAAGCATGGCGGTCACCGCGTATCGGCCTTTTGTAGTCAGTCTCATGGACAAGTACCAAGGTGTTTCAGAATGGGAGCAAGTATGCGATTCCCGAGTATTTAAGTCAACTATAAGACCTAGTACTTTAGTCAGGATTACCCGTAAAAAGGGCGCGCGAATCATAGCAGGATGGGGTGGGGACGACCAGCAGGAACAAGGTCAGGGCCCCATCTCATGCCCAATGGAGATCAAATGTGGGAGCAGGCTTGCCTGCGATCGGCGGTGGATCAGCAGCCCTAGGGGTAGCTGGCAGACCGCTATCACCGGCAAGCCAGCTCCCACAGGCGAGTTCTATCAACCGTAATATCTAGCCTGCCTTGGTGGCCGACGCTTCGTCCTTGATCTCGGCGAAGTCTTCTTCGCGCAACTCAGGCAGATCTTTCGCACAGTAAGGGCTGCCCAGATCCTTCAGCGCACCGCACATACCCTCCAGCTTGCCATCTACGGCCTGCAGATGATCGAGCAACTGGCCGATGGCGCGCGCCACCGGGTCCGGCATGTCTTCGCTGACGCCGTAGGCATCGAAACCGATCTTCTCGGCCATAGCCTTGCGCTTGGCTTCCTGCTCGTCACCGACTTCCGGCTTGACGATGATCCGCCCTGGAATGCCGACCACGGTCGCGCCGGCTGGCACCGCCTTGGTCACCACCGCATTGGAGCCGACCTTGGCGCCCGCGCCGACCGTGAACGGGCCAAGCACCTTGGCGCCCGCCCCGACCACCACGCCGTCTTCGAGGGTTGGGTGGCGCTTGCCTTTGTTCCAGCTGGTACCGCCGAGGGTAACGCCCTGGTAGAGGGTTACGTCATCCCCAATTTCAGCCGTCTCGCCGATCACAATGCCCATGCCATGGTCGATAAAGAAGCGACGCCCGACCTTGGCCCCCGGGTGGATTTCGATCCCGGTCAACCAGCGACCGAAGTTCGACACCAGCCGCGCCAGCCATTTCCAGCCCATGCCCCACAAGGCGCCGGACAGGCGATGGATCCAGATTGCATGCATGCCCGGGTAGCACGTCAGCACTTCAAAGGCGTTGCGCGCCGCCGGGTCACGGTGGAAAACACTCTGGATATCTTCTCGCAAACGCTCGAACATTTTTAATCCTTCCGCTTAAGAAGCTCGCCACGGGCCGCTTTCTGGGTTTCCGTGAGGATGCCACGCAATATATTCATTTCCGCCCGGCTGACCGAGCTGCGTCCGTACAACCGACGCAGGCGCGCCATCAAGTGCCGTGGTTTTTCCGGATCGAGGAACTCAATGGCCACCAGGGTTTGCTCCAGGTGTTCATAGAATCGCTCCAGCTCGTCCATGGTGGCCAACTCGCCACTCTTGGTCGACGCCACTTCGTCCTTCTCGACCTTGCTCGGCGGCCCTTCTGCGGCCAGCCAGGCCATGCGCACTTCATAACTCAACACCTGCACCGCTGCCCCGAGGTTCAGCGAGCTGAACTCGGGGTCTGATGGAATGTGCACGTGGTAATGACATCGCTGCAGCTCTTCATTGGTGAGGCCGGAGTCTTCACGGCCAAACACCAGCGCGATCTCAGCGCCGCCAGCCGCCTCTTCCACGACCTTGGTCCCGCACTCGCGCGGATCCAGCAGCGGCCAGGGAATGCGGCGATCGCGAGCACTGGTGCCGAGCACCAGGTTGCAACCGACCAGGGCATCTTCCAAGGTGGCGACGACCTGGGCCTTTTCGAGGATGTCATTGGCGCCGGACGCACGGGCATCAGCCTCGTGATGGGGGAACACGCGCGGTTCGACCAGCACCAGGCGCGTCAGCCCCATGTTTTTCATGGCTCGCGCCACCCCGCCGATGTTGCCGGGATGACTGGTATTGACCAAGACGACACGAATGTTTTGCAGCAAGGGAGGCGCTCTCGGACACGGGAAAGGGGAGCAAATCTTACAGAACAGCCTAAGGTTATGCCATGAAAGCTAACGTCGTCCTTCACCTGAAGAAAGTTTCTGCTAGAATGCCCGGCTTTCTTTAACAACCTTAGGTGACACATCCATGCAGCCCATGCTGAATATCGCGCTGCGCGCCGCCCGCAGCGCCAGTGAATTGATCTTCCGCTCCATCGAGCGCCTGGATACCATCAAGGTCGACGAAAAAGACGCCAAGGATTATGTATCCGAGGTGGATCGCGCCGCCGAACAGAAAATCATCGACGCCCTGCGCAAGGCCTACCCTACCCACGGCATCCTCGGTGAAGAAACCGGCCTGCACAAAGGTAGCGGCGAAGGCGAAGACTACCTGTGGATCATCGACCCACTGGATGGCACCACCAACTTCCTGCGCGGCATCCCACACTTTGCTGTGAGCATTGCCTGCAAATACCGTGGCCGCCTGGAACACGCCGTCGTACTCGACCCGGTTCGCCAGGAAGAATTCACCGCCAGCCGTGGCCGTGGCGCCCAGCTGAATGGTCGTCGCCTGCGTGTCAGCGGCCGTACCAGCCTGGACGGCGCCCTACTCGGCACCGGCTTCCCGTTCCGTGACGACCAGATGGACAACCTGGAAAACTACCTGGGCATGTTCCGCGCCCTGGTTGGCCAGACCGCCGGCATCCGCCGCGCCGGTGCCGCCAGCCTGGACCTGGCCTATGTGGCCGCAGGTCGTTTTGATGCGTTCTGGGAATCGGGCCTGTCCGAGTGGGACATGGCTGCAGGCGCCCTGCTGATCCAGGAAGCAGGCGGCCTGGTGAGCGACTTCACCGGCGGTCACGACTTCCTTGAGAAAGGCCACGTGGTTGCCGGCAACACCAAATGCTTCAAGGCAGTACTGACGGCGATCCAGCCGCACCTGCCGGCTTCGCTGAAACGCTAAGCGAGCGAGCACAAAAAAAGCACCCCGAGGGGTGCTTTTTTTATGCCTGGGATTTGGAAAAACCCAGTACCACTGACTCAACACAATCCAATGTAGGCGCTGGCTTGCCTGCGATTGCTGTCAGCCAGCTAATCAGCTGCTGACCCAGCGCAATCGCAGGCAAGCCACCCCCTACATCTGGATCAGTGCCAGGCTTATCAATTACTGCTGGTTCTGACCCAGGATCAGCCGACCTTCTTTATCGACTGGAATCTGGCCACCCGGATCACGGTCCATGCGCACAGACCCTTCCTTGCCATCCAGGTTGTAACGCACGTCATAACCGACCACCTTGTCGCTGATGTCATTGACGGTGTTACAACGGGTTTGAGTGGTGGTGTAGGTATCGCGGTTCTGCATACCTTCC
This sequence comes from Pseudomonas sp. 13B_2.1_Bac1, assembly GCF_025466155.1. NCBI lineage: Bacteria > Pseudomonadati > Pseudomonadota > Gammaproteobacteria > Pseudomonadales > Pseudomonadaceae > Pseudomonas > Pseudomonas sp. 13B_2.1_Bac1. The sequence continues at coordinate 9,966 of NZ_JANLOH010000106.1, read as the reverse complement.
TGAACCTTGTTACCAGCGTAACCGCCACCGACCGCGCCAGCTACAGTAGCCAGCTTCTTGCCATTACCGCCACCGACCTGGTTGCCCAACAGGCCACCGGCCAGTGCGCCGACTACCGTGCCGACGATCTGATGTTGATCCTGAACCGGCTTCTGCCGGGTCACTGCGACGTCCTTGCAGACCTCGCGCGGGGTTTTGATCTGGGTTTTTACCGGCTGCACCGCCAGCACTTGCGCATACTCAGGGCCGCTTTTCACCAGGCTGTAGGTGGCAACAGCACCCCCGGCAGTCACACCGACAGCACCCAATACCGCACCAACCAGCAACGACTTGTTCACGTGAACCTCCTGACCATCACAAACGGACCGAAAGATCCGCGCTATACCCAGCCTTGGAGCAAAAAAAAAGGCACGAGTTCAATACTCGTGCCTTCTTTGTAACAGCAGATCAACAAGCGCCCATCAAGGGCGGTCGTCGACCTCCTTGCCAGTCGCAGCAGGAGGGATCAGGTCTTCGCTGTTGAGGTTCAGCCAGATCAGCACCACGTTGGCGATGTAGATCGACGAGTAGGTACCCGCCAGAACGCCGATGAACAGCGCCAGGGAGAAGCCCCACAGGTTGTCGCCGCCAAAGATCATCAGTGCCGCGATCGCCAGCAAGGTGGAGATCGACGTCGCCATGGTCCGCAACAGGGTCTGGGTGGTGGAAACGTTGATGTTCTCGATCAACGACGCCTTGCGCAGTACCCGGAAGTTCTCACGAACCCGGTCGAATACCACGATGGTGTCGTTGAGGGAGTAACCAATGATCGCCAGTACCGCCGCGAGCACGGTCAGGTCGAAGGTGATCTGGAAGTAGGCGAGGATGCCCACGGTCACGATCACGTCGTGGATCAGCGACACAATGGCGCCGACACCAAATTTCCACTGAAAGCGGAATGCCAGGTAGATCATGATGCCGACCAGCGCCATCAGCATGCCGAGGCCGCCCTGGTCGCGCAGCTCTTCACCGACCTGCGGGCCGACGAACTCGACGCGCTTGACCGATGCCGGGTTGTCACCGCCAACCTTCTGCAAGGCCTCGGCGACCTGGTGACCCAGTTGCGGGTCTTCGCCCGGCATACGCACCAGCAGATCGGTGGTGGCACCGAAGCTCTGCACGATGGCTTCGTGATAGCCGGCCTTGACCAGCTCGTTGCGCACCAGGGTGACGTCGGCCGGCTTCTCGTAGGTCAGCTCGATGAGCGTACCGCCGGTGAAGTCCAGACCGTAGTTCAGGCCCTTATGGAACCAGCTGAACAACGCCAGAACGGTAAGGAGCACAGTGACGCCGAACGCAACGTTGCGAACGCCCATGAAGTTGATTGTACGTAACATGGCAGCCCCTTAAATCCACAACTTCTTGAAGTCACGCCCGCCAAAGATCAGGTTGACCATTGCGCGGGTCACCATGATGGCCGTGAACATCGAGGTAAAGATACCGAGGGACATGGTCACCGCAAAACCTTTGACCGGGCCGGTGCCCATGGCAAAGAGAATCCCGCCGACCAGCAAAGTGGTCAAGTTGGAGTCGAGAATCGCGGTAAATGCCCGGCCGAAGCCTTCGTTGATTGCACGCTGCACGGTCATGCCGGCGGCGATCTCTTCACGGATCCGCGAGAAGATCAGCACGTTGGCGTCAACCGCCATACCCATGGTGAGTACGATACCGGCGATACCTGGCAGGGTCAGTGTAGCTCCCAGCAGCGACATCAGCGCCAGCAGCATTACCATGTTGCCCGCCAGGGCCACGGTGGCGATGATGCCGAAGAAGCGGTAGATGGCGATGATGAACAGCGACACGAACAGCATGCCCCACAAGGCCGCGTCGATACCCTTGGTGATGTTGTCGGCACCCAGGCTCGGGCCGATGGTACGTTCTTCAGCGAAGTACATCGGTGCAGCCAGGCCACCGGCACGCAGCAACAGGGCCAGCTCCGAGGACTCACCCTGGCCGTTCAGGCCGGTGATACGGAATTGAGCACCCAGCGGCGACTGGATGGTCGCCAGGCTGATGATCTTCTTCTCTTCCTTGAAGGTCTGTACCGGCACGTCTTTCTCGACGCCGTTGACGATCTGCTTGGTGTAGGTGGTCACCGGGCGTTGCTCGATGAAGATCACCGCCATGCTGCGACCGACGTTGCTGCGCGTGGCGCGGCTCATCAGTTCGCCGCCGTGGCCATCCAGGCGGATGTTCACTTCAGGGGTACCGTGTTCGCCGAAACCGGCCTTGGCGTCAGTCACCTGGTCACCGGTGATGATCAAGCCACGCTCGATCAGCGCTGGAGGACGGTTGCCTTCGCGGAACTCGAACTCTTCGGCAGTCGCGCGGGTAGCACCCGGCTCAGCCGCCAGACGGAATTCCAGGTTGGCAGTCTTGCCCAGGATACGCTTGGCTTCAGCAGTGTCCTGCACGCCAGGCAGCTCAACCACGATGCGGTTGGCGCCTTGGCGCTGAACGATCGGCTCGGCCACACCCAGCTCGTTGACGCGGTTACGTACCGTGGTCAAGTTCTGCTTGATGGAGTATTCGCGGATTTCCGCCAGCTTGGCTGGGGTCATCGCCAGACGCAGTACAGCCTGGCCATTGAGGTCAGCCGGCACGATGTCGAAATCGTTGAAATTCTTGCGGATCAGCGCACGGGCCTGTTCGCGCGAAGCTTCGTCAGAGAAGCCCAGCTGGATGGCACCGTTGAGCTGCGGCAGGCTGCGATAACGCAACTTCTCTTTGCGCAGCAGGCTCTTCACGTCGCCTTCGTAGACTTTCAGGCGAGCGTCGAGGGCTTTGTCCATGTCGACTTCCAGCAGGAAGTGCACACCACCGGACAAGTCCAGGCCCAGCTTCATCGGGTGCGCGCCGATCTTGCGCAACCAGGTCGGCGTGGTCTGTGCCAGGTTGAGCGCGACGACGTAGTCATCACCCATGACCTTGCGCACAACGTCTTTGGCCGGCAATTGGTCTTCTGCCTTGGTCAGGCGCAGCAAGCCGCCCTTCGCATCAGCCGCCAACGTTGCCGCTTTAACCTGGATGCCAGCGTCGGTCAGTGCCTTGCTCGCGCGTTCCAGGTCAGCCTGATTGACTTGCAGCGAAGTGCTGGCGCCAGTGATCTGGATCGCCGGGTCATCAGGATAGAGATTGGGAGCGGAATAAATAAAACCGATCGCCAGCACCGCCAGGATCAGTACGTATTTCCACAGAGGGTATTTGTTCAGCATCACGCCGCCCGCTTATAACGCGGGGCGCCTTGCGCGCCCCGTCGATTGGTAAAGGTTGTTACTCAGATCGCTTTGAGCGTGCCTTTAGGCAGCGTGGCGGCGATGGCGCCCTTCTGGAACTTCATTTCTACGGTGTCGGAGACTTCCAGAACCACGAAAGCGTCGGAAACTTTGGTGATCTTGCCAGCGATGCCGCCGGTGGTCACAACTTCGTCACCTTTCTGCAGGCTGCCGAGCAGGTTCTTCTGCTCTTTGGCGCGCTTGGCCTGTGGACGCCAGATCATCAGGTAGAAGATGACCAGGAAGCCGACCAGGAAAATCCACTCGAAACCACCGCCCATAGGACCGGCAGCGGCAGGCGCAGCGGCATCAGCCATGGCGTTAGAGATAAAAAAGCTCATTTAGCACTCCAGTTGCAAATAGTGAATCTTAGGGTCGGAAAACTCAGTCCAAGGGCGGCACAGGGAGCCCGCGCTTGGCATAGAAGGCATCGACGAAGGCGGCCAATGTACCCTGTTGAATAGCCTCGCGCAAACCAGCCATCAGGACTTGGTAGTGACGCAAATTGTGGATGGTATTCAACATGCTACCCAGCATTTCCCCACACTTGTCCAGATGGTGCAGATAAGCACGGGAGAAGTTCTGGCAGGTGTAGCAATCACAGGTGGGATCCAGCGGCGAATCATCATGGCGATGGAACGCGTTACGGATCTTCAGCACGCCTGTATCGATGAACAGATGCCCATTGCGGGCATTACGGGTTGGCATCACGCAATCGAACATGTCCACACCGCGGCGCACACCCTCTACGAGATCCTCGGGTTTGCCAACGCCCATAAGGTAACGAGGTTTGTCAGCCGGCATAAGGCCCGGCAGGTAATCCAGCACCTTGATCATTTCGTGCTTGGGCTCGCCCACCGACAAACCGCCGATGGCCAGGCCGTCAAAGCCAATCTTGTCGAGGCCTTCGAGCGAGCGTTTGCGCAGGCTTTCGTGCATGCCGCCCTGGACGATACCGAACAGCGCGGCAGTGTTGTCGCCATGCGCATTCTTCGAGCGCTGGGCCCAACGCAGCGACAGCTCCATGGAAATCCGCGCGACGTCTTCGTCAGCCGGGTACGGGGTGCACTCGTCGAAAATCATCACGATGTCAGAGCCCAGGTCACGCTGCACCTGCATCGACTCTTCCGGGCCCATGAACACCTTGGAACCGTCCACCGGCGAGGCGAAGGTCACGCCCTCCTCCTTGATCTTGCGCATGGCGCCCAGGCTGAACACCTGGAAACCACCCGAGTCGGTCAGGATCGGGCCTTGCCACTTCATGAAGTCATGCAGGTCGCCGTGCTTCTTGATCACTTCCGTACCCGGGCGCAGCCACAGGTGGAAGGTGTTGCCAAGGATGATCTCGGCGCCGGTGGCGACGATGTCACGCGGCAGCATGCCCTTGACGGTGCCGTAAGTGCCCACGGGCATGAACGCCGGGGTCTCGACGGTGCCGCGCGGGAAAGTCAGGCGACCCCGACGGGCTTTGCCGTCGGTGGCGAGCAGTTCAAACGACATACGACTCATAGTTGTTCCTCTGGGCCGCGCGGCGCCGGATTACGGGTGATAAACATCGCATCACCGTAGCTGAAAAAACGGTATCCGTTATCGATGGCGGCTTGATAAGCGGCCATGGTCTCGGGATAACCGGCAAATGCCGACACCAGCATCAACAGCGTGGATTCCGGCAAATGGAAGTTGGTGACCAGGCAATCGACCACATGGAACGGCCGGCCTGGGTAAATGAAGATATCGGTGTCGCCACTGAACGGCTTGAGCACGCCATCACGCGCCGCACTCTCCAGGGAACGCACGCTGGTGGTGCCCACCGCAATCACCCGCCCGCCGCGCGCCTTGCACGCGTCAACCGCGTCCACGACTTCCTGGCTGACTTCCAGCCATTCGCTGTGCATATGGTGATCTTCGATTTTATCCACACGCACCGGCTGAAACGTGCCGGCCCCCACGTGCAGGGTCACATAGGCGGTCTCGACGCCCTTGGCGGCGATCGCATCCAGCAGCGGCTGGTCGAAATGCAGCCCGGCAGTCGGTGCAGCGACGGCGCCGAGGCGTTGGGAATACACCGTCTGATAGCGCTCGCGGTCCGAGTCTTCGTCGGGGCGGTCTATATAAGGAGGCAACGGCATATGGCCGACGCGCTCCAGCAACGGCAACACCTCTTCGGCGAACTTGAGCTCGAACAGCGCATCATGACGCGCGACCATCTCGGCTTCGCCACCACCATCGATGAGGATGCTCGAGCCCGGTTTCGGCGACTTGCTGGAGCGCACATGGGCCAGCACGCGATGGCTATCCAGCACCCGCTCCACCAGAATTTCCAGCTTGCCGCCGGACGCTTTCTGGCCAAACAGCCGTGCCGGAATCACCCGGGTATTGTTGAACACCATCAGATCGCCGGGGCGCAAATGCTCAAGCAAATCAGTGAATTGACGGTGTGCGAGGGCACCGCTCACCCCGTCCAGGGTCAGCAGTCGACTGGCGCGACGCTCGGCCAAAGGATGGCGAGCGATCAGCGAATCAGGGAGCTCAAAAGTAAAGTCAGCAACGCGCATGATGGGGTTCGTCTAGCAGGGCCGGGAAGTCTAGCGGAAATAGTCAAAATTGACCATGAAACGTGATTGACCAACGGTAATCACCTCTCTATACTTCGCCGCCATTGAGCCCTGATGGCGGAATTGGTAGACGCGGCGGATTCAAAATCCGTTTTCGAAAGGAGTGGGAGTTCGAGTCTCCCTCGGGGCACCATCTTAAAAAAAGACCTTGAAATTCAAGGTCTTTTTTTTCGCCTGTAGAAAAGTGGCCAGCCCGCGAAATGACCGGTCGCCGCCGTCGCCACCTTGAAATGCAGTCTCCTGTGGGAGCTGGCTTGCCTGCGAAAACGCCAGACCCAACAGCCTTAAACCACCCGCCTACACACGACTCTCTTCCCCCTCCTCCTCCACACCATTCGGCAACATCCCATTCGCCAAATCATCCACCACCGCCTTCGCCATCTCCCCCAAATAATGCGCCGCCCAGGCATAGCGATCCGCGCCCTTCTCCATCGCTGCATCCAACGCCAGCATTTTGGAACAATGGAGAAGCTCGGAGACATGCTCCAAGGCATCACGGATGGGCACGCCGGAATTGACGCGGAATAGGCGGTGGAGACTTGGCTGCTTGCCGCAGGTAGAAAAGGTGATGACGCCGAGGGTTTTGTTGAGTGGTGGATTGATCATTGGCCACCTACCAGATAGACGGAGGTGCGAGTTGAGGGATTTCGAAGGTAAGACCTGTCATAAACGATCATTGCTTAAGCTCCTAATGTTGAGAGCTGCCACGTTCGTTTCTCATGCGAATGGGTGGCAGCTATGCGCGGGCTGAGAAACCGGGACAATAGGAACCCGGCAGACCCGAAGGTCTCCCACGCATAGCCGCCATTACACAGACTTACGGGCGATAAAAAGCGCCAACAGTCTAATGGATGGTGGCGCCTATGCGCCTATTGTTTCTCGGATTCTCAAGTCCGGTCGCTAGGTTGATAGCGACACAGCGGAAGGTAGCGCAGGAGCGGTTGAAGCAGGAAGCCAGGATCTGTGGCGGGAAATTTCCGGCGGGCTGCCTGGAGCGTCGTGAACGTCAGTAGCGAAGTTTTCGCCTTGCTCCAATTACACAATATACCGAGTGGTTTGAGGACACTGCTGTTTAATCTGATGTACTCCAGCATCATGTAGCCGAGTTTTTTGGCACACGCCACGACTGCCTTCCTGCACACATTCTGCGCGCCTGAGGAAATGCTTAGCGGTCGGTGATCACTCGCCACACGGTAGAGCAACTCGTGACCCAAAACCTTCCTGCCTCTAAAAGTAAGCAAGCCCTGCAGATCCCCTTCCCTTCGGCCTAGCCAGCGCTCGCATGAGAGTTGGCGCGTCACCGGCCGGCCCGATTGTAGGGTCAAGAGCGCCTCACGGAGGACCCTGCATCTATGAGTGGCCGAACGCGGCGGCGCCGGTGATTTCCAGAGCGATGAGATCTTGGCGCGGTTGCGTCAGGTCATCGAACGCTTTGGAGAAAGCCGCTTTACGCGCTGGGAATCTGCCGCCGCCAAGATCGATGAGCACGGCCCACGAACGATTGATCGACTGGGCTTTCGCACGACGATGGAACACGGCATGGGCGATGCCCTGCATACCACCAATACCTATTACGTGCTGCCGGAAGCCTAGAGGGCCGAGATCTTCAAGGGCATGAATATCAGTGCGGTGAACAAGGACCGCTGCAACGGGGCGTGCTCGAGCCGGGAACCGACGGAAAAGCGTACAGCTTGATTCGCCTGCCCGGGTTAGGGCCTCAACGCTGCCACGTGGTGAAGACGGTTCCAGGAACGGATGAAGGCGAGGCCAAGGCCAGTTGACGGCATGCCTGCTGATCGAGGTAGCGCCGGCTCATTCTCGGCCTCGCCAGCCATTCGACAACCATCCCTATTAACCGCAGTACCCAGAGACAATACAGATGAACACTATCCAAGAACTGAAAGACCGCCGCGACCAACTGACCCTCGAAGTGGAGAGCATTCAGGGTGACCTGGCTCCCTTCGAAGAGGCGCTGGAAAGCCCAGAGGTTATCCAGCAGGGCCGTCAACGAGCCGTGCAGGATGAAATCAACGATCACAAAAGACGCATCGACTCGCGAAATCTGGAAATCAGCAACCTGAATCAAAAGATTCATCGCCTTGAGAGATTGGCAAACCGTGAGAGCTTGGCTGCGGGATATCTTAGCGATATGGCGAACTGGAAAGCCGACGAGATGGAACTCAACGAAAAGCGCAGTAGCATCGAGACCCGATTGCAGCAGGTCCGCCAGAGCGATCAGGAAGACATGGCAAAAGCTCGACAAGCTGAAACGGACGCGGCCACCGCTTATGCACAGGCTGTCGCCTGGGGCGATGTGGAGGGCGAGAAAGCGGCCAATGCCGAAGCTCAAAAAGCAGCAAAAAACCTAACGGCTGCGGTTGAACATCACCGCCGCCAACAACTGCTAATCACCGCGCTGGAGCAGGAGCTCGTGACGATTGATCAGCACATCATAAAGGCACAAAAAGAACGCGCCAAGATCGAAAACCAAGCGGCTCATCTGGCGAACACAGTGTTAGAAGAGCAATGGAATGAGGCCGCGAAAACACTTCTGGAGACAGGCGGCAAGCTGTGGGCAGCACGCAACCTGATTAGTCGTGACCCGGTCGCACTGATGAAGCTGGATATCCCTGAACAGGGCGAGCACTTTGGAAGCTGGACCTGGCGCGAACTCGCGGATCGCTCACACCAACACAGCCTGCTTGACCTGCTGGCCGCCTAACCCAAACCTATCCCGAAGCAACCGGCGAGGGCTGGTTGCTTCGGGCCTACTATCGGTCCAATCATGAACAAACTACCACAGAACAGCGCACAGATGCCTGATTACCTGAAGGCCCGAAAGCTTCATTTAAACGGGATAATTGTCGTTCTGGTTGGCATGAAAAAGCTCAACGCTAGAGAAAACAAAGACACCAAGGTTGAGACGCTCACGATTGATGCAATCAAGGCAGAGCTTGACTTCATTGACCTTCAGCTCAAAAGAAAGACCAGTTGATGAAGAAGCGGAGGCTTAAGCAGCTTCCGCTTCACCAGATTCTCCCATTAAAAGCAGGCTTCAGATTTTTCGGCTCTCAGTCTGTGGCGGCTGTGGGCCTATTACCGCTTTCGGCCAAAAACAGATATTCAGACGAGGGCCACCTCTAGGCAATAACCGTCATTGTGGAGATCTTTAATCTAGCCACTCCTTTCCGCCGAAGAGGCTGCAAAACCAGTGGTGATTAGCTTTATGAAGAACCAGCGTATAGCCACCGCTAAGCCACTACCCTACAACGTGCTAGCTCTAAACTAGAAAATATTGCGTAAATATAGCTTTTAACCAAGGAAAATAGTCATCATCAGTCATTGCTTTTGTAATGCTCTCGCCTTTTTGGCCAATCGTGAAAGAATCTAGGCCGCCGCTGTTCATTTTAAAGGTAAAATTATCCGGCAACTTCAACGTCGGATCGTAATACTCATCTTGCATCAGGGAAAAATCGATCTCGTATGGAAATCTATCGAGGATTTGCCCGACCGCGAAGATGAATAGCTCCACAATATCGAGGTAGTCTTCAACCTGCTCTGTAGTAGGTACAATGTACTCGTGCTCGACACGATTGCGTGTCTTATTTAATCTAGACAAAATGCGAGGTGACAATATCCCGCATTTCGAAAGGTACTCCAGTCGCTTATCAAACCCTAGCTTCTTATTTTTGTAGGCAACTTTCCATCCTAGGGCATCGCACAGTGTTTCTGTCTGCAGATGAAAAGCTCTTTTAGCGTTTCCAACAGCGTTAATTAAAGCCCGCTCCCCATTCTGCTCGTCAAAGTCTTGCCTTGCGTATTCCAAATAAGCTGATGGCAAGACTTTTGCCTGATGACTCACCCAACTATAAGTGCCTCCATCATTAACATAGTGGGAAATGTACTCCGGCTTTAAGTTCTTAACGTTCATTCACAGTTCCCAAATACCCGTAAAATTGATATCTATAGTAAACAGACGCTCGACAGTAATGAATCGCGCCGGGTTCCCTAGACACATCTGAATGACCGATTTTGGT